>CAZCJC010000048.1:0-21270 GCA_964499025.1 uncultured Sangeribacter sp.
CGGACCTGACGTTTGTTTGTCTCGACCCAAGGCTTTTAGTCGGAATTGATACGGGGACATTAACTGTCCCTTGTATCTCTCTCAACTCGGTATCTAAGTCGATACCGCGCTGCTTGTCTTGTGGCAAAATTTCATTGTTCTATGTGCATCCGGCATGAATTCCCGATTTTCATCGGCCGCATCGTTTCCCGTTTGCGGTTGCAAAGTTATAACGAAATTTTTCTCTGTGCAAACATTTTTACAACAAATTTTGGAAGAAAAGGTTTATTAATTTATAAGTGTTTGATATTTAATTAAATCAATAAATGTTAATTTATGTATATATCTGTTAATATTATTCGACAAAACATTATTTCCCTTACTTACATTTATTTCTGATCTGTGAAATTCCTATATTTGCACAACATTCATCAGTCAACACATCAATTTTTCATATGAAAAGCTACTTTTATAAAAGAGGGAAATCTTTTGGATACGCATGGGAAGGGATAAAAACGCTTTTTTCCAATGAAGCCAACGCCAAGATTCACTTATGCGCGGCAATAGCAGTGATAATCGTGGGCTTCATTCTTAAACTATCCTCATCGGAATGGTGCGCAATATCATTTGCCATCGGCGGTGTTTTTATGGCAGAGGCTTTTAACACTGCTTTAGAAAAAATATGCGACAAGGTTTCCCCGGAGCGTGATCCGCTTATAAAAATAGCAAAGGACGTCGCTGCCGGCGCCGTCCTCCTGTTTGTCCTCTCGGCTATCGCCGTAGGATTAATCGTATTTTTACCTAAATTTTTTGGTTAAATAATAGAAACGTTATAATTTAAATTGCTCCTTATCTATTCTTTCACTAAAGACGCTTGTCTTAAGAAGAAGACCAAATCTATCAGAACTCCATCGATGCATATATGCACATGCATTTACCATCCGTAACGGGGGCTATCTGAAGATTATGCTTCTTTGCAAAAGGGCGCGTAAAAATATACGCGCTTCCCGCTCCTATAGCTCCTCCGGCAACCACATCCCACCAATGATGTTTCTTTGAAAATACCCTACCCCACCCCACATATGTGGCAAGTGCATATGCCGGAGCGCCAAAAGCCCAGCCATAACGTCTCTGGAGAAAGGCTGCGGTAGCGAATGTTACTGCAGTATGTCCTGATGGGAAAGAATGCATGTTAGAACCATCCGGCCGCCTCTCCTTTACGGCATATTTAAGTATCAGGGTTGCTCCGGCGGTGGCAGCAGCCGTTTCCACACCCTGGATTAAACCTTTCCAATCCTGCTGAACAAGCACACCGGCAAGAGCAGCCGCCGGCAAAGCTATCGCAAGAACATCAGTAGATGTCGCAACCCCTTTCTGCTTACTGTTCCTTACGAATCCATCATCATTGTTTATTGCAGATGTCTCAGGAAAAGCAGGGAATGAGATGAATAAAAAAGAGATAAGCAGAATATATTTCGTTATCTTACGCATTTCCATTTTGATTATTTCCCATTAAGGTAGATCCCAACCGAACGAGAATTGATCTACCCAAAGCACAGCCCCGTTTCCTCCTGTAAAATAATCTCCATATTTTGAAGTGGAGCATGTGATTTGCAGATAAGAAGGTATCTTAGACGTATCACGATAATTTATCTCTATCTCGAACTCCTTGAAATCCTCCATAGTTCCACTATACTGCATCTGGCCATAGCCGATTACGTAAGATGCGTTTTTATCAAATAGATTCCTGTTTTTAGGATTCGTACGTATCTCGTAAGGCGCCGTCCAGTCTGTGAGGGCCACATAAACAATACATGTATCGGGCTGACCTTTCATTGCAGATAGCTCAGCTGAAGCATAATCAATATTCTTTGTTTTATACTGGAAATAACCTTTAAGCTTTGTAGGCCGCAGTGTCCAGGGTCTGCCAAAATCGAGTATACCATTGGTACCATCAACTTTTTGGAATTTTCCCGTAAATATTGATCCGGCACCAAGTTTACCTATTCCGGCAATACCAACAAATTTAGTGGTGCATTCAGCTGATTTACCAGTCCCTGTGGGAGTATGATCTGAAGGAACTGAAAGGTTCTGTCCCAAGGTTGCACTTCCAGTATTACCCGTATCCCAGAATTGGACTCCCCCCTCTGCGTAAGGATATATGATTTTGCCGATCTGGCCCCAGTTCTCAAAATCACCATCAGGAATATCCGCCGTAGATTGAGTTGTGACCTTGACTTCATTTCCCTTGTCATTGCCAGAGGTAGCTCTTACAACATAAGTTGTGAGTGGTTTCAAATGTGGTATATAACATGAAAACGCTCCTTGCACCTGAGTTATACGAGAGTCGGGAACATCAATCCACTCCGATGAACCATCCTCCTTATATTGAAAACCGTTTATTGCATCAGAGGGACCATCTCCATAAGCCCATATAACCTCCGACCAGGCATCCACACGGGAGGTTGCAACTACCAATTCCGACAACTCCACATATATTGTCCAATATTCCGTACGGTCGAAACACTCCACAGCAACTTTCAAGGGATAAGAGAGATCAATTTTACCGGGCTTTATTTCCGGGGTAAGATGTGTAATACCGGCAGGGCCCAGCTTTATCTGTTCAAGCGTTAGATTTTTCAGATCTGTCCCTTCAGGCATGGTCACGATTATCCTATGGCCAATGGGATCTACAACGCTCTCCCCTATTTGACCTTCAATACTAAAATATCTTTCAATGGTTTGCTCCGCCTTAACTGTCCAGTCATAATCATAATACTTATATAGTGTTACAATTATCGGAGAGGAGAGATCATAACTCCCTTCCATTAGATTCGGAGTTGTCTCAGCACCGGATGAATAGGCATATTTCTCGAATCTGACGTTCCTAATATCTGCGGTCTCTTCAAGATAGAGAGTAACCTCACAGGAGACTGAATCAATCAACGATGATTTCAATTCCCCTTCCGGAACAAGTTCCATTATATTTTGCTGGATTCGAGGATAGGGTATGTCATTCTTTATGCAGCTGCCTAAAGCAACTAATATAAAAAGAAGAGATAGCCGGGAGAAGATCCCCGAGTTATAAATCTTAGTGATCATATGTGAACGGCAATACCGAAATTAAGATTGAAT
This sequence comes from uncultured Sangeribacter sp., assembly GCA_964499025.1. Classification (GTDB taxonomy): domain Bacteria; phylum Bacteroidota; class Bacteroidia; order Bacteroidales; family Muribaculaceae; genus Lepagella. Next base: position 3,115 of record CAZCJC010000048.1, read on the forward strand.
ATATTTAAACGGAAATTTGCTCCTGATGTCATCCTGTTACCTACCTTCTCTCCATTTTCCATCTGTTTCTCGTTTCTGAGGGAGAATCCGAAGACTCCGAAAGAAAGATTGAACGAAACATTCTTCATTATGAATACGCAAACACCGGGAGAAAAATTCAAGGCAGCCTCCATATAGGTTGTATGCGTGTTTCTAAGTTCCCCTGCATATGGACGCGCAAAATCTGAATTTCCTGATGAAAATGCAAGTTCAACCTCATTAAACACACCAAATCTCCCACGTCGAGCAATGCCAATATACTGACGCAATGTAAATGCAGCTGTATAGGATTCATTTCTATACATGATATCATGGAGATTGAAATTCATATCTTCATCGATATCTACTTTGAAAGAATCTATATTCCCCTTAGCTGATGTGTATCCGAATCTCATTCCTACTGAAACATTATTCCGGATAAAATACATCATGTAAGGCTTAATTGAGAAAATATGTCCCCTAACATCGACATCGCTCAAAAGATTGAACATTTCAAGATTGTCGGTTGAGAACTCACCATATGATGCCGTAAGTCCGAAGCTCCACTGTCCGCGCGGAATAAACAGATAATTCGACAATCCTCTGTCAAATCTCCCGAGATTTCTGGTCTTTAGCTGCATAGGCACCGTATCACCCCTCCATGTAACCTTCTCTTTGGAATCTATCTTTGACTCATCATCCACCACTTTTGAATGCCCTTTAAGAATCTTGAGCACATCATTCTGCAATGAGTCCGGAACATATATATATTTTCCTTTAGGCGACCCAATTGAATCAGAAACATCCGTCTCTTCACCCTTTATCACCCAATGTCCGCATAACCCGGAGAACAGAAGCAGACAAATAATCCTTATGTATACTGAATACTTTTCCATTGTGTGAATCAGAGATAGAATGAAACGCCGAAGGTGATCGAGAACAAATTAATTCGGAAATTCGCGGAACGCGATTTTCTGCGCGACACATAAATACGGTCGGTAAGGGTTTTCGTATCCCTATAACTGAATCCAAGTACCCCGACATTAACCTCTACAGCAGAATAATTATTAAGGAAAAGGACAAGTCCCGGCACAAGTCCTACATTTAAGGAGAAATTTCTCTCATATGCTCCGGTGAGATCTTCCCCTACTCCTGTGGTCATCTTTGATTGTCCACCTCCCAACTGAAGCTGAACTTCATTAAAGAAACCGAACCGTTTGGAATGACCTATCGAGAAATAATTCCTGAAAAAAGCTGTGGCATAATAGTTATGACCTAAAGAATAAAAATGGTCAGCGCTATAGTCAGTTTCAGAATCCAATACTACCTGAGCATTCTCGAGTTTCGTAAGCGATCGAGTATAAGCGAACTTCAATCCTGCTCCCATGTCGTCTCTAAACATGTAGCATAGCATCGGAGAAATCTTGAAGCTGTAGGAATCTCCTGACACACCTTCAAGAATCAAAAACTGATACTTATTCTGATTCGACTGGGAATAGGAGACTGACAGACCGGTCACCCACTGCCCTTTGGGCACGAATACCACAGACTCAACTTCCCTTTCAAACTCCTCTATTTGCTCTATTCTCTTTAGGGAGTCAATCATAGCCGGAGTTACATGGAGCGTATCATGACGCAATTCTACCCCCCCTAATTCCGAGTCGGTCTTAAACGCAGTTTGACTCTGTGCGCCCGTGGCACACAGAGTCAATAATAAGGATATAATAAATAACCTTTTAGTTATATTATTCATATACAAGTTCAAAATCATCGAGATACATCAAAGATCCGGCCGCTCCGGAGAAGAAGTCTCCATATTTAGAAGCAGAAACCACAATCACAAGATATTTGGCTGGTGTTGTTCTTGCTTTTGAATTGTAATCAATAGGAATTTCTACCGCATCAAGAGCGCCATCAGGTCCAAATGCCTCTGTAAATGTAACCTGTCCATAACCCAACACCACCGGATCGTTAGGATCGAAAACCTTCAAATTATTTGGATTCGTACGAATTTCAACTGGCTCAGTAGTAATAGCTATGTAAATTTGACTATGATCGAGCCCACCTGCAAAATTGGCAGGAACATATTGCTCATTACCCTGCTTTACAGAAACGCCACTCGCCGGTCGGTAATTTGCCCACACCTTGAGTTTAGTAGGATGACTTCCGTTGTAACTTCTTCCTACTGAGAGAACACCGTTAGTTCCATCTGTCTTAACATATTCTCCAACGAAGATATTACCGGCTGCCAAAACTCCTATAGCTGATTTGGATTCCAGACGAGCCGAATAAATTCCTGTATGGCGCATCTCCTCCGACTTATCTGTCAAAGTCATGCTTGCCATTGCAGCTCCTTCATTTCCCGTTCCCCAGAAAGATGTACTTTTGTTACCCTCATTCCATGGAAGAACCACGTTCTTGAGGCCAAGTCCCGTTCTTGTGTAAGTTGTCCAATCTTCAAAAGAAGCATTTGGAATAACATATTTACCTTCTGTGGTGAAGGTCAGAATCTCACAATCATCGTATGAAGCCTCGTATGCTTTGTATTCATATGTAGTGGCCGGTTCAAGTCCGGTTATTAGAACTGAGTACCTCTGATTAGTAGCACGTGTTGCCGACGATGATGCAGGAACAGAGATCCACTCGGAATCACCGGCCTTGCGGTAGCGGATACCATAACCTCCGGCGGCCTCATCTTTCACCATGCCATACAAGGTAGCGCTATGGGCAAGAATAGCCATCGGTTCTGAAGTTTTATCCGGAGCTTCCAGAGTCTCAACGGGAGCCTTATGTTCGATCGCATCCTCAGATGTGGCTATCCGCAATACCTTTGTATTACTCTTACTCGGTTGCTGATCATCACGCACTATAATACTCAGAGTATATTCCGTGGGTTGAGGGGTAAGTTCATCAAAGAATTTCTTCTTGAATGTGATACGCATCTCGACCATCTTTTTCCCTGTCACAGCATCGAATCTTTCAGCCGGCTCTTCCCATGTGAGACCCAGCTCTTCAAGATCAGGCTTGGAAATCTCTTCCAGATTCAGAAGATTCACTTCTGTAAGGCCGTGACTTATATTTTCAAAATTATGATCACCTCGCAACTGCACTGCATAGATATCCTCATAGGCACGAATATATACTAACTTATCGGTGAAAGCTTTTGAAGAACCCGGTGTGGCATTCCGGTCGCCCACGATCTGCTCATCGATATCAAAATCTTCACCCATGATCGTCGGACGGCCATAAATGTCAATTGTATCCTCAATGATGGGAATATCCTCAATTTTTATACGGATCAGACCTCCTCCAAGAATGTTTTCCTCTCCATCAACAGTTATATTCATTATATACTCATGTGCACGTTGCACATTTTCGATAACTCCTGTTTTCTCGATTATACTTCCGTCGCTCTTCTCTCCCGTAATCTTATACTGAAGATCCGAATCTGCATTCGGCATCATGAAATAGCCCTTGTCGGTGGGTATATTTTCCTCCGTAAATGTAAGGCTCCCACGTGAATGACTATAAGTGACAGTAAGATTCTTTAACCCTAATTCAAGAGCATCCTGATTCACGGATGTAACAACATTGGCAATGTTACAACGCAAAAGCAAACTCTTGTTATCTCCTGAGTTTATCTCAAATTCATCCTTACCCCTATAAAATTTTGAAGAAAACGACGCAGATACACTGTCACCGGTCCAAGCTTCGGCAACATAGTGTCCAGGTTTTAATGATATGGGGGAAGCAGGCAGATTATCCAGTCCGATAAACTTTCTCACGACTCCTTTACCACTCTCAATGTAGACTACACACTTTTCACGGAGAGATGTATTTTCGTTAAGATTTTCAGATCGAGTGGTGATGTCAGCGCGTATTTCTGCCCGAATACTCAGACTTCCATCTGATCCGCCATCAAACGGACTCTCTGAAACGCAGGATTGAAAGCACATGCTCCCGAATACTCCCGCAAACAGTAATAATGTTTTATATAATTTCTTCATGGGAGATTCGGTCATTTAAAGTTTAACACAAGATTTACAACCAGTTCACCACCCTTATCTTTAACATGAATGATGAAAGTATGGGTATTTGCTCCAAAAACGGCAAGCATCGGCATAAAGTCAGAAATGTCAAATGTCGCTGACTTTTCACCACCGATATCCACCGGCAATCCGAGATCCTGAAGAGATTGGGCAAGTTCGGGTGTAGCCGGGTTTACAAGGTCGAGATGAGAAGCAAGTCCAACCTGTTGAAGTTCGTCATCCGACAGATTAGCCGACTCGATATCCGCATAAAATTGCTCGAATCCTGACGCGCTTTCAAACTCCAAAACAACTTTTGTATTTGGATCAGAAACCGTGATGTCCTGAGAACATGAGGTGGTAATAACACCATTCTCCGGAGTTAGTGAAGAAATTGATGGAATCACCAATGGAGGCTCAGCAGAAACCTTTGGCCCCAACCACCCTGACGGCTCATCAGGACCGGGAGGAGTCGGATCATCCTCATGAGGACGCTCACTGTCATCCAGAATCTCATCCTCTTCCACATCTATATTCCTCTCTACATCAGTTACCGTGACAGATGCATTCACCGAAAGTCCACCGGTTATATCTCCTTTACTCTCACCTGATTGAGTATTAAGTTTGAAGGTGATTTTATAATGGTAACCTTTCTGAACCTTGGCATAACTCTTTGTCTGAACAGTCTGCAACCCCTCCACAACTCCGCGGAAGGTTGCCACAAGCGACACACCCTCCACATGTTTGAAATATCCACAATTCCCACGCAACTGATCATTCTTACTGAAACGAAGATATTTAGAACTTGTATCCGAACCGGAGTCAGAAACTCGCACCTCTACAGCTGAATCTTCCGACATCTGTTCAGTCAGAATCGGGGCAAACGAAATGCTGACCTTTATATTCTGAAGCCTACAGACTACATCTCCTATATCATCAGTTATCTTTTCCGGGGTAATTGAAAAAGCTTCGGATTCGCCTGCGTAATAAGGAGAATTCCATTCTGCTTCAACATCTTCTCCATATTCAGCCTTTACGGTATAGTTCCCCTTCTCAAGGGTCACTATTTCTGGCATTTCACCATATGTATAGACAGCAGAAGGATTTGACGCTCCGACCTTAGTGAATGTAATCTTGAAATCATCAAGATTGAAATCATCATTAGCACGGGTCTGCATCATCTCCTCATCCCGGAGGTCCAGTCCGATAGCTGATTTGAGTAGCTGCCCCTCCGTGACATTGGTATCCGTAGAGAACGGTGTCTCTTTTCCGCATGAAGCAAACAGTGAGACAAGTCCAATGAATGAATATATATATGACTTTTTCATAAATCGTATCTTATTATGTCGTCTTAACGGTTACGACGAGCATTCTTGTTACTTTTTACTGCAGGATCCTGGTAACGGAGCACCACATTATCTATCTCCAACTGTGATCCCATCGCAAATGCTTTATAATCATTTGCTCCTTTGGTATGATTGCCCAACCCCAATCCTTCGTTAAGAGCACTTCCAGTCGGTATCACAACTTTTGGTTGTGACTTGGAAGAGGTAGAACGGAAACAAAGCACAAGTCGGGCAGCCTTACGTCCGAATTTATAATCCACCAGATTGACTCTCTTATTTTGCATAGCCGTATTTTTCGGAAGCTCAAGGGAGCCCTCAGATATTTTAGCTCCTGTGGAATCATAAACAATGATCACCATCTCAGCCATCTCATTATTTACGGGAGTATACTTATAATCGAATGTGACGGCAGAAGGTCGAGAGGTGAATGCAATTCCGTCGGTTCGATGATGCGAGCCATCATAACTGTAAGATCCCAGGAACAACTCACCCGGGGATTTATCCAACTGAGCATCTGTCGGGGAATTCTCACAATAATAAGTCATATTGAATGCACCTCCTGAACGCGCAGGCGTCGTTCCATCGTGATGATAACCAACCGAGCGAATAACCATCACACCATTTTCCTCAAAAGTTGACGGCACCATAAACCAGGTGTTCTTATTCGCGCTTCCGGAATAACATGTAAGACTGTTCAGAGATGCCCAGTCTTTTGCTTCCGACCTCACAATGCTCGTTTTTAAAGTGTAATCGGCAGGTGAGACTCTATATTGGCCCCCGATCTGTACATTAGAAAAATTTAAAGTTTCCACATTCTGGGAAAAATCTCCATTGGGAACGGGAATCTCCGTCTCTGTGGTGAACGAGGGTATCGCTGTTCTTGGATTGGAGGCATATGAAAGGGCAAACTCGACGTTTGAATACGTTGTGGCTCCGGTGAGTCCTGAAACTTCGATCTCCCCTTCCTCATCAAGAGGGGTCACACGACTCGTATCCACTTGCTTTCCATCGCGGATGATTACCAGATTTTCTGTTATGAGTTCCAACTGAGATGGATCTTCCGGAACTACTTTAAAGATCACTTTCTCTGCGAAAGCATCGGTCTCGATGGTGAATTTCGGAAAATCGAGAGAAAATGTTGCTATAGCTCTTGCATCAGCCTTCGAACCATAATATATTTTCACAGGGGTATTATCACGCATCAAATCACGGGAAGCCCTCAACTTATATTTATAATGATAGGTAAGATTGGAAGGAATGTCCGCCGAAGGCGCGGAGGTCAATGTCTCTACACTTTCGATTGTGGCATTAAGATCATTCTGAGTAAGTGTGAATGTGGACTTATTTCTTATGTCCGGGCAGTTTGTGGAAACAAATACCTCAACGTCCCTGGTCATATATCCCACTGATCCTGCCGGAACCAATTTCACAGACACGGGAGAAATCACAACCGTCATGGGCATAGGATCTGAAACACGTGTCATGGCATCAGTAACCTGCAACGTAAAATTATGTGTCCCGACCGGAAGTTTCTCAAACAGGTTCTTCATTTTCACAATTCCCATCTTATCAGCATTCCGGTAGAGTCCATAAACCTCCACTCCGGCTGCCTCAATATTGGATTGATCGAGTGAAGATGCATTAACAAGTTGAACCTCATTTCCAAAGGGACAATTAAAGTTTGACGATCTTGCCAAGCTGAGATTAACCTCCTTCAATCCTCCAAACGCATATATTTCAAACCGCGGATCGTTTGAGGTTGAGAGATTCTCAAAACAATTCACTGTCTCTTCGGGATTGAAATCTCTTGCTGTCACTGTTGGAGCCGGAGCATCAAAAAGTTCATCACCCAACGACACGTTTACCGTCTCGGAAACAACCTCCTCCTCAAACTGGACATTCAATGAAAGATTCCCTTGATCCTCACTGCCATTAACCCCGATTGTAACTATATAATGGCGTCGCGCCTGCGCAGTGAAACCTGCCGGTTGGATAGTGACTTGCTTCCCGGCAGAATTGGTAAGTGTAAGAGCCAACGACATCTGGGAAGGTGACATATAAGCAGGACGATTCTCGTTGCCGGCAAAAACCACGTAATCATGACCCGTCGATTTTACGGCAGCACTGTGCTGGGGATATATTGACGTAAACTGCTCGGTATATCTTATACTTACCATGCAATTCGCCAAAGTAGCGGTTAAACTTACATTCTTCTCATCTCCAGAGGTAACATTTATTGTTTGGGTTGCATAATAATACGGAGCCGTAAAACCCTCCGTATCCTTATTGCCATAAGATGCCTCGATCTTGTACTCACCTATCGGGAAGGTGGTCTCTTTATTGAAGGCCTCCATATTAGCCCATTTCTGGGAAGAGGAACCATCGGTTCGAGACAAGGTTATGTTTAGCTCATCTGATGTGGGGATTATAGTGGCTTTGGTATCATCGGCCCGTGTGGAACGGAATACCTCTCCATCGGATGCTACAGTCAGGCGGATTCTTCCTTCGTCACCTGTTGCCGTCCACGGATTTTCCTCTCCTGAACATGAACTCAGAAGAGAAATACAAGTGCCTATAAGAAATAATCCCGAATATAGGTGTTTCATAATGTTAGGTTTGTTATGAATCTCTTGCATAAAAGTATTGATAAGTTCAGAACTCACTCTTGATTCCATTGATGACGATTAAGTTTGCCCTTCCATTTCTCATCGCGGCAACCGCACGACAACTCTTACGAGACTAAACAAAACCGCTAAAAATTCATCTACAGATATTGACGCACGTAAAATTTAAATGAGTTCTAAAGAATCTTTTTATAACTAAAAAAATTTGCGTAATCTACTTTTTGCGGTAAATTTGCATCAAAATTACACCTTTATTCTTGATTGTGCTAATTTTTAAGGTAAATTTGTGCATAAAAGGGTAAATTTTACCAATTAATTCACTCCGGTAAGAAGATAAGGCCCTTTTAGACCAATTAAAATCTATTTTAAACACACCTCTGAGAACCCGATAAACTAAATGATATGAAACAATTTAAGAAACTGGCATTGGTAATTGCATTAGTCTGCATATGTTCAAATATGACCAATGCTCAAAGTATTTCCGACATTCTCGGCAAACTTGGTGGCGGAGATGCCTCAAGCACTATTGGCAACCTCGTAGAAGGTGTGCTCTCTAAATCCGATCTGAAAGTTGAAGATTTGCAGGGATCCTGGAAAGCTACTGGGCCCGCTGTCTGCTTCAAGGGGGATAACTTCCTTAAAAAAGCGGGTGGTGCGGCTGCATCAGCCACTATAGAGACAAAGCTCAAACCCTATTACACCAAATACGGTCTCACCGGAGCAACCCTTACAGTAAATAAGGATGGAACTTTTGAACTCAATATCAAAAAATTGAAACTATCCGGAACTGTCGAACTTGCAACCGGTGGAGATAAAGGAGTTTTCGTATTCAACTTCAAGGCAATGGGTAAGGTTAATCTTGGAAAGATCACAACTTACGTTCAGAAAACTTCAAGAACGATGGATGTGATGTTCGATGCTTCAAAGCTTATGAAGATAGTTGAGGCAGTGGCAAAATATTCAAACATATCAATAGCCAAGACACTTTCCTCCCTGCTCTCATCATATGACGGAATGTGTGTAGGATTTGCCATGTCAAAGAATTAAAAATCCCGCATAAGCTGCTCGCAGAAATTAATGAGTAGATAAAACGCCGTTATTTTGAATTAATTGTGGTTTTGGCTGAAGGAACATAGCGGGCCATGTGACTGAGAGCGACGCCAAAAGCAATACAAAAGAACCAGTTTTAGCATTCATTAATCTCATTTTATTTATATTAATTAATTTTGTGAGCTACTTTACTCAACCCCCTTACACCAAAGGACTAAAATCTAAAATAAATCCGCAAATCATGTTCTCAGGAATTGTAGAGGAAGCCGCAGAAGTAGTTGCCCTCAGGGAAGAGGGAACCAACCTTCATATCACGATGCGTTGTTCATTCGCCGATCAACTTAAAATAGATCAAAGTGTATCCCACAATGGGGTATGTCTAACTGTGGTGAGTCTCCCCGGAGATGGCACTTATACTGTCACCGCCATCCGTGAAACTCTCGATCGATCCAACTTAGGAGGACTTAAAGTTGGAGATCTGGTTAATCTCGAGAGAAGTATGCTGATGAATGGCCGGCTCGACGGTCATATTGTGCAAGGACACGTGGATCAGACCGCCATTTGCACCGACCTCAAGGAGATGGACGGCAGTTGGTATTACACGTTTCAATATCACGCAGATCCAGAAATGGTGAAACGCGGATATCTAACCGTTGACAAAGGGTCAGTAACCGTTAACGGCGTCAGTCTCACTGTGTGCGAGCCGACGGCCGATTCGTTCAAGGTGGCCATCATTCCTTATACCCATGACAACACAAATTTCTGTCGCATCCAACCGGGTACTAAAGTAAATCTCGAATTTGATATAATCGGCAAATACATTGCCCGTATCACAGAATTGGGATAATGATATGAGTAATTTGATTCTTCCACCTCCATATTCTGGCAAAGCGCTCCCGGATCTATATGGGACAAGGAGCGTTACGATTATAGGCGCAAACGGCGCCGGAAAAACAAGATTTATGGAGGAAATGGAGAATCTTGCCCTGGATAAGGCTTACTCCCTTTCCGCCCTATCCGCCTCATTCCCGGAAAGACAGGAATCCACTGTCCCCGGCTCAATTGACGCGCAATACAGAAAGGCTATCAGCAAACTTAACTATATGCGTGCCGATGCCGTCAGTGAACTCGACAAGCTCGTGTATCTCTTGTTTGTTGACGAACTGGAGTATCTCTTTTCACTAAAAGGAGGAGAGAGCCGTTCAGGAAAGCGAGTTAAACTTCAGGAAACAAAACTCGACAGGATCAGCCTATTATGGGAAAAACTGTTTCCGGGGAATCGTATCGTTAGCACAAATGGTTCTATCATGTTCGCTACGAGAGCCGGAGACGACCTTATTCCGGCCTCTTCCCTCAGCCAGGGTGAGAAAACCGTGCTCTATTACGTGGCTGCGGTGCTTTTTGCAATGCCGGAGGCCATAATATTCATCGACTCTCCATCTCTATTCATTCACCCGACCCTAATTGGCCCCCTCTGGGACAGCATTGAAGCTCTCCGACCTGATTGTAAATTTATTTACAATTCGGTGGATATCGATTTTATTGCATCCAGAAAAGAGACAGCTTGCATTTGGGTTAAGAACTATAATTCCGAAGAGAAACTCTGGGATTACGATCTGCTGACGAATTCCACCATCACCGACGACATGCTGATCGAGCTTACCGGTTCGCGCAGGCCAGTTATATTCGTAGAAGGTGATTCCCAGCACAGCATCGACATAAAACTTTATAGCCTTGTGTTTAAGGATTGGGATGTCCGCCCTCTCGGATCATGCGACAAGGTTATTGAATCCACAAGGACGTTCAACGACCTTAAACAGATGCATCATTTACGAAGCCGTGGAATCGTTGACCGTGACCGCAGGTCGGTTCAGGAAGTGGAATATCTTCGAAAAAAGGAGATTCTGGTGCCGGACGTGGCAGAAATAGAGAATATTTTCCTAATCGAAGGCCTGATACGCACAATGGCTCACCGTCGAGGAAGGGATGCTGATAAAATACTGCGCAGGATCAAACGGGATGTTATCCGCACATTCAAGCAGAAAGCTGAACAACAGGCTCTCCAACATATTCGGCATAAAGTCAAAAGGGAGGTGGAATGTAAGATTGACGGCAAATTCAGTTGCATCACAGCTCTTGAAACCCATCTCCGCAGCCTTATCAATACTCTTCAACCCCGCAAACATTACAATCATCTGCGCGAGGAATTTGCAATCATGGTCCGTGATGAAGACTATGACGGCATCCTCAGGGTGTTCAATCATAAGCCGATGTTGCCAGATTCCGGCGTGGCGCAATTGCTCGGTTACAAATCAAAGGATGAATATATTCAGGGGGTATTGGAGGTGCTCGCAGGCGATGACAAAGATGCACGGACAATCCGCGGGATAATCCTCAATTGTCTTCAAGCTTCCGATAAAACATAGAGTTCCATACAAGCGTTTTGATATTGCCTGTCTGGCCGAAATAATTTAATGTTGAAACAAATTGCTAAAATATAAACCAAAATATATTAAGTGAGTTTGAGTGATTAGCTAAGAGTTATATATGGATTTCAGTTTAAAGGATTTGATTCCACAGTAAAAGAGTATAATTGACCATACTCCGTAGTTAAGAAACTGAAATTCAACAAAAAACAAAAATAAATAACAGTAGCTTGCGATCACTACTTACTGATTTCGTGGAATTAACTAAATTTGAAACATAATTATGAAAAAGAAACTCGCCATACTCCGTAACGACCCATGGCTGGAGCCTTTTGCTCCTGCAATCGAAGGGCGTCATCAGGATGTAATTCGCAAGATGGAGGAAATAACCTCTGATTCCGACGGCTCGCTCTCAAAATTTGCCAACGCCTATAATTATTTCGGCCTTCATCGTGAGAAAGATGGAGGATGGGTGTTTCGCGAGTTAGCTCCAAACGCTACCCAAATTTGGCTTATCGGTACATTCTCAGATTGGAAAGATGATGAGAGATACAGCCTGTCACCCATTGGAAATGGCGTGTGGGAAGGCCGTTTCCCCGCTGATTTCATTCATAATGGCGACCTGTATAAAATGAGGGTAGACTGGGATGGCGGAAGTGGTGAGAGAATTCCGGCCTATGCCCGACGAGTAGTGCAGGATCCTGAGACTCATATCTTTTCAGCGGAAGTATATGAGCCGGAACATCCGTATAAGTTTAAAGTTAAGAAATTTTCTCCCGATACCAAACCGCTGCTCATTTACGAATGCCACATTGGTATGGCACAGAATTCGGAAGGTGTGGGCACATACGAGGAATTCAGGCTTAATACTTTGCCCAGGATTGCTGCCGACGGCTACAATGCCATCCAGATAATGGCCATTCAGGAACATCCTTACTACGGATCTTTTGGTTACCATGTGAGCAGTTTCTATGCAGCATCTTCTCGATTTGGCACTCCTGACGACCTCAAGCGGCTCATCGATGATGCTCATCAAAGAGGCATAGCCGTAATAATGGATATCGTTCATTCGCACGCAGTGAAAAATGAAGTGGAGGGTCTTGGAAGGCTTGATGGCTCATATGACCTCTATTTTTATGGCGACAGCCGTAGAGAGCACCCGGCATGGGATTCACTATGCTTTGACTACGGCAAGAACTCCGTGCTCCATTTCCTCCTGTCGAATTGCAAATTCTGGCTTGAGGAATATAAATTCGATGGTTTCCGGTTCGACGGAGTGACATCCATGCTTTATTATAACCATGGACTTGGAAAATCCTATGGAAGCTACGATGATTACTATGACGGAGGACAGGATACTAACGCTCTGGTATATCTCACTCTCGCAAATATCCTCATTCACGACATCAATCCGAAAGCTATCACAATAGCGGAAGAGATGAGCGGAATGCCCGGTCTTGCCGTAAAGTTCGAAGAAGGAGGTATTGGCTTTGACTATAGAATGGCAATGGGAATTCCCGACTACTGGATCAAGATGATTAAGGAGAAGAAGGATGAAGACTGGCATCCGACATCTATTTTCTGGGAGCTGACCAACCGTCGTGCCGATGAAAAGACCATTTCCTATTGCGAGAGTCATGACCAGGCCCTGGTGGGAGATAAAACCATTATTTTCCGACTCATCGATAAAGAGATGTACTGGCATATGATGGTTGACGACAACAACCCTGTAGTCGACCGAGGAATGGCTCTACATAAGATGATCCGACTGGTAACATTAGCCTCCATAAACGGCGGATACCTGAACTTCATGGGCAATGAATTCGGTCATCCTGAATGGATCGATTTCCCTCGAGAAGGGAATGGTTGGAGCTATAAGTATGCACGCCGTCAATGGGATCTTGTTGACCGCGAAGACCTTAAATACAAATTCCTCAATCGTTTTGACAATTCGATGGTGGAGCTCATATCATCTCAGTATAATTTCCAAGCTCTTCCAGTCTATAAGCTTTGGGAAAAGGATGACGACCAGGTTCTCGCATTCATGCGTGGTGATCTTGTATTTGTCTTTAACTGGAATCCCGTAAAATCGTTTAGTGACTACGGATTCCTGGCTCCCGCTGGAGAATATGAGGTGCTCCTCGATAGCGACTCCAAAGAGTTCGGAGGATATGCCAATATCGATGATTCCATCCATCATTTCACGACTCCCGATCCTCTGTATTCTCCATCGGGAAAAGGTTGGCTGAAAATGTATCTGCCGGCTCGTACCGCACAGGTGCTCCGCAAAATAAAATCCGCGCCTAAAAGGAGGGCGGCCAAAACTGCCGATAAACCCAAAACCAAATCTAAAAGCAGCAAAGAAAAGGGTAATGAAAATGAATAAGATAATTATAGCCATCGACGGATACTCCTCTTCCGGAAAATCCACAATGGCACGAGATCTGGCAAAACGCATCGGATATGTGTATGTTGACTCTGGAGCTATGTACCGTGCCGTTACATTATACGCTCTGGAAAACGGGATGGCCTCTTCTGAAAATGGAGTAGATGCCGAACGACTTATAAAGTCGCTACCTTCGATCAAGATTTCATTCACTCCGGCAGGTGCCGATGGGATACAGCACACTCTGCTTAACGACAGGGATGTTGAAAAGGAGATCCGTGACATGCGTGTTAGTTCACTCGTAAGCCCGGTTGCCGTGATTCCGGAGGTTAGACGTCATTTAACCGCTCTTCAGCAAAGTTACGGGGCAGAAAAGGGGATTGTGATGGACGGCCGTGATATTGGGACAACAGTTTTCCCGAAAGCCGAGATGAAAGTGTTTGTCAATGCCTCTCCTGAGGTGCGCGCACTGCGAAGAGTCAAAGAACTCGAAGCCAAAGGGGAGAAAGTAACATATGAAGAAGTTCTTGATAATGTAAAGCAGCGCGATCACATAGACTCCACACGTAAGGAATCCCCTCTGCGTAAGGCCGAAGATGCCTATGAACTCGATAATGATAACCTCACAATCCCTCAACAGATGGATTGGCTTCTCAATCTATACAACAAAATCGTGTCCACATAATATAATCATATCCATAGTGCCGAAAATTGAGATTGATGAAAATTCAGGTTTCTGTTTTGGAGTGGTAACTGCAATACAGAAAGCGGAAGAGGAGCTGGAGAAATCCGGCTCCCTCCATTGTCTCGGGGATATTGTCCATAATGCTGCTGAGGTGGAAAGACTCCGCCTGAAGGGTTTGAGGACTATAAATCATGATGACCTCCACCTCCTTTCGGATGCGAAAGTCCTGCTGCGAGCCCATGGAGAGCCTCCTTCAACTTATGAAACTGCCCAAAAGAACAATATCACCGTTATTGATGCCACTTGTCCGGTAGTATTGCAGCTACAGCGAAGAATAAAGCAGGCATATGATGATAACAGGAATAAATTGGAAGCAGGGGGGATTCCACGAATGCCCTTGATTCTTATTTATGGCAAAGAGGGTCATGCGGAGGTCAATGGCCTGGTTGGACAGACCGATGGAGAAGCAGTAGTGATTCAATCGATTGCTGATCTTGACAACATTGACATCGATCGTGATATCCTTCTATATTCCCAAACCACAAAATCGCTTGAAGGCTTCCGTAAGATTGTAGATGAAATTACTTCACGTAAAAAAAGAGGGTCTTTTCAATATTTTGATACAATCTGCCGTCAGGTTGCCAACAGATTGTCAAAACTGAGGGAATTCGCCTCCTCGCATGACGCAGTGGTTTTTGTAAGCGGAGCAAAAAGTTCAAATGGCAAAGTGCTCTTTGAGGAATGCCGCAAAGTGAATCCGCGCTCATTCCTTGTAAGTGATGGAGCCGGTCTTGACCTCTCTCTTCTGGAAGGGGCCGAATCAATCGGCATATGCGGGGCCACTTCCACCCCCCGCTGGCTCATGAATGAAATTGCATCACTCATCGCCCGTACTTGTAACTCTAAATGCACCACTTCATGAATGATGATGAAAAATATATGCGTCTCGCATTAGCGGAAGCAATGGATGCCTATGATGAAGGGGAAATTCCTATCGGAGCTGTCATAACCGTCAACGGAAGGGTAATTGCTCGTGCCCACAACAGAACGGAGGCCCTTCATGATGTCACGGCTCATGCAGAAATGCAGGCGATAACATCTGCTGCCGAATATCTCGGGGGGAAATATCTTCCCGACTGCACGATATATGTCACAGTCGAACCTTGTGCAATGTGCGCCGGAGCACTTGGTTGGAGTCAGATCGGTAGAATAGTTTATGGTGCCTCCGATCCAAAAAAGGGTTTCTTCTCTGTTTTCTCTCCTGAAAACACACCTATCCATCCTAAAACCGAAATTGTATCCGGTATTCTTGAAGAGGAATGCAGAGACATCATGCGCTCTTTTTTCAAGAAACTGCGTAGATAGGTTGCTATTAAATTTACTAAGAGGTTGTGTCAAAATGTAATTTTGGCTCAGCCCTCTGAGGTGCATCAGAATGGATCAGATGCACCATCTTAAAGATTCCTCGCAATTGCAATCACAACAGATTTGGATAACTTGATTTTATGAGTCGGGGCCTTAAAGTTCCGCTCAAACGAAATTTTGCACTATTTTTAACATTTCCTTTTCTTTTGATAAATTTTTTATTAAATTTGTCCATACACTCATATTATCCAAATAAGGCACTCATTTAAGCATTGTCAAGGGGAAACTTATCAACCAGCTTTTCTCTTTCGCACTTGATGAGCCCATGTAATTAATAAACTTTCTTTTACTAACAGGAAAACTTTATGAATAAGAAGGACAAAATCAAAGGAATGCTATTCGGCTATGCCCTTGGCAATGCACTCGGCATAGGCACCGAACTTATGACCCGACAAGAAATTAAGATTCATTATCCTGAGGGGCTGCGGTCTTTTTCTCAGATAATACGCGACGGACACCGTTGCCAATGGGAAAAAGGCGATTGGAGCAACGATACTGAGATGTTGCTTATGCTTGTGGATTCTTTGATAGAATCAAAAGGGATTGATATCATTGATTATGCCCATAGATTAAAAAAATGGCACGAAGAGGATCCTGCTGATCTTGCTACTGTTTATAGGTGCGTTTTTCCTGAACCGCACTGGAAGCAGAATCCATTGATGGTTGCCAGAAATGCATGGCACAAAAATCATTTCTCCGACCCCTCAAACGAGGCTATCCATCGCGCGCTGATTTCAGGTATAGTATCCGGCGAAGAACTTCTTGAAGATACACGCAATCTTATTCAAATGACTCACAACGATTCTCGCTGCGTATGCACAGCCGTTATAGTGGCAAGAATGGTGCAATTGCTTTATTGGGAAGATAGTGAGCCAAGCTTTGAGGAGCTTCTTTCGATTGCTGATTCCATCGACCATAGGGCAATCCCATATATCGAAATAGCTAAGAATGGTTCGCTGGAAGAGCTTGAACTTGATGATGAGGAAACTGTCTGGTACACCCGAAAAACAATGTCAGCCGCCTTATGGGCACTCTGGCACTGTGATACGCCTACAGAGATTCTTCATACGCTGGTAGCCGCCGGCGGGGATGCTGATACTAATGCTGCCCTCGGAATGGCTCTTGCCGGATTGAAATACGGATATGAGGCTATGCCAGAAGAGGTCAACAATTTAATTCAATATAACAGGATTGATCAACAAGTGGAAAGATTAAACACTTTCCTTGAGTCAGCAAGATAGTTATGGCCACAGTGAAAGCATGGATAGAGGCCATGAGACTCCGGACGCTCCCTGTTTCCGTAGCAGGAGTCATCACCGGAGCAGGATGCGCCGCATATTACCACAAATTTAACCTTCTTCCCTTCTTGATATGCCTCCTGTTTGCAGTGTTGGCCCAAATAGTTTCTAACTTTGCAAATGAGTATTTCGATTTCAAGAAAGGGCTCGACAAAAAGGGGCGTGAAGGGTTCAGGAGAGGAGTGACCGAAGGGGATATTACCCCGGCAGCCATGCGTAACGCCACTTTTGTGCTGCTCTCTTTTACATGCCTTCTCGGATTGACACTCATCGTTTGGGGTGGTTGGTGGCTCATTGCAATCGGAATCCTTATTGCAGTTTTCGCTCTTGCTTATTCCGCAGGGCCGTGGCCTCTTTCGCATCATGGTCTTGGAGACATTACCGTTATAATCTTTTTTGGGGTAGTCCCTGTGCTCTTCACCACATACGTCCAGACCCTTTCCTGGGATATGATTCCGGTGGCTTTACCATTGTCACTGGCTGTCGGATTGTTGGCGGCCAATGTTCTTATCGTGAATAATTATCGCGATGCCGATTCCGACAAGGAGGTGGGAAAGAAAACATCAGTAGTGATACTCGGAAGGAAAACCATGGGTACTATTTACTTTATCAATGGAATTCTTGCAATATGCTGCATCGAATTTGCCACAATTGCCCGTGTCCCTATAACATGGCAAGCCGGTGCCCTTCTCTATGCCAATCTCCATTACATGTTATGGGTGAAACTTACGCATATGCGTGGGAGCGACCTTAATCCCGTGTTGGGACAGACAGCCATGCTTATGCTTTGCGTCTGCATATGGCTCCTTCTTCTGTTAGGCAGCGAATCATAAAATTTTTACCTCCAGGGGCGGTTTTGAGCAGCCGATC
>CAZCJC010000049.1:0-21132 GCA_964499025.1 uncultured Sangeribacter sp.
TGTAGGATACACGTACTTACAAACATTTCATCCTACTTTTTTACAATTAGGCCTAGTTAATAGTTAATAATTAAGGGTTAATGGTTGATAATTGGGGAAGGCGCCATTATCGGGGGATGGATTACATAATAATGTGCCCCGCATCGACATCATCGGTGCGGGGCAGATGGAATGAATAGGTGTTTAGCTCCAGAGGAGAATTTATGCCTGTTTAGAATTTGTTTACCTGATATTTATTCCAACCATCCTTGAGGTAGGCGATTGATTGCTCTGCTGCTGCAACTCCGGCATTGAAGTTGGCTTCCGCTGTTTGTGCTCCCATCTTCTTGGGTGTGAAGAACACACGAGCGGCGAACTTCTTCTCGAATTCTTCTGCAGTATCGGGCTTGATGTCGGATACATAGCGTAGGTCTGGACGCTCCTCAAGGGCTTTCATCAGTCCGGCTTCATCAATTACCTCTTTCCTGGCTGTGTTTACCAGCACCGCGTTCTTAGGCATGAGCATAACCAGATCATAGCCTATAGAGCTCTTTGTTTCAGCAGTGGCAGGGATGTGGAGGGATACAAAGTCGTTGTTGGCAAACAGTTCCTTGACATCGTGTACGGGTTTGATCCCGTCAGCTTCCATAACGGCGTCATCAACAAATTTGTCGAGTGCTTCAATTTTCATATCGAAGCCTTTGGCGATGCGAGCCACATTGCGGCCAACCTGTCCATAGGCGTATATGCCGAGGGATTTGCCTTTAAGTTCGGAGCCTGATTTGCCGTTGTATTGATTCCTACACATCATGACAATCATTCCAAAGACAAGTTCGGCTACTGCATTAGAATTCTGCCCGGGGGTGTTCATGACGCATATCTTCTTACGGGAAGCAGCCTCCAGATCGATATTGTCGTAGCCGGCTCCTGCCCGAACTATGACTTTCAATTTGGGAGCATGATCGAGAAGAGCACTGTCGACCTTGTCACTTCTTACTATAAGTGCGTCGGCATCAGCTATTGCTGTTATGAAATCTTCACGAGTGCCACCTTCCACAAGCTCCAGGGCGTTGTCGGATGCCTCTACAACATTTTCTATGGCCTTAACTGCGGCAGGTGCGAAAGGTTTCTCTGTAAATACAAGTATTTTCATATTGATATTGATTCAAAGAGTTAATGTTTTGCCTCGAATTCTTTCATTGCATCCACAAGAACTTTCACACTCTCAAGCGGGAGCGCATTGTAAAGAGAGGCACGGAAACCACCAACTGAACGATGCCCTTTGATTCCTACGATACCCTTTGATGTGGCAAATTCCATGAATTCGTTCTCCAGTTCTGCATAATCGGGTTTCATTACGAAGCAAACGTTCATGATCGAGCGGTCTTCTTCGGCAACAGTGCCTACGAAGAGTTTATTACGATCGATCTCATCGTAAAGGAGTGCCGCTTTCTCAATGTCAAGCTTCTCCATCGCCTTCACGCCACCCATCTCCTTATAATAGCGGAGAGTCATGAGGGCAGAGTATATGGGAAGAACGGGAGGAGTATTGAACATGGAACCTTTCTTGATGTGGGTCCGATAGTCGAGCATTGTCGGAATTTCACGGTGAACCTTTCCTAACATATCCTCTTTAACTATAACTATGGTTACTCCGGCAGGAGCGAGGTTCTTCTGCGCGCCTGCATAGATGATGCCATATTTTGTAGGATCAAATTCACGAGAGAAGATATCTGATGACATGTCGCATACCACGGGCACGGGAGAATCGAAGTCGTGACGGATCTCAGTCCCATATATGGTATTGTTTGATGTGAAGTGGAAATAATCGGCGTCAGCGGGGATGGTGAAATCCTTTGGTATGTAGTTGAACTTGGTATCTTCAGAGGATGCTACAACGTCAACTTCGCCAAATATGCGTGCTTCCTTGATGGCATTGGTCGACCAGGTGCCTGTATTAAGGTATGCCGCTTTTTTATTCAGGCAGTTGAACGGAACCATACAGAACTGCATGCTCGCACCTCCTCCAAGGAACAGTACATGATAGTCTTCGGGAAGATGCAGGAGCTCCTTTGTAAGGGCCACAGCCTCATCCATTACAGCTTGAAACTGTTTGCTACGATGAGATATCTCAAGAATCGATAGCCCCATGTCGGAGAAGTTATGAATTGCTTCTGCTGTCTTTTCGATCGTGTAGGGACTCAGGATACTGGGTCCGGCGTAAAAATTGTGCTTTTTCATGATTATTTTTGATGTTTATTTTTCTATGTAGCAAATATAGTTCTAAAATATGAGATGTCCTAAAGGATGATTAATTTTTCTGGATAAGATGTTTTTAAACATATCCTTTGCTTGAGCCCGGAGGCGGTTCCGCTGCAATGGTTAATAGTTAATAGTTAATGGATGACGGGTGGGGGGAGGTGCTCTCCATTCGGTTTATGACGGAGGGTGTGGTAGTTATGAAGAAATTTTGTAAATTTGCATATATTTCAGGAATTAGATTTAAATATATGAAAAGATTCGCTGCTATAATATTTATGATTATGATTATGGCCGGTAATTTATCGGTCATAAATGCCCAGAATAAAAAAGCGGTACCCGAGAATAAGGGGAAGGCTAAGATCGAGACCATAAAAAAGTTGAAGGATGGGTCGGTGATAGTAAATACTACTGAAATCGGGAAGGATATACGAGGCTTTGCAAAGGCTACTCCATTGGAGGTGACAATCAAAAAAGGTAAAATAGTGAGTGTCAAACCGCTTCCGAACCACGAGACGCCGGAATATTTCAATTTGTTGAGTTCCAAAGGTTTCTTCAATCAATGGAATGGAATGACCTTGAAGGAGGTCGAGACAAAGAAAGTAGATGCTGTTTCCGGCGCTACATTCTCTTCAAAGGCTGTGATTGAGAATGTTAAGAGAGCGGCTGCAACTGTAAAGAAATAGTGACCCCGGATATGGCCGTTAAAGTTAAAACCGTATATTTCTGCAGCAACTGTGGATATGAATCCCCCAAATGGCTTGGGAAATGCCCAAGTTGCGGGGAGTGGAACAGCTTTGTTGAGGAGAAGGTAAATACAAAAGCGAGCAAAGGGGCGAAAAGGGGACTTGTAAAGAGTAGCCAACCGGTAAAACTATCACAGATCGAGATCAAAGAGGAGATGCGCATGAAAATGCCATCATCTGAACTCAACCGCGTCTTGGGAGGGGGACTGGTGGCCGGGAGCCTGACTCTCATAGGAGGAGAACCGGGAATCGGAAAATCCACACTTCTTCTTCAAAACATCTTATCGCTCAGGAACAGAAAAATTCTTTATGTTTCCGGAGAGGAGAGTGCTTCCCAACTCAAGTTGAGGGCAGACAGGTTGGGAAAGGTTTCGGAGGATACCTATATTTTGTGCGAAACGAATCTCGACAATATTTTCACTCAGATTGAAAATATAGAGCCGGCCCTAATAGTAATAGACTCCATCCAGACCATCTGTTCTCCAGAAATTGAATCAGCCCCCGGAAGTGTATCGCAAGTCAGGGAATGCGCGGCATCGCTCCTAAGATATGCAAAAGAATCCGGAGTGCCGGTGATTCTTGTCGGGCATATTAATAAAGATGGTGCAATTGCCGGCCCAAAGGTTTTGGAGCATATTGTTGATACGGTGCTTCAATTTGAGGGTGATCGGCAGTATCTCTACAGAATCCTCAGATCGATAAAAAACCGCTTTGGGTCTACCAACGAAATCGGTATCTATGAGATGGTTCAGAAAGGTCTGAAGGAGGTGAAGAATCCTTCCGAGATGTTGCTTTCTGAAAACCGGGAGGAGGAGATGAGTGGGATTGCAATTGGGGTTACGATGGAGGGTATCAGGCCGTTTATGGTAGAAGTACAGGCACTCGTGTCTTCTGCAGCTTACGGAACTCCACAGAGGTCGGTAACCGGTTTTGACCAACGCAGGCTAAACATGCTTCTGGCGGTTCTTGAGAAAAGGGCCAAGTTCAAGTTGTCACAGAAGGATGTGTTCCTGAATATTGCCGGTGGCTTGAAGGTTGCAGATCCGGCACTCGATATAGCGGTGGTGGCTGCGATAATGAGTTCCAATTTTGATATTGCTGTGCCAAGGGATACCTGTTTTGCCGGAGAGGTGGGATTGTCGGGTGAGATCAGGACCGTAACAAGAATAGAACAGCGTGTTACTGAAGCTCAGAAACTTGGATTTGAGACAATCATCATCCCCAAGGGAAATCTGAAAGGGATTAAAGATACCTTCAGTATAAAGATTGTAGAAGTGAGTAAAGTAGAGGAAGTTTTCCGCCATATATTTCAATGAACTCTCTGCGGGGTTAATAATTAATTAGCAATGGAAACAGTAGTAGATTATAGAAAAGTAGATATAGAGAGAGCTGACCGCCTGGTGATGAAAGATGTGACCTTTTCAGTCTCTGAGGGTGAATTCTGCTACCTTGTTGGAAAGGTCGGAAGCGGAAAGAGTTCGCTGATGAAGACAATGTATGCAGACGTAGCGATATCACAAGGGGATAAGGCTGATGTTTTGGGTTTTGATCTCCTTCATCTTAAAAAGCGTCAGATTCCTTATCTGAGGAGAAGCATCGGAATAGTATTCCAAGATTTCCAACTCTTGCAGGACAGATCTGCGCTCGCCAATCTGAGATTTGTGCTTGAGGCGACAGGATGGAAAAGCAGAAGTGAGATCGAAGATAGGATTCAGGAGGTGCTTCAGGCTGTGGGGATGAGCAATAAAAGTTATAAGATGCCTCATGAGCTGAGCGGCGGAGAGCAGCAGAGAATAGTAATAGCCAGAGCCTTACTCAATAAGCCCAAGCTAATACTTGCCGATGAGCCTACGGGTAATCTTGACCCTCAGACAGGTTATCAGATTGTGAGCTTGCTGCATAAATTGGCAGATGAAGGCCGGAGTGTGATAATGGCTACTCACAATATGCAGATGGTAGAGGATTTCCCTGCGAGAGTGTTGCGTTGTCACGATAAGGAACTGATAGGATAAAATAAAAGGATTTTTCTTTCTCAACGAAGAAAAATCCTTTTAAAATTTTGTATTAGTTAAATATTTTTTAATTTTGCGTATTAAAGATTAAGTAGTTCAGGACCGCCTTATATTTCCATGAAAACACCGGTCCTTATAGATGAAATTGAACCAATCTATATCATAAACAAAAGCTATTTGCAATGGCAAACAAAAAAGAAACTCTTTTCGACGCGTTTTCTCCTGTTTCCACAGAGGAGTGGAAAGCTAAGATAACCGCCGACTTGAAGGGTGCGGATTTTGACAAGAAGCTTGTCTGGCGCACAAATGAGGGCTTCAATGTCCAGCCTTTCTACAGAAAGGAGGACATAGAGGGCCTTTCTATTATCGGGTCACTTCCCGGTGAGTTCCCCTATGTACGCGGTACACGCGACAACAACGACTGGCTGATCCGTCAGCAGGTGCAGGGTGATACGGCTGAAGAGTTAAACGCACACGCACGTCATATTCTTGACAAAGGTGCAGAGTCTCTTGGTATCTCACTTCGCGGTGAACTAACAGCTGCCGATCTCGGTGCTATTCTTAAAGACATCGATCTTAAGAAGGTAGAAATCAATATCAATTGCTGCCCCGGCAAAGCTGTGGAAGTTGCAGCTGAATTGGTGAAACTTATCAAAGAAGCCGGAGCTGCTGAGGCATTCCGCGGATCAATTGATTTCAATCCGTTCCGTCGTCTTCTGAAACATGGTCTCGCATTCCCTAAGGATATCGCAACTGAAGGGAAGGCTCTTTATGAGGCAGTTAAGGAGATACCGGGATTACGTTGTTTTGCAGTTGACAGTTTCCTTTTCAACAATGCAGGTTCTTTCATCACTCAGGAACTTGGTTATGCTTTGGCATGGGGCGTAGAATGGATGACACTCATGACAGAAGCTGGCCTCACTCCCGATGAAGTTGCTTCTCGTATTAAATTCAATATGGGAATATGTTCCAATTACTTCATGGAACTTGCAAAATTCCGTGCGGGTCGTCTTCTGTGGGCTGAGATAGTAAAAGCATACGGCGCTTCTGAGGATGCATGCAAGATGTTTGTTCATGCCACAACCAGCATGTTTAACCAGACACTTTATGATTCTCACGTGAACCTTCTCCGCACAATGACAGAGACCATGAGTGCTGCACTCGCAGGTGTAGATTCTCTGGAAACTCTTCCGTTCGATATTTGCTACAAGCAACCGGATGAGTTCAGTGAAAGAATCGCACGCAATCAGCAGGTTCTTCTTCGTGAGGAGTCTCATCTCAATAAAGTTGTTGACCCTGCAGGAGGTTCTTACTATATCGAGACCCTTACAGCTTCTATCGCTGAACAGGCATGGAAGGTTTTCAACGAGGTTGAAGATAATGGCGGATTTGCGAAGATGCTCGCCAAAGGTGAAATCCAGGCTAAGGTAAACGAGTCGGGTGTTAAACGTCATGTAGAGGTTGCCCGTCGTAAAGAGAACCTTCTGGGTACAAATATCTATCCTAACTTCAATGAGAAGGCTCTGGATAAAGTGTCGGGCGAATGTAAATGCAAATGTTCTTGTGCATCAGGAGAGGCTCAGGATGGCGCTGTAGAATATCTCAACATGGATAGGGCAGCAAGTCAGTTTGAACAGCTTCGTCTTGACACTGAGCGTGCAGCTAAGCGTCCGAAAGTATTTATGCTTACTATCGGTAACCTCGCAATGCGTCTTGCCCGCGCTCAATTCTCTGCAAACTTCTTTGGTTGTGCGGGATATGAGATTATCGACAACATCGGATTCAATACTGTAAAAGAGGGTGTTGATGCTGCTCTGGAGAAAGGCGCAGATGTAGTTGTTCTCTGTTCAAGCGATGATGAATATGCAGAGTATGCCCCAGAGGCATTCAAAGAACTCGATGGAAAGGCAATGTTTGTAGTTGCCGGCGCACCTGCCTGTATGGACGACCTCAAGGCACAGGGCATCGAGAACTTTATCCACGTGAGAGTAAATGTGCTTGACACGCTTGTAGGATTTAACGCCAAACTTCTCAAATAATCATGAGACCAAATTTCAAAGAAATAGATATTACCAAGATATCGGCTCCCGCGAGCCATAAAGAGGTAGCCGGAGAGGAATGGCTGACAGCAGAGCTTATTCCCGTTAAGCCCGTCTACACAAAAGAGGATCTTGAAGGTATGGAGCATCTTGATTTTGTTTCGGGTATTCCTCCTTTCCTGCGTGGTCCGTACAGTGCGATGTATCCCTTACGTCCCTGGACTATCCGTCAGTATGCAGGTTTCTCGACTGCCGCAGAATCTAATGCCTTCTATCGCCGTAATCTTGCATCCGGTCAGAAGGGTCTTTCCGTAGCGTTCGACCTTCCTACTCACCGTGGTTATGATGCAGATCATGAGCGTGTGGTAGGTGACGTTGGTAAGGCCGGTGTATCAATCTGTTCACTCGAGGATATGAAAGTTTTGTTTGATGGAATCCCATTGAATAAAATGTCTGTATCCATGACAATGAATGGTGCGGTTCTTCCGGTTCTCGCATTCTATATCAATGCCGGTCTTGAACAGGGAGCGAAGCTTGATGAGATGGCAGGAACAATCCAGAACGATATTCTCAAGGAGTTCATGGTGCGTAACACCTATATTTACCCACCGGCATTCTCAATGAAGATTATCGCCGACATCTTTGAGTATACTTCGAAGAACATGCCTAAGTTCAATTCTATCTCTATCTCCGGCTATCATATGCAGGAGGCCGGTGCTACCGCTGATATTGAGCTCGCATACACCCTTGCCGACGGTCTTGAGTATCTTCGTGCCGGTGTGAACGCCGGTATGGATATTGACTCATTTGCACCACGCTTGTCATTCTTCTGGGGAATATCCATGAACTACTTTATGGAGATAGCCAAAATGCGTGCAGCGCGTATGCTCTGGGCCAAGATCGTAAAGCAGTTTAATCCTAAAAATCCGAAATCTCTTGCATTGCGTACTCACTGCCAGACTTCAGGTTGGTCGCTCACTGAGCAGGATCCGTTCAATAACGTAGGCCGTACTTGTGTTGAGGCAATGGGGGCAGTTTTGGGACACACTCAGTCGCTTCATACAAATGCACTCGATGAGGCTATTGCACTTCCGACTGACTTCTCTGCACGAATCGCACGTAACACTCAGATCTACATTCAGGATGAAACATATGTTACCAAGCAGGTTGACCCATGGGGTGGTAGCTATTATGTAGAGGCTCTGACAAATGAGATCGCTCACCGTGCGTGGGAGCACATCCAGGAGATTGAGAAACTGGGAGGTATGGCAAAGGCTATCGAGACAGGTCTTCCTAAGCTCAAGATCGAGGAGGCTGCCGCTCGCACTCAGGCAAGAATCGACTCCGGGAAACAGACTATTGTTGGCATCAATAAATATCGTCTGGATCATGAGGATCCAATTGATATCCTTGAGGTAGACAATACAGAGGTACGCAAGGAGCAGATTGAGCGTCTTGGTGAACTTCGTAAAGATCGCGATGAGGCAGCAGTAAAAGAGGCTCTTGCCAAGATCACTGAAGCTGTAAAAGATCCATCAAAAGGCAACTTGCTTGACCTTGCAGTCAAAGCTGCCGGCTTGCGTGCTTCATTAGGTGAGATTTCAGATGCTTGTGAGGCTGTTGTAGGACGTTATAAAGCCGTAATCAAAACAATTTCAGGCGTGTATTCAAATGAAGAAAAGGGTGATCCTGAATTCGAGGAGGCCCGCAAGGCTGTTGCAGAGTTCGCAAAACGCGAAGGTCGTCAGCCACGTATAATGATTGCCAAGATGGGTCAGGATGGTCATGACCGCGGTGCAAAAGTTGTTGCAACAGGTTATGCAGACTGTGGATTCGATGTCGATATGGGACCATTGTTCCAGACTCCGGCCGAGGCTGCCCGTCAGGCTGTAGAGAATGACGTTCATATTCTTGGAGTATCTTCGCTTGCTGCAGGACATAAGACCCTCGTTCCGCAGGTAATCGAGGAGCTTAAGAAACTTGGCCGTGAAGATATCATGGTTACTGCAGGTGGTGTTATCCCCGCTCAGGACTATGATTTCTTATACAAAGCCGGCGTTGCTGCAATCTTCGGTCCCGGTACTCGTATTCCGAAGAGTGCAATCGAAATGATCCGTCTTCTCAATGAAGATCGCGCAGAAGCTTAATAACACTCATTTAATCATTTACCGAATGTTTAAGTGAGCTGAGAATTCAAATTACTAATCTACGGGAGCGACGGTCGAAAGGCCGCCGCTCCTTGCGATTACATTAACCGTTCAAACGCTATATATGCAGGATAGTTTAAATTCGTTAGAAGAGGAACAGGAGTCAACTCTTTATGATCTGAAAGATGATGGAAATGGAGATGACTCAATATATAAGTTACCGGATGATTCCGAAGATGATGAAAAATCGCCGGAAGAGGATATTGACCGTGCCTTAACGGAATCAGAGGAGGATGATGCAGAAGCGTGGAATGGTGAGACTGATGATTCTCATGTCTCTATCTGGAAAATATTTTTTAAGATAATGGCCACCCCGGTTGAAGGGTGGAAGGCATTGAAAAGATCTAAGTTAAGTGTGGAAACAGTCTGTTCAAGATGTTTCTATCCTCTGATTGCTTTAGCATCAATTTCAGAATTTACTGCTTTATTTTATGAAGCGGGAAGTGAAATCACAGGATTGATAGTCCCGGCAATCATTACTTTCATTACTTTTTTCTTCAGCTATTTCACGGTGTTGCTTTGTGGTTCGTTTCTGCTTCCTAAAGCTGCAGCGGGTGTGCTCCATACATATTTCGGAAAGGAATATGTTATTATGAATCTCAGCACACTTGTGCTATTCTATATTGTCTATAGACTTATGCCGCTTCTTGGACCAGTAATAGCTTTTTTACCTTTATGGACAATATATCTTACGTGCAAAGGTGTTAAATTATTCAGGGTGCCGAAAGATAAGGAGAATCACACGGCCGGGATGATGTCTTTTCTCATTGTAGGGAGTCCGGTTTTGTGGAATTGGGTTCTTGGAGAGATTCTTCCTTCGGGCCAGTTATGATGTTGAAGTTGATGAAATAATTTAAATATCAGATTATTAATCAAAAATTAAGAGAGGCAAATTATGAAAGCAGATCAGGTTAATATTAAAAACAAAAGGGCACGATTTGATTATGAGATCTCGGATACATATATTGCCGGGATTGTTTTGACCGGTACCGAAATAAAATCGATAAGAGATGGAAAAGCTTCTCTGACTGATTCTTATTGTATTGTCGAAAGAGGGGAAGTATGGGTAAAGGGGATGAATATTTCGGAATATTTTTATGGGTCATATAATAACCATGTTGCACGTAGAGACCGAAAACTTCTGCTTAACAAGAAAGAGATTGCTAAAATAGCTAAGGCTGCAGAAGATGCCGGATTTACAATAGTGCCCATGCGAGTATTCATTAATGAGAGGGGACTTGCTAAAATGCAGATTGGAATTGGACGAGGGAAGAAACAATATGACAAGCGTCAATCGATAAGGGAGAGGGAAGATAAACGCAACATTGACAGGATGTTTAAGAAATAGAATTCTTTTACAAGTATGAGGAAGATTGAATTGTTGGCACCGGCAGCCAATAAGGAAGTTGCAATTGAGGCTATAAAGCATGGTGCCGATGCTATTTACATGGGTGCGTCAAGCCATGGTGCAAGAAAAAATGCCTCCAATTCAATAGAGGATGTCGCTGAGGTAGTGGCATTCGCGCATAAATTCAGGGTCAAGGTGTATGTGACTGTTAACACCCTTGTGTATGACAGTGAAATAGCGCAGGTTGAGAAACTCATACGTGAACTTTATGAAATAGGTGTAGATGCCCTTATCGTCCAGGATATGGGTATCCTAAGAATGAATATTCCTCCCATCGAGCTTCATGCAAGCACCCAGTGTGACACTCGCACAGTATCTAAGGCCAAATTCCTTGAGTCGGCCGGTTTTTCCCAGATTGTACTTGCAAGGGAGCTGTCGATTAAGGAGATTAGTGAGATATGCAGGGCAGTTACGGTGCCTGTTGAGTGCTTTATTCACGGAGCTTTATGTGTGAGTTATTCAGGAAGATGTCGGGCAAGCTATGTCCAGACTGGAAGAAGTGCCAACAGAGGGGAGTGTTCCCAGATGTGCCGGTTGCCATACACTCTTAAGGATGCGGATGGAAGAACCCTATTGAAAAATAAATATCTACTCTCATTAAAAGATTTTAATGCATCCGATAACGTAGAATCACTTATTGAGGCCGGGGTTTCATCTTTTAAAATAGAGGGTCGATTGAAAGATGCTTCCTATGTAAAAAATATAACTGCATATTACAGAAGATTGATAGATTCCGTGATTGAAAAAAATCCCGGAATGCTCTGTCGCAGTTCATATGGAAGTTCAATTATAAATTTCATTCCTGACCCGGAAAAGAGTTTCAACAGAGGATTTACTCCATATTTTCTAAATGCCGCCACTCGGCCTGACTGCAGACTTAATGATAAGATGGCTTCTATTGACACTCCTAAATCCATGGGCGAGAGAATTACCGATATGGCCCAGCTGAACAATGGAGATGGAATAAGTTTTAAAAACAGTGCAGGAGAATATGAAGGGGTCAGGGTTAATAAAATTGAGAATGGGAGGATTATCGGTGCTAAACCCTTCAGATTACCCCCCAATTGCGAGATAAGGAGAACTTTCAATAGGGAATGGCAGACGGCATTGGAAAAACCAACCGCTGAGAGGGTCCTGAAATTGGATATTGAAGTTGACGAGGCAGGTATCTCTGCCAGAGATGAAAGGGGAGTGGAAGTGAGAATTCTTTTGGATGCACCAAAATCTATTGCCAATAAACCGATGCAACCGGAAAAGATTCTCGGAAAATTAGGTTCTACAATTTATAGGCTCAATAAATTTGAGAATAATCTTGATCCTTCAACTTTTATTCAAGCTTCGGCCCTGACTGAACTCAAGCGTAAACTTATAAATGTACTTGATGCAGCTAATCTCGTAACATATCCCGTGACGATGAGACGAGAGGAGGTGCCGGCTGAATATGAAAAGTGTAAAGTAGGGGCTGAAGAGAATATAGCCAACAGGTTGGCAGAATCATTTTATAATGAACATGGAGTGGTTGTGACCTCACGTGCCTTTGAAGCAAAGCCTGCAAAATATTTACAAATTGGAGAAAAGGGGGAGGAAGAGCCGGTTTTGATGACGACGAGGTATTGTATCAGGAGAGAATTGGGCTTTTGTAAAAAATATCCGGAAAAGATGAATAAGGATCTAAGAGGTGTCAAAGAACCATTATTTATCTTATCCGGCTCCAATAAATTCAGATTGAAGTTTGACTGTTCTCGTTGTGAGATGCAGGTGATAGGTTGTAAAAATTAGTCGAGAGTCAGGTTAGGGTTTATTCCAATGGAATCAATCGATATTGAATCTACAGAAGTTGCCGCTCGACCGAAGACTTTGAGCATTGAATCTTTTGCATGAACGTATCTCACAGATAGCATGGTGAGAGTATCGTTCTCACCTTCTGTTATTTCGTAATCAGTTCCTGCAGGATATTCGTAATTTAGCTTTGTAAGAGTGCTTTCAAATCTTTTGTCGAGCTGAATGAGGGTTGCACTATCCTGTGAATTCAAAATGCTATCGGTATAGGAAGTCACAAGGGAAAGACTTCTGTTGTAAAGTTCATGTGCCTCTTTGTCAAGAGTCGGTACTTTCTTCTCCTTACAAGAAAGAAGAAAGCAAGATAGAATCCCTAATCCAACAAAGATGGGTAAGTATTGTAACTTTCTCATTTATTAAGTTTATGTTTAAGGAATTTACCGGTATATGATGCTTCACATGAAGCGATATCTTCAGGAGTGCCTTGCGCAACTATCATTCCTCCAGCCTCCCCGCCTTCGGGACCTATATCTATCACCCAATCAGCTGATTTGATCATATCCATATTATGCTCTATTATAAGGACTGTATTCCCCTTTTCAATCAAACGATTAAGAGAATTAAGAAGAGTTGAGATATCATGGAAATGAAGACCGGTAGTGGGTTCGTCGAAAATGAATAAAGTGTGCTCCTGTTTTTCGAGCGACATGTAATATGCCAGTTTCACACGTTGACTTTCACCTCCTGATAATGTGGAAGAGGATTGTCCAAGCTTAATATATCCGAGGCCAACATCTTGAAGAGGCTTAAGTTTCTTGATGATTCTTTTTTCTTGAGAGCCGGGAGTCTCAGAAAGGAATTCAATTGCCTGGTTTACCGTCATTTCAAGAAAGTCGTATATATTTTTCCCTCTATATTCCACATCAAGAACTTCTTGCTTGAAACGTTTTCCGTGACAGACATCACAAGGGACCTCAATATCAGCCATAAACTGCATGGGAATGGTTATTATGCCTTCCCCTTTACATTCCTCGCATCTACCCCCCTCGGAATTGAAAGAGAAATATGAAGGAGTGAAGCCCATCTGTTTTGAGAGTTGTTGCTCAGAAAAAAGTTTTCTGATCTCATCATACGCTTTCAAATATGTAGCCGGATTACTTCTTGAGGAGGTGCCAATCGGATTTTGATCGACGAACTCTACAGCCTTTATACTACTAATGTCTCCCCCTAAAGCCTTATGTGTTCCGGGTGCGTCTCCTGGCTCGCCAAGTGCGCGAATGAGCGATTTATATAAAATCTCTCTAACCAGAGTAGATTTACCGGAACCACTGACACCGGAAACTACCGTCATTATACCGAGAGGGAATCTGACATCAATATTCTTGAGGTTATTTTCAGCGGCTCCAATTACTTCTATGTATTGTTTCCAGGGTCTCCGAAGTTTTGGAATATCTATACTACGGGTGCCATTAAGGTAATCAACAGTATATGAACCCGTAACATCAGAAGAAGAGAATGCAGAATTCAAATTTCCCTGATATACAACTTCTCCTCCCAATCTTCCGGCATTGGGGCCAATATCCACAATTTCGTCAGCAGCAAGCATTATGTCCTCATCATGTTCAACCACAACTACCGTGTTTCCAATATCGCGCAGATGATGCAGAACCTTAATGAGTCTTTCCGTGTCGCGAGAATGCAGACCAATACTTGGTTCATCCAAAATATAGAGTGACCCCACAAGAGAACTTCCTAAAGAGGTGGCAAGGTTAATTCGCTGACTTTCTCCGCCGGATAGAGTTGAAGACAGACGATCGAGGGTTAAGTAACCCAGTCCGACATCATTCAGAAAACCGAGTCTTTGATTGATTTCCGTGAGAAGTCGGGTGGCTATCTTTGAATCTGAATCAGATAACTTCAGGTTTTTGAAGAACTCTGTTAATTCTGATATAGGGAGTCTGACGAGCTCTGTAATATTTTTACCAGCTATCTTTACATATTCCACATCCTTGTGTAGACGGGAACCATGACATTCAGGACATCTGCTTTTACCCCTGTATCTTGCTTTAAGAACGCGATATTGCATTTTGTCCTGATTGGTGTCGATCCATCTGAAGAAGCCGTCGATTCCTTCCCAATGGCTATTGCCGTGCCATAAAAAATCCTTTTGTGCTTCAGTCAGATCCATGTAAGGAGTATGAATCGGGAAGTTGAAATGAGGAGCAATGTGGATAAGACGTTTTTTCCATTCGCTCATTTTATCTCCACTCCAACATTTGACTGCGTTTTGATACACGGATAGTGTTTTATTAGGAATCACGAGATCTTCGCTAATTCCCAACACTTTCCCAAATCCCTCACAAACGGGACAGGCACCATAAGGATTATTAAAATTGAACATCAGGTCGCTTGGAATGCGGAATTCCATGCCATCTGCGGTGAATTTTTTCGAAAAATGGTGTTCGTGAGCTCCATCTGCCCCCCAGATCTTTATAATACATTCATCGTGTCCTTCGTAATAGGCGGTTTCAACAGAATCTGTGAGTCGTGAAATTTCATCTTTCTCATCAGACACAGATAAACGGTCGATGAGAAGCCGATAACCATCAGACAACTCTGGCGTACCTTTCTCTCTCAACTCAGTTATAGAAATAAACTCGCCATCTTTTTCAAGTCGAGAATAACCTTCCTTAAGATAAATCTCAAGCTGATTGTCGAAAGTGCGGCCTTCCGGAACTTTAATGTCAATAAGTACAGCCATCCTTGTCTCCTTGGGGTAGGAGAGTGCCGTCTTTACAATATCCTCAATACCATGTTTCTTTACTTCGAGTCCTGAAACAGGTGATATTGTGTGACCAATTCTTGCAAAAAGCATTCGCAAATAGTCATAAATTTCGGTAGCGGTCCCTACTGTGCTTCTTGGATTACGGGTATTTACTTTCTGCTCGATTGCTATTGCCGGTGGCAAACCTTTTATATAATCGCATTCGGGTTTTGACATCCTTCCAAGGAACTGCCGGGCATAGGCTGACAGACTTTCAACATATCTCCGCTGACCTTCAGCATAAAGTGTGTCGAAAGCTAATGATGATTTACCGGAACCACTGACTCCGGTAACGACAATAAATTTATTCAGGGGAAGGGTAATATCTATGTTTTTTAGATTATTAACTCTTGCTCCTTTTATAGTTATCTGTTTATTTTCCATTATGCAATTGATGCAAAATCTTCTTCAAATGAAAGGTAAGTAGCTGTAAAATTAATCGATATATCGTAGTTGATAATCTTGAACAATAAAACTGGTTCTTTTAGGCATCTTTTGCCTTGTGATTCAGTCGCATACCGGAGTATGCTCACTCTTTCCGAAGCAAAACCAACTCAAAAACATATTCGTTTTATTTGTTGATTAATTTTACCAAATACTTAACAAAAATTACGCCAAATATGTCAAATAAAATTACAAAATTAGTTAAGAATGCCGAAACAATAATATCAATATTATTGCTAAAGAACCAAGATTTTATATGATTTGTCGCAACGGTTAATAAGAGAGCGATCTTATCGAATTCCTTATCCCGGTTTATTCTTTATTAATTTTTGATATCTTGAACTTCGGAAACATTTTTCTTACATGAAGGATAAGCCTATCGACAGATTTATCGCCGATTACAATTGTAGTGGCGATTACAATCAGGGCTCCTCCAATAATGTCCCTTGTTGTTATTGCCTGACCTAATAGTGTCACACTTAGAATGACGGCGGATACAGGTTCCAGAGCTCCTAAGATCGCAGTTGGGGTAGATCCAATCAATTGAATTGCCCTGGTGGTGCAAGCGAGAGACAATACGGTAGGAATAATAGCCAATGCAGAGAGATTAATCCATCCTGTTCCTTCAGAGGGGAGTATGAGATTGCTTCCAAGCGGTATCATTCCAATAAATAGCAGACAGCCCCAGCTGAGCACGTAAAAGAGCAGCTTTGTAGTAGGGATATTGCTGATCTCTTTTGAAACATTGACAAATATAATGTATAGAGCATAGGTTAATGCTGAAATCATCACAAGAAGAACCCCAAACAGACTGATTGTTGACCCGTTCTGCGGACGCATTAGTAAAAACAGCCCTCCACTCATTATTACCAGGCATACAGCTACTGTAATCTTGAACTTCTCCCGGAAGAAGAATATCATCATTACAGCAACCATGATAGGATACACAAACAGCAGTGTTGATGCAATACCGGAATTCATATATTTGTAGCTTTCAAAAAGAGTTAGAGATGATAAAGCCATTAGAATTCCAAGAATAGCGGTTTTCAAAAATTCCTGTTTAGTCATCCCGAAGGGAATCTTTCTAATGCCCATAATTATGGCCAGAATTGGAACCCCTATAAGATATCTGAATAAAAGAACGGAATTAGGATTCATCCCTTGCTCATATAGAGGGATAGCGAACGCCGGATTGGTGCCGTAAGCAGCTGCTGCCAATGCTGCAAGTAAATATCCTTTGACATAATTTGAATTCATATCTATATAACAAACCAATTGTGAAACCTGTGCATTATATTTCAAATTTATTTGTCGGATCAGGAATTTTAAATTATCTTTGAAACAAATGAATAACTTTAAAAGCTGTTGAAAGTTTTTAATAATAAGTTTATATTATATTCATCTATAACTCTTGGAGATCCTTTTGCTGCTTTTGTCTCTCTCTCATGCATCAACCTTTAGGTTATGCTTCTTGTATTGACAAAATCAACATATTAAAATCTCGCATTAGTTAATAAGAGTTAATAAGGAATAAATATACAACTTATTAAAATAATAATAGTTGTCGTATTTATGAATATTTTAAAACCGGCTATTGTATTAGCCTCTGTTCTTGCCTCTCTGAATTGTAGCAGTATAAGTTGTCTTGAAGCAAAAACATCTGAGATTAATTCAAAAGGAGGTTATCCTATTCTACCGGTACCATTTACCAGTGTGAAGGTTTACGGTCCTTTCTGGGGTGCCAGGCTTGAGGCAAGCCGTAATACTACCATCCCATTAGCTTTTCAGAAATGTGAGGAGAATGAGAGATACGAGAATTTTGTAAGAGCCGCACATCCAAGTGATGAGTATAAGGTGGAAGGATTCTCGTTTGATGATACGGACGTTTATAAAACCATTGAAGGGGCTGCCTATCGTCTCAGTAATTATCCAGATAAAAAACTGGAGGCATATATTGACAGCGTTGTTGAGATAATGGAGAAGGCTCAAGAGCCGGATGGTTATCTTTATACGGCAAGAACCCAGAATCCCAAGCACCCTCATGCTTGGGCCGGGATGGAACGATGGGTGAAGGTTGAGGATCTCAGTCATGAGTTTTATAATCTCGGTCATATGATTGAGGGAGCCGTTGCATACTACCAGGCGACTGGAAAGAGAAAGTTTCTTGATATAGCTATGCGTTATGCGGATTGTGTGTGTCGTAATATTGGAGAGGGAGAAGGGCAGCTTCGTTTAGTGCCGGGACATCAGATTGCGGAGATGGCTTTGGTGAGACTATACAATCTTACCGGCGATACGAAATATCTTGATCAAGCAAAATTCTTTCTGGATGCAAGAGGCACGACCGACAGGAAACAGGAGTATTCCCAATCACATATTCCCGTGTTACAGCAGTCGGAGGCAGTGGGACACGCTGTCAGGGCGACATACATGTATGCTGGTATGGCGGATGTCGCAGCCGTTACAGGAGATACGGCTTATACGCATGCGATAGATCGGATATGGGACAATATTGTTAACAAGAAATTATATATTACAGGAGGTATAGGAGCAAGACATGCCGGGGAGGCATTCGGAAATAATTATGAGCTTCCGAATGCGTCAGCTTATAATGAGACTTGCGCTGCTATCGGGAATGTCTATACCAATTTCAGATTATTTCTTTTGCATGGAGATTCAAAATATTATGATGTTCTTGAAAGAACACTTTATAATGGACTTATTTCAGGCGTTTCAATCGACGGAGGTAGCTTCTTTTATCCCAATCCCTTAGCATCTACTGGAAACTACAGCAGGAAACCATGGTTTGGCTGTGCCTGTTGCCCGAGCAATATAAGTCGCTTTATTCCCTCTCTTCCGGGATATATATATGGGGTAAAAAATAATGATTTGTATATCAACCTCTTTATGCCTAATACTGCGTCCCTGGATTTGAACGGAAAAGGAATAACCCTGACGCAGGAAACAAATTATCCATGGGATGGAAATATCCGAATTAAAATTGACAAGGGATCTTCGGATATGAATATGAAGGTTAGAATTCCCGGATGGGTGCGTAATTTCCCGGTTCCAGGAAATTTATATTCTTATGCCGACAATGCTACTCCTGAGTATAGTGTGAAAGTTAACGGGAACACTGTTAAGGGGGCGTTGCAAAACGGATATCTTGTGATTCCAAAAAAATGGAAAAAGGGTGATGTCGTGGATATTAATTTCGAAATGCCAGTCAGGACTGTAAAAGCTAATGAAAAGGTTAAGGATGATCGTGGAAAATTAGCTGTTGAACGTGGTCCGCTGGTATATTGTGCTGAATGGCGGGATAACGATTACAATATTCACACAACCTTGCTTAATAAGAACCCAAAATTTGATGTAGGAGATTTTGTTGATGAATTGGGTGGTATACGTAAGTTATCAACAAATGTACAATCATTGGGTTATACCGACTCAGGAGAGCTCAAGGTCAATTCTCATCTACTTACCTTGATTCCTTACTATGCTTGGGCCCATCGGGGCGAGGGAGATATGACTGTATGGATTCCGTCAGAAGTGTCCGGGGCAACCGTGGCATCTCCAAAAGAAACAAAGGAAGTTGATAACGGCTTTTTCAAATAATTTTGAAGTTAAGTAGCTTGCAAAAATTAACTCAAAATCACTGCGTTTTATAAATTCATTTATTTCTGCGAACTACTTATCCTTTAAAACTCCCTATTTATTCATATAATTTAAGTCAGGTAAAAAAAGATTATGTATAAAGGTTATGGACTTATGGCGATTGCCTCTCTTGCTGGCATTGTTTGTGATAATGCTTATGCAGAAAATAATGTGCAAAAACGTCCTAATATTTTAATTTGTGTTGCGGATGATGCCGGACATTTTGGCGCTTACGGTTATAAATGGGTTAAGACTCCTAATTTCGACAGTGTGGCAGCAAAAGGGATACTCTTTGACAATGCCTACACATGCAACTCAAAATCTGCTCCCTCCAGAGCTTGCATGATTACCGGTCGGAATTCTTGGCAGCTTGAAGAGGCGGCTAACCATTGGTGTAAGTTTCCTATCAAATATAAAAGTTTTCCTGAAGTTCTGAAGGATTCAGGATATCATACCGGTTTTACAGGAAAAGGGTGGGGACCCGGTGTTGCTGAAAATGAGGATGGCTCGCCAAGAAAACTCACGGGGAAACAATATAATAAAATAAAATGTGTGCCACCAACACCTCAAATATCACCGATTGATTATTCTGCCAATTTTGACCAGTTTATGAAGGAGAGAAAGAATGGGGAACCATTTTGCTTTTGGTATGGTGCACGCGAACCTCATAGAGGTTATGAGTATGGTTCTTCTATTAAGGCAGGTAAGAAATTATCAGAAATCGATTCCGTGCCACGATACTGGCCCGATAATGACGTAGTAAGAACCGATATGCTAGATTATGCTATGGAAATTGAATATTTCGATGAACATCTTGGAAAAATATTGGCAAAAATTGATTCTATTGGAGAGCTTGAAAATACGCTGGTAATAGTTACATCGGATCATGGAATGCCATTCCCTCGTGTCAAGGGTCAGGATTATTTCGATTCAAACCACATTCCTTTAGCTATAATGTGGGGAGACAAATTGAGAAATCCCGGAAGAAGATTTGAAGAGATGGTGGGAGTAATCGATTTTGCTCCAACCATATTAGATGCTGCCGGAATTGATGGTGAGCAAATGGGTATGCAATCTATCACAGGACAGAATATGATAGATATAATTATTGACAATGTTGACAGAAGTATAGACCGTACCTATATGTTGATGGGTAAAGAGAGACACGATGTAGGACGACCAGACGATGAGGGCTATCCGATTCGAGCACTCTTATCAGGAGATTATTTATATATTCACAATTACGAATCTGACAGATGGCCCGCCGGGAATCCTTCTACAGGGTATATGAATGTGGATGGGAGTCCGACAAAGACAGAGATTATTAAATCAAGGAAGGATTCTTTAACTCGTCATTATTGGGACCTTTCGATGGGTAAAAGAGGAGAATATGAACTTTACAACATTTCTGTTGATCCTCAGTGTATGAACAATCTCGCTTCCGAATCGACTTACGCTGAATTTTTGCAGGGGATGGAAAAAGAGATGACAATTAAACTAAAAAATCAGGGAGATCCTCGCATGGAAGGAAAGGGTGCAATTTTTGATAAGTATCCCAATATGTGTAAGTCAAGCCAATATTATAATAGGAAAAAGGCAGGAGAGAATCCTCCCACAAGTTGGATAAATGATACCGATTTCGATCCAGAAGCAGAAGAAATGGAATAATATAGGATCGTTATAGGAGTGTAAGAATTCCAATGAATCCATATGCAGCGGTAAGTAGGGGTCAATGTAAATACCCGGTTGTTAATATTATCGCAAAATAGCTAAATTAGCAA
>CAZCJC010000050.1:0-20515 GCA_964499025.1 uncultured Sangeribacter sp.
TTTTATCATCAATGCCCATATATTTAACATTTCAACCGGTTTTTTACATTGACCCTCTATTTCCTCCAGTCCATCACAAAGGATGGTAGGCTTAGATAAAAAGAAAGCAGACCTGCTCTCACGAGTTAGCCTGCTCATATGCAAATAAAGTTTATAACCTAAAGTCAAAGAAGATCACCACTAAGGTGGACTTGACTATCGGAAAATAAAACTTTGGTACAAAGTTAATAAAAATCGGTCATACCGCAAAGCCGAGCCAATAAGTTGAACATCAATTTTCAGGCTCTGAAAACAGGCTCAAAATCCGGCCCAATCATCTATATAATCAAAAACGAATGATATGATAATATTGTTTACTTGAAATGTTGTATATTTGATAAGGTTTGATTAACTTTGCACTGTAAATAAAAAGTTATGGTAAGAGAAGAAATAAAACAGAAAATCAACGAAAGCGGGTTGTCTCACTCCCAGTTTAGCAAGAAACTCGGAATGGCAGCCTCGAACTTTAATGCTTGGA
Source organism: uncultured Sangeribacter sp. (assembly GCA_964499025.1). GTDB lineage: Bacteria > Bacteroidota > Bacteroidia > Bacteroidales > Muribaculaceae > Lepagella. The sequence continues at coordinate 518 of CAZCJC010000050.1, forward strand.
TAAACGGAGCAAGAACCCTCCCTTATCCGACATTTATCAAGATGCTTAATCTGCTTGGTCTCTCGATAGGTCCTAAAGCCGTCGGCTTCTCTTACATCACTGCGGATGACCTCCCCGAGATTTTCTATATGCAGATGCGTCAGACTGGGATAAAGATTTGCGACATCGCGAGACAGACCGGCATAGACCCCTCCGTCCTCTCTGCTTTCCTTACAGGAGCGAGAAGGATGTCCACCAACAATGTGGAAAAAACAATGGTTGTGCTCGGTCTCGGAATCGTAAGATGCACCACTTCGATGGTGGAAGCTGTCTGAATCCCATTATCAAAATCGGAAGTTTCACCCAACAAATCCAACTATAAAAAATGACCAATGCAGATAAAGGAAAGCAGTCGGAGGATAACCGCAATAAGCCGATACCCTTCGACATAGTTGCCAAAGTCTATAAAGAAAATGCTGGCAATCTCTCACTGACTGCGGATATGCTCGGCATTGACCGTTCTACTTTGTGGGAGTGGAGAAAGAAGTTTCCGGAGTTGGAGCATAAGCTACATGATTATGATGAAAGTCTCGGAGACCTTGCAGAATCTAAGTTGATTATGGCGATCAATGAAGGCAACCTTACGGCTATCATCTTTTATCTAAAGACGAAGCATAAAGGTCGCGGTTATATTGAGGGTCAGGAAATTCGAGCTACTGTCAACACTGCCATTAAAAGTATGAGCCAAGAGGAAGCCGCTGAGTTTATTCGCAAGTTGGAAGAAGAATGTTAATTGCCTATGGAATATAATGCCGATGACTTATTGAGAAGCTGGATTCTGTCAGATTCTCTTAATTTCGCCCGCTTTTTCTTCAAAAAGATGAATGGCGGGAAGCGTTTTGTTGTCGGTAAGCATCATAGAATGATATGTGATAAGCTCAATGGTGTACTGACTGGAAAGATTAGAAGGCTTATCATCAACATTGCACCTCGTTACTCAAAGACAGAATTAGTATCTCGTATGTTCATTGCTAATGGATTGGCTATCAATCCGGCATCTAAATTCATACTCCTGTCATATTCAGAAGATCTTGCATTAGGCAGTTCTGTTGCTGTAAAAGATATAGTAAAGTCAGAGGAATACAAACGATTATTCGGAGTTGAGGTAGCAGTTGGCTCTGATACCAAAAGCCAATGGGATACCACACAAGGAGGAGGAATGTATGCAAGATCTTCACTCGGTCCTGTAACTGGCTTCGGTGCAGGTGCAGTAGAGAATGAGGGCGATGATTGGGAGTTTGGTGGTGCCCTCGTAATAGATGACCCCATAAAGCCTACTGACGCACTCTCTGACAACATCAGGGAAGCCGTCAATCTTCATTTTGAGACTACCATTCGTAACCGCTTGAATAGTCGTAATACTCCAATCATAATCATTATGCAAAGGCTTCACGAACACGATTTGTGTGGCTACCTTATGGACCTTGAAGGAGAAGAATGGGAGGTGCTGAGTATTCCCTGCATCAGCTTCAATGAGGACGGAGAGGAAGAAGCCCTATGGCCCTTCAAGCATACTTTGGAGGAACTGCGAAAGATTGAATCGGCTAATCAATTTGTCTTTGAAACGCAATATATGCAGAACCCAAAGCCTCTCGAAGGTCTCATGTATCAGACCCTCCGAACCTACGATGTGCTTCCAATGGAGCCGGGCATCAAGAAGAACTATACCGATACCGCAGACACCGGCGCCGACTTCTTATGCTCCATCTGTTATGTAGAGACTGCCACCGCAATGTATGTGACCGATGTCCTCTACACTGATAAGCCTATGGAGTACACCGAAGTCAAGACCGCAGAGATGTTGCTGATCAACGGCACCCAGTTAGCTAAGGTTGAAAGCAACAATGGTGGTCGAGGCTTCTGTCGTAATGTGGAGAAGAATGTAAGGATGCAAAGGACCGCTGTGGCGATGAATATGCGCTTTACCTCCTTTCAGCAGGGATTGAACAAGAATGTCCGCATATTCTCCCACTCAGCAGCGGTTCAGAATCTCATCTTTTTCCCATCGGACTGGGAGAAACGCTGGCCGCAGTTTGCTCATGCAGTAAAATCATATCGAAAAGTAGGTAGGAACGGACACGATGATGCTCCGGATGTCCTCACTGGCATGGTAGAGAATTTCCACACTGGAGATAATCAGGGAGTAACAGGACACGTACACAAATTCAGGAACGCCCGTAACTGACCGCAGACGTTCACCAAGTAGCATAATCATGTTGAGGTCAGCTAATTGATAGTAAGTAACTTTGATATATGAAACGAAGAAGGAGAAATAGAAAAAAGATAGTGAAGCCCACCACTTATGGTGAGTTTCTAATCTTGTTGCCTCTCTGTCACAAAGACCATCAGGAGGAATTGCTCGCCACTCTGAAACAAGCGAAGCGTCCTGCTTTTGTATGTGGCAAGGAAGTACCGGCTAACCTCAATACTATCACTTACGGACAGCTCGATGATTTCAGTCGTATCAGTCAGTCAGAGGAAGATCCTGCTGTCAAGGTGTTCTCCATTCTTCTCGGTCTTGAAGCATCTCAGGTGTATCAGTTGAATGTGTTTGATGTGTTCGGTATGCTCAACTTTGTAAGAACAGAACTGGAGCGCATCAATGCCTTATTTGCAGACATCCAGCCCACCCACTCATCGGAGGAGATAGCCGCCGGCATCGAAGATTTGAATTTCGGCACCTTCGGGGTGATTGACTGGTATGCAAAGAGAATGGGTATCACCAATCAGGATGAAGTCTATGATGTTGCTTGGATTCGCATATACACTTGCATGAAGAATGACAATGAGAAAGCTGAGTTTGAGCAACGTCTGAATAAGCAGTATATGGAAAAAGCAAAACGCAGAAGGTAATGGAAGCAAACCCTACATACGACAAAGAAGGTCGGCTGGGAACAGTCGAGGCAAAGGTCCGGAAGATAGTAGAATCTCTCGGCGAAGATGTGTGCTATCAGTTTTGCAACTGGGCGCAGGCTAATGTTGAACTCGACAAGGTTGATAAGCCTACGATTGTGTATGTGCTTCCTCCCTCCGGCACACTTCATTTCTCATGGCGGGAAGTGCTTGACCGCCCCAGCTCTCAGATTGCCTTTGTGTCGCCCACTGACTTCGACTTCGATGGTTCGGAGAATGACGGCATAATCGAAGCAATGAAGCGCCTGTGTATTCGCTTCATCCTCGCTCTGAATAAGAGTGGCTACTTCGAGGAGATTGAAGATGACCTGCCTTATCAGACCTTGTATGACCATCTCGACCAGAATGTGACTGGCATTGTCGTTAGCCCTATTCTGAAAGAGATTGCCGGTGTCAATCTCTGTGATGAGCCTGAGAGATTAGGTAATGAGGATGATCAAGAAGATGAACCCTCATACCCAAACGATGATAACCCGGAGGACTTCGGCGATGAGTAATTTTTTTGATGTATTGTCAATGTGATATGGAACAGGTCTCGGAAATCATCAAACGCCATCTGGAAAACGTAAAGGCAAATGTCGCCAAGCAGATGGAAGCCAACCACCGCAATGCCAGTGGTAGGTCTGTTGCATCTCTTGTTGTTGAGGTCTCCGGCAATGTCGGCACTCTCTATGGCTCCAAGTCATTCCTTGCAATGGAGAGAGGTCGCAAAGGTGGTAAAGTTCCGAGAGGCTTCTATGACATCATCAGACAATGGATAATCGACAAAGGCATCGCTGTTAGACCCATCCCTGCCAAGACCAATCGGGCAATCCTCTCACCGGAGGAAAGGGGATTGAGGTCTCTCGCTGGTGCCATAGCCTACAAAATTATGAAGGAAGGCACTCGCCTTCATAGAGATGGAGGCTACAATGATATTTACACAAGCGCAGTGAATTATGAGTTGAAACTGCTCCACATGGAGGTAGTAAGTATGACGGCTCAGAGCATTGCCAAAATCAACAATGAAGCATTATGAGACAGACGACATTTAAGATATTGACCCAAGATTCGGTAGCAACATATCCCGATGAGATGTGCTTCGCTTTCAATCCTAACTTCATAGAGATTGAGAGTGGATGGTCCAGCGGTGTGTTCACAGTAACGGTGCAAAAGCTGTCAGGCGCCCAGTCTGTTGCTTCTCAGAGCATAAAAGTGTCGTTCTATAAGGGTAAGTGTAAGGTTTATCTATCCCGGCTCTTTGAGCTGATGTTTGATGATCCTCGCAACTCCAGATGTGTTGAGGTCGCAGTCGATGTCAAAATTGGAGCGATGCAAATGTTCTCATTCACTACACTTGTGATTTGGGGGAACCTCGCCGTAGGGGAACGCTTCGGCAATCTCGGTGTGTATAATCGGGACACAGACAAGAAGTGCTTTGAAAGGAACCTCATCTGGTTCCGGAAGTTTCCGTTCTCGGTGTCTCTGTTTCGCTATAACATGGATGTTCAGTTCTTCGGGCGCTATGACAAAGGCAGATATAGCAATGACCCCATATATCGAGATGCGAAGGTCTGCTTCTTTCAGAAGTTAGAGAAGTTTAAGCCAGAACTCCCAGTGCTGTCCTCATCCTCTGCTACATTGCCGTTTCAGGTGATTTACTATGCAGTGCTTAAACGCTTCGTAGTGTTGAAGGGAAGTACCTACTACGCTAAGTGGACTGGAGATAGCAATGAATGCTTTGGTAGTACCTCTGACTACTGCGACAGTTCCAATGATATGAAGCCACGCACAGATGTAGCATATCTGTTGGAAACTGATAACGGCTATGCTCGGTATCGCTTCATGAATGATGAACTTGTTTATTGTGGAATGTTTACTGATCTCGGCTTCGAGGATATCCCACCTGCCAGTGTCTTTCCTAATGCAAAGAAATCTGCAACAATCAGGTATAGGATTTCTAAAGAAGATAGAATGATGTCGGTTTTTGACCGCACATTTGACTATACGTTCTATCAAGAAGGAGAGAATGTTACGCATATCAACTTGCATATAAGCAATGAGACTGCCGGTCATTACCTTCGATGGGTGGATCGGCACGGCAATCTCCAATACTTCCTATTCCCAATGGGAGATAAAGAATACAAGAACAAGCTCGGCTCCAACTTTGTAATGCAAGGAGACCTCAACGGTCTGTTCTTTGCTAATGTCGTTCGAACACGAAATATCGAATGTTCAGTAACTCATAAGTGCTGTGCAGTCAATTTGTCGGCTGACATATACGAGTATGTCGTTACAATCCTTACATCACCCATTGTCGATTTGTATTGTGGCAAGGATGAAAACGGCATAGAGATATGGTTGCCTGTCAATATTCAAGCCAATACTGTCAAGTATAATCCGAAGAAGATTCTGAACAATCTAGAGTTTTCCTTTGCAATTCCTGACATAAACGCTCAATCCTTGTAAACGATGCATGAAGAACTTTATATAATTGATGGAGGTAAAAGATTGAGTGTTGACCTCTCAATCCCAAGTGGCATAACGCTTAACTTCAAAAGCAACATCTTTGGCGACTTGTCAAAGATTACCTGCTCCTATACCTATACATTCAAGTTACCGCGGACTGCCAATAATCGTAGAGTGTTTGATAATGCAGATGATATTCGTTGTATTTCTAATAAAATTAGAAAACGTATGAAAGCAATTTACATCCAAAATGGCATACCTTTGTTTAGTAATGCTAACCTCTACATCGATAGCACCGAAACGTGTTTTAATGCTATTATGACATGGGGAGTAATAGATGGTTTTCAAACATTGAAAGACAATGATATCTCCATTCGTAAGTTGGAACTAACAGCCACTCCAATTTTTGGTCCTTGTAATGCAAAAATTGATGAATATAATAATTTCTTAGATTTTGTCCAGCCTCTGTATAATGCCGGCCTCACATATATAACAGATACAGGTTGGAAGGATCAAAATAACACATATTCTTTTTTTCCGCTTCCTGCAATTCCGGTATATCGGCTAATCCAACTGATAAATGCTCAGTTTAGCACAAAATTCAATCTCGGTTCTCAATACACATACGGAGATGAAACTACAACTCACGCTATTATTTGTAATGGTGTAATCCCTTGTGTGAATGTTGATGCACCCGATGATACAGAAACTGAGCAGGAAGTTTTGCATACATATATCGGATGCTATTTGAAAGGTCCCTATTCCGGGAAAAATTATGTTTTAGCTGGACCTACAAATGAAGCAGCACCTACTAATTCGAGGTTCACATTAGTAAAAGATTCTAATGGCTTTCCAATAGCAATTCAAACCCATAGCGATGCTGAATTATCGTTTGAAGTTGATGGATGTATAAGAGCTAAATTTACACACATTCCCAATCAGTATAGTGGACAGGGCAGAGTTGTAATGGGAGCTCCGGATACTACTGGTATTACTCCTAAGTTGACAATCTATTATACCACAAATGGTACAACCGCAGCTTCTATCGGTTCAGTGGAAGGTAAATTCTCATGGGACAATGATTGGTGCTGGGTTTTTGATTTCAGCAAGGATAGAGGTAAAGAAAGATTGTCAATTACAGTTCCTCCTAATGCTAAAATCTTCTGTGCCATAGATGCAGAAGCTAATGAGATGCAGATGTCTTGGAATGAAGTTACCAAGATTATCCGCTTCTATGAAAAGATTGATCCCAGTAATATTCAATGGAATAAATCGGAAGATAGCGCAGGTCAATTTTCTATGAATTTAATGAGCAATCTTCCAGATATCAGTTGTATGACTTTGATGAAGGCTCTATTCTTCATGATAGGCGCTTTCCCTACGATTAACGCTTCTGGTGACATAGTACCTGTTTACTATACGGATTTGCAAAGTAACATGATCTCTGGTAATGTCATTGATTGGAGTAATCGAATGACAACGGACTATTCTGATCTTCCAGATAAGATGACATATAGTGTTACCGGATTTGGTCAACGTAATTACTATATGATGAAAAATGATAACGCTGACGGCGAAGGTAATGAAGATGATTCTGATATTTATGCAGATGGTATCGGTATAATAAATGTTGATAATGAAATTATCGACAAAAATAAGACAATCATTCAGTTGCCTTTTTATGCTCCTTATATCAAAAATAAGAAATCCCCATTCATCCCGACTGGAAATACCATGAAATTCTGGTATTACGAGGAAGAAGTAAAGACGAAGGAAGCTAAGCCTTGTTTTGGAATGATAAAACCTCTTGTTCAGAAAAGTAATGGTCAGCCTACTGGTATAGTATGGATGGGGATGGAGGTGTGGAATGGTTTTGTCAATATTAATGACGACCCCTCATATTCCTATCTCGCCAAGATTATGGAGAATCCTGTAATCATCACAGAAAAGTTGATGTTAAATGAGCTTGATCTAAAAGATTTGGATTACTCCATACCGGTCTATCTCTCTAAGTATGGCGCATTCTTCGCAATAGTATCTATCACTCGTGACAGCAATGGTATAAGTAAATGTGAACTCTTAAAATTACCGGAGGAAGAATAATATGGCAGATAATGTAACCACCAAAATATTGCAGATTCAGGTCGATTACGGGGATGCTGTTGCTAAGATGGCTCAGTATCGTCAGGCAATCGAAACCATCAAGAAACAGCAAGCCGAATGGAAGAAAAGTCTCAAAGAAGGGGCAATCAGTCAGGAGGAATATGCTCAAAGCATCGAGGCTTCAAAGCTCCAAATCGGTCAGTACAATCAAGCAATCTCTACCATCCAAAAGACGGTTGTCAATCAGCTCAAACAGCAGAAGGAACAGGAAGGCTCATTGGTAGCCCTCCGTGCTGAACTGTCAAATCTTACGGCAGAGTATGACAGGCTCAGTAGGGCAGATAGGGAAAGCGAGGTTGGTGCCAACTTGAAGAATCAGATCAACAAGGTTACTACCGAGTTGAAGGTTTGTGAGGAAGGGACACAGCGTTTCTTCCGCAATGTTGGTAACTACAAGTCTGCCTTTGCAGAAGCAGGTGTTGGAACGAATGAGCTCACCTCTGCACTCACAAAGCAATGTCAGACAGCAGATGAAGCAGCCAAAGCCAATGAGATTCTTCGTAAAGCAGTAAATGCAATTGACCCCACAGCCGAAGGAGCCGCAGAATCTATTGATGTCCTCAATAAAAAGATTGAGGAGAATCAGAAAGTTATAGATGAGCATGAAGAAGCCAGTGAAGGTCTTATAGATTCAATGTCTCAACTGACCGGAGTTAATCTTAACTTCGGGAAATCCCTTGAAGCTCTGTCTAAAAACTCGGCAGGCTCAATCATTGATGGACTGAACACCAAAGCAAAGGCATTGTGGCAGACCCTCACAGGTCTGTTGTCTAATCCCTACATCCTCATGTTCCTCGGCATTGCCGGCGTAGGTATGGCTGTCAAATGGTGGTACGAATACAACGAAGGATTGGTAGAAGCCTCCAAACGCACGAAGCAGTTCACTGGTATGGCAGGGGATGATATGAGAGCCTATCGTAACGAGATACAGGCTGTTGCTGATACATTTGGTGCAGACTTCAATGATGTCCTCGCTACTGCTGATGCCCTTGTAGCACAGTATGGAATATCGTGGAATGAAGCACTGGAAACTATCAAGCAGGGGTTTGAGAGTGGAGCCAATGCCAACGGGGATATGCTCGACCAGATGCAGAAGCTCCCTGCTGCCTTTAGCTCCATCGGTCTATCGGCTAAACAAATGACCGCCCTCATCTCTCAGACAACCTCTGGTATCTGGGGCAAGGATGGTATGGCTGCCATTGAAATGTCAGGTAAGAAAATCCGAGAGATGTCTGCCAATACAGCCTCTGCTCTCGATGCTATCGGTATAAGCAGTAAGAAAGTAATCAAAGACTTGAACGATGGCACCACTACAACCTTTGAGGTTATGCAGCAGGTAGCCGCCAAGCTCAAAGAAATGCCTGAATCATCCCAAGCCGTTGGTGTCGTTCTGAAAGAAGTATTCGGTGAGCATGGTGTTAAGGCTGGCAAAAAGCAGATTGAGACCATTGCCGACATCAACCTCAATCTCGATGAATGTGTTGCAGCTACTGGACGTGTGGGCGAGGCACAGGAAGAAATGGTGCAGGCTCAGACAGAACTGAATAATGCTCTGTCCGCGCTGTTTGATTCTACTGGAGGTTCATTCGAGGAAATGACAGCAACCGCTAAGTTGTGGGTTACGCAAGGTTTGACCGCAATGGTTAAAGGCATTATCGGGGTCTGCAACTACTTGATTGACCTCTACAACAATTCAATTGTTGTCCGGGCAGGTGTAGCCGGTATTACTACCGGATTCAAAATGTCATGGTCCATAATCAAGAATGTTTGCGGACTTATCGCTGATGAGGTAATAGGTCTCGGCAAAATCATCAAAGGTGTCCTCACTCTAAGTTGGGACGATGTGTCTGCCGGTTGGGAGCAATTCAGGAAAGCCTCAACCAAAGCAGTCAAGAATATTGCTAAGGAATACATTGATGGTGTCGGTGATGCCATTGATGAAACCCTGCATGGTAAGTTGGAGCATATCTCAGAAGATCTTTCTGCCAGTTTGACCGGAGCCGCCGATAAGTCTAATGGTGGTAACGGCAACACAGGACAGAACGCTGTAACGCTTAAAGACCCCAAAGCATCCGAGAAAGCAAAAAAAGAAGCCGCAGAAGCAAAGAAGGCTTCCGATGCTGCAAAGAAGGCTAAGGATGAAGAAATCGCTTATCTCCGCAAGGCTGAGGATGAGTTGATGAAAATTGTCGTTGAATCAGTTGAGAAGCGTAGAAAAGTCGTTGAGCAATCCTATACTCGTGAGATTGAGGACTACCGCAGGAAGTTCCAAACCGACACCACCCTCACTGAAACATCGAAGGCTGCTATCCTCTCCATCATTGATAGTCTGGAGAAGCAGAAGCAGAAAGCCCTCTCTGAATTTGATGCAGAGGAGTTGAAAAAGACTATTGAGCAAAATCAGAAGTTGATTGAAGTCAAACTCAATGCTGTTGTTGAAGGCAGTGAGCAGGAGTACAAACTGAAACTTGATCAACTCAATAACAATGAAAAGCTCGCTGTTCTTGCTGCCGAGAAGGAAATCACCAACGAAGTTGAGAAGCAAGAAATGCTGAAAGCCATTCGGGAACAGTATGCGATGGAGCGTAAGGTTCTCGAAGAAACTCATGCTACGGAGATTCTGGAACAGCAAAAACTGACTTTGCAGAATGAGATAGACCTCCTGTCTTATGCTCAATCGGAACGTGAGCTACGTCAGGCAGAAGGCTATCAGATGGATGAGCAACACTACCAAGAGTGGCGCCAGAGAGGTCTTGATGAGATGGATGCACACGAGCGTGAAATCCTCCAAAAACAAGAAGAAGCCGCCGCTGCTGAACTTGAAGCACTCATCGCACGAGGACAGCTTTCCACTCAAACCACACAGGAATATGAAGCGGAGATTATCGCCGCAAAACAGAAGTCTGCCGAAGCTCAGAAAAAAACCAACGATGCCATTATTAAGAATGAGCAGGCAAAGGCACAGGCTATGAAGGCTATAACGAGTGGTCTGACCCAGCTGCTTGACACACTCGGTGAGAGTAACAAGGCATTTGCAAAGATGTCGAAAATCATAACTCTCGCACAGATTGCAATTGATACAGGTAAAGCACTGGCATCCGGTATCGCATCTGCATCATCTATGCCGTTCCCTTCCAACATAGCAGCGATCGCCACCACTGTTGCCACAGTCCTTGCAAACGTAGCAACCGCAATTTCCACAGTGAAATCTGCCAAGTTTGCCACTGGTGGTAAGGTAAATGGTCCCGGAACTGGAACGTCTGACAGCATCCCTGCTATGCTCTCCAATGGTGAGTATGTAATGACAGCCGCCGCAACACGTATGTTTGAGCCACTTCTCGCTACCATGAATAATATCGGGCGCGGAGTACCAATGCAGGTTATCAACTCCTCACAGGCAATCAATAATGCTGAACTGCTTACAGATTCCTTTGAATCAGCAGCACGGGAGATTAAGCCCGTCGTTTCAGTCGTTGAGATTTCCGAAGCACAAGATAGAGTAGAAATGATAGAAAACCTTGATACATACTAACCCAAATGACTAATTATGAATTGCTAATAATGAACCGCAGTATGGTTGAGGTATTGCTCTCCAATCATATCAATATCAACGATGTTCAAAATCTCCAGATTTATGAACAGTTTATGGAAATGAAAAAGCAAGGACACAAAGTGAGTTACATCACAGTGTTCCTTGCTGATAAGTACGGAATGACTGACAGAGGTATCTACAAGATAATTAAACGTCTCAGCCGTCCTGTGTCAGTTAGCCAATGAGAGGAGAGCCAAATGCCTTGATTGCATCTTCGCTATCTCTGCCAGAGACGGCTTTCCCCATTGCACTCTCAATTCTGTCAAGCAATTTGATAGCCCGGTCAATGATGAAGTTGTCGAAATCATCTGCTTTCAGGAAAGCGTAGTCTATCTTATGGGAAGAAATAGCATCCGCAATCTGATCATGAGTTAGACCTTTGTTTGCCATAGTACCAATGTATTCGCTCGGCGCACGACCTCCTATCGACCTGTTAGTGCTTGCATAGATAGGTGTCTTGTTGATTACCGAGTTCCATTTCAATGAATCATATCCTTGCTGTTCACAATAGTTCTGAGGGAAGATATGATGAATGTCAGTGCTTTCATCAAGATATGTAGCAATATCCATTTTATTGGCACTCATAAAGTCAAGCGGAGAATCCTGCAAGATAAGAGCCATAACGCCCTTGTATGCCGCTGAGTTTCGTGTTTGCATAGAAAGTAACCTCCGGGGTTGGAAACTCGCTCTAACGACCGTTTCCGGCTGTTCTCCGCCATTTATTTGATTGAACACGTCAACGATGTCCGAAGCATAGCGAGTTTCGTTGGCACCTCCATACAATTCGCCAAAGACACCGCACCAATACCAATGAGCAAGTATGTCCTTGTTAGTCTGAATTGCAAGATTGATTCCCTTCTCCTCTGCATAAGCAAAGATAGCAGCCAAAGGTACCAACTGGGAAGTATATGGAAGGTTTTGAGAAGTGAAAACACCTTGATTGATTAAGAAGCTCGCCGCCTTGATGAAGCCTGACACAAGATAATCTCTGTTAGCTTTGTAGTCCTCGACATTCATTTTCAGAACATCACGTTTCTTGCAGGTTACAGCACCATTACCGGTCAAAGATTGCCGATAGCTGATGAGTAGAGCCATTGCAGTAAGAAAGTAGGTGTTCTCCACCACTCGGAGTATGTCAGCCTGTTTGGTAGATTTGAATGTAGCCTGAATGTTGGACCAATCATCACGCAGGTTGAACTCATCCGCAGCAAAGGTGGCAGTTACCAATTCAAATACAGTCAGCTTCACGCCTCCTGTATTGACATTCTCGAAGATTTGACACACCGCCTCCTTTGAGGTGTCCTTCGTTACGCTGATTATCGGGATTTTGTATGATTGGATATTTCGGAGAACTTGTTTATTGAACTCCTTATATAGATTTCGGATTGAAGCATCTCCGGCATAGTAATCATTCAGTTCGAGCATCCAATCTGATGAAGCTGATAGGTCGAGGGCGATGTTGAGCGGATACATCAAAGCCTCAAACTCCTTTTCTCGTGTCGAGAGGTCAAGTATCACTGTTCTGCCGATGTCCTCTGTCAGTTGTTTCTTCTCGTTGATAGAGATGATTGCATCGAGCCGGTCCGCTGTATGATCCAATGCCTTGCGGATGTCTATGTAGTAGTGCCGCAGAATAACCTTGTCCTTATTTGTCGCCGGACGGGTTGCAACTGGTTCTTGAGATTTGAAAACTTGATAGAGAGTAGTCAAGCGCTGCTGACCGTCCAAGATAAGATAATCGGGAGTGTGTAGGTTGTTGTCTGGCACACCCTCTAACGCCCGGTATTTGAACCTCACACCACTGTTGCCAGTTTCGAGGAACATAGCGGCACCCATAGGGAAGCCTGATGATATGCTCTCAATCAGTTTGCAGATTTTGGTATCATCCCAAACCCAGCTACGCTGAAAGTCAGGAAGCTGTGCCTTGCCATTTCCGACCCAAGTCAGCAGTTCGGAAAGGTCATGATCAACTGAATGGACCGCCATAGTTAGAATCCTTCAGTGAAGCTGCCCTTCTTGTCAGTAGTAACAGCTTCGGTCAGTAGTTTGTATTCTTTGGATAAGAAGTCGGAGATTTTGTCTTTCTTCCATTCCTTTTCATAGTTAGCATCTCCGTTAAGCTCAATCCTAATTTTTGTTATGCCGGATAACAACTGATGAATCTGTTCGGGCGTTAGGAGGTATGTGCAGTTGATTGTGAATGTCTTAACAATGACACCTCCCACATTCTTAACATCACCGATGTTGTCAGATAAATCCTTGTTGCCAAATTCTGACAATGTTATGACATCTCCGTTGGAGGTCTTGACAAGCATCCTCGCTCCGGCAGGCGCTGATATAGGGGATGTGGAAGCCAGCGTCGCATCAAGGAAGTAGTTTACATCATCAGCTTTTACTGAGGCAGACATTGCAAGAGACAGCACAACCTTATCGGTCATACTCCGGAAAGATTTTGATTCACATGAAATAAGGCGCATACCGGTATCGGTTACTCGGTCATCGACAATCTTCTGAGCATAGGCGGAGGCTGACACAAGCAGAAGGGTGAGAAAGTAAATAACTTTTCGCATTTGAATTAGTAGTTTTGTTGTTAATCTTTGTTTCTATACAAAGGACAACAAAAAGGCGTGGACAACTTGTAGAAGCCTCGGTATCGCCAAACACCGCTTCACAGCACAAGTTAGCCCACGCCGATTGCGTAGGCATTATCTTGTAGCGCTGTGAAAGATGTAAAATTGGCGATTTTAGGCTTTCAGCTTACAAGCTAACGCTCTTTGTTATTCCTCTATGTCTGATTAAGCCGAGAAACACTAAGCCTAATCAAGTGCAAAGATAGCAATTTTTAGCCATTTTACGAGCCTTTCACATCAGAAATATTGTGTATTTGATTAGATTATTTTGAGCCTCGCAACTGCGAATATAGATAAAATTTTCACAAGTAGTTGAAAATAAAAGAATTACGACTTTCGTATCTCAAATTTATTGGCTATCTTTACAGTGTCAAAAATCACAAATATTGATAATACTCTAAAGTTTGAAGGTATGTATATCTCTAACGCCATTCAGGAGCCGGGGATGAAGAAGTTTTTCTCATCCGAGTTCGGTTTCCTCCATGCCCTCATCTCGGATGGTAAGCTGTGGTTTAACATGACCGACCTCTGTAATGCCTTACGTATGGCTCTCCGAGATGCTAAGAATGAATGTGATCTTGCCAACTGCGAAGTTCGGGAATACAATGTACGCAGAGCAAAGTTCACCAGTTGCAATTGCTATGTCGATGAGGATGGTATGCACACCATCATTGTTGAGAGCAGAAAGACCCGGGCTAATGCTTACCGGCAATGGATTGAAGCCGTTGTCTGTTTCTCCCTCCGCAATCCAAACAGGTCGCTTGCCCTACATGAATTGGAGCTTACTGGAAAGGAAACCTCCTATGAAGTCAGGAAAGCCTACATGAATCAAGCCAAATCTAATGAATCGCTCGCACAGGCATTGATTGATAAGTTTGTCAAGGAAGCCACCGAAGAATCCGAGAGGACAGCAGCCACTCGAAAGAAATCCTCTCGAAAGAATGGATCTAAAAGCAAGACACCACCCAAGTCGAAGCGTCCTGTTCAACAAGGAACATCACACCGCCCTCGTGTAATGCCTAAGTCGTTCACTCCTCTGCATGGTCACATGACTGTAGAGGAGTTTTTTCGTAATGAGATACCCTATGAGGAGTTCTGCTATTACCTCGATGGACTGATTGCAGATGCACAGGCTCATATCGTCCTGTTGGATAGGAACAAGCAATGGGAGGCACAGCACCGCATCAATGTTGTCAGTGTCTTTGAGAAAATGCTTAAAGCCAATGCCGGAGATATTGAATACAAACCAAAAGTGGCGTGTGTCTGACCACATTGTAAGCAAAAGTTAAAACTGAATTTTTCTCGCTAAAGCTCTGCATTTTAATGATTTATGGTTTTCGTATCTCTAAAACATTGATTATCTTTACAGTAGAAAATAAAACATAACCCATTAAAGTCAAAGAAGATGGAAGAAAAAGAAATCTCAATCAAAGTTTCAGATATAGCAGCAATTCTAAAAGCTGCCCGGACAGAATGTAGTGAGGCAGAACGTCACGGAATGTTCCTTGCCTTTCAAATGCTCTTGCCTAAAGCAGAGTTTATCGCAGCAGTGGAGTTATCTCAAAAATAAGCAAAATCAAAGAAGATGAAAAAGACATATACTATCGTTGCGTATAATCATCGGATTCAGATGAATGCCGTTGTAAACTACTATCCTCTGACTTCAAAAAGACGGGCGATTGATTTAGCCAAAAGAATGGTCGAGACCGGTGCGAAAAATGTAGAAGTTACTTGTGATCAGACAAAGGAAGTTCTCTTCAAATCGGTTGAATCATCTAAATGAAAAGTATATGGAAAAGAAAGTTTTTCTCCTCTACGCCGGCAACGCATGGTTGAATACCTCGTCCTTGCATTTGGTAGCAGTATGCTCATCAGTAGAGAAAGCCATTGAGCTCGCTTGCATCCACTCCAATGAAGGAGAGGAACCGCTTGAAGAAGATGACCAGCACGAACTGGAAATGAATCTACAGACTTACGGCAGAGATGAGAACTACCTCATCTGCGAATGTGAGATTGATAAAATTGATGGATAACCAATATTCCCAATGATATGAAACAGAAAGTTTATTTAGTGTATGTGCTGATCATGTATTCAGTCGAAAGTATTACTGATGCTCATTATGTTTTTTCATCTCTCGAAAAAGCTCTCGAGAAAATGAAAGCTGAGATAGAAGAAGCCCGTGAGAATTTCAACATGGAAAACGGCTCTTTCGGTATCGACACACAATATTGTCAGGATTGGTGTAATGACTGCGGTCAGGGATACACGGTCGGAGTGGAGGAATTAGTGGTTCTGTAAAAAAAGAACCCCTCCGAAAAATATTAGTCGTATGATTTTCGCAACTCAAACATATTGACTAACTTTACATTAGCAAATAAAGAATAACCTAAATAGAAAAGAAGATGAATAAGAAAATCATTAAAGCAATGTTCTCCTATGCTGTAAGCAAGGATGAAGTGCGTCCCTTGATGAAGGGCATCCACTTTGCGGAAGATTGTAGCGTAGCATCTGACACTCATGTGTTAGTAGTTTACAACTCAACTAAGCCAGAAATTGCTGGCAAGACTATGCTTCTGACAGGAGAAGTTGTCAAAGGCAAGTACCCGGACTACAAAAGAGTAATGCCTAAGAAAAGTGGCAAGCCAATCAATGTCGATTGGAAGCAGGTGTATTACGCCCTCAAATGGTACAAACGCCAACCAGATTTCCATGAGAATGACCGATTATGTATCGGTGGTTGCCATTTGACAATGGCGTATCTGCTCAACCTCCTCGAAGTCTATAATGCCGCCGGCGACCTGTTCTTCATCAAAGCCTCTGTGGTTGAGCCCACACGCCCAATGCTCTTTGAAACGGAGCAGCTACGTTCCATCATCATGCCCTGCACTCCGGATGAAGAAGCTATCGACAAGCTCCGGGAAGATTGTGGAAGCGTGGTGATGTCCTATGAGAACTTCATCCTAACCTACGCCATGGAAAGCAGAAAGCCAAAAGAAAAAGTAGAAGAAATGGCTTGGCTCTAATAAATGACACTGGAAATTAAACAATAATATGCAAGTAAATGAAATTAAACTGTCAGAGATAGCACCGAGTGCTCTGAATCCCCGAAAGACCTTCGACGAAGTAGAGTTGAAGGAGTTGGCTCAAAGTATAGAAGCCAATGGTCTGATTCAGCCTGTAACCCTCCGCAAATATACTGGAGAGGATGGCAAGAAGTATGAAATCGTATGTGGCGAGCGTCGTTTCAGAGCAGTGTCTCTGCTCGGCAAGGACACCATTCAGGCGGTAGTCAAAGAACTGGATGATAAGCAGGCTTTCGCTTGTATGGTCATCGAAAACCTCCAACGAAAGGACATCGACCCTATGGAGGAGGCGCAGGCTCTCAAACATCTGTTCAATAAGGGAGCAGTGTCGGTCAAGGAAATAGCTAAGATGCTCGGCAAAAGTCAGAGCTTCGTTGTCAATCGTATTCAGTTGAACAACATCCTCCCGGAGTTCGTGCAACTGATGAGAGACGGACTTCTGAACCTCGTGCATCTGCAAGTTATCAGTAACCTCCGGAAGGATCAGCAGAAGATGCTGTATGAGCTTCGCTTCCAACCCTCCCACATAGAACGCTGGGAAGGTAAGATTCCCAAAGTAGATGTGCTCAAATCGTGGATAGATGAAAGCGTGATGGGGCTTCTCTCATCGGCGCATTTCAATCCGACCGATGAGACCTTCACAACCTGTAAAGAAAAGACTGGTAGCCTCTCCTGCAAAGGCTGTAAGTTCTGCACAGCCACGTTCCCTACAAGATTCAAGGAAACCGACAACCCTCGCTGTATGAACATCGAACTCTACCGACTGAAGAATCAGGAGGCAGTGCTACGAAAGGCGAAAGAATCCGGTCTGCCCCTTGTGTATGCCGGCAGTAAGGAGGACAATGCTGCCATCCTCGAAGCAGCCAACGCAATGCTCCTCTATCCTCAGCCCCTTGGCAATCGGGAATATCTGGTGGAGCCGGAGGAACCTGTTCGGGAGAACTTCGCTGATGAAGAAAAGTATAACACTCGCTACCAGTCCTACGAAAGAGTGAGAGGGGTGTTTGATGACAACATCAAAGCCGGAATGGTTGTCCGAGTGTTTGAGGTGTCCTATCACGGGAATATCAGCGGTGAGATGAAGTATCTCTACAATGTAACATCCAATGACAATGGAGATGCAGATAGCGTTCAAGTTTTCCAAGCAAATCAGCTCACGGAGGTACGCACCAAGTTGCGCACACTCGAAGAAAAGAAACAGGAAGAACGAGTTGAGAGACAGCGAGCCTTCATCGAAAGCAATACCTCCTACAACCAAAAGGCAGAGAATGTCGATGATGTAGAAGAAAACGTGTTCCTCGCCCTCCTTGCCTCACGTCTGCCGGCGCAGTTCCGCAGTTCCATCGGACTGGACTTCGATACAGTCGTAGATGTCCGTGAATCGTTTGACAAGCTCACTGCAAACAAGCCGGCAATAATGCGTGAGTTTATCCGCTCCATGCTCTCGGATAAGCAGGTCTGCTACTCCCGAAGCTATGCAAGTCTGCTGGACATCACCATGAATCATTCCTACTCGAATGATGTTGCCGAGATTGACAGCAATCTCACAGCAGAATATGATAAGAAGTGCAAGGGGTATGAACAAACCATCGCACAGCTCGAAGAAGATTTGAGAAGAGCGAGGGAGGCTGCAACACCCGAAGAACCGGAGGAAACACCCACTGAGACCTCGCAAGAGGTTGAGACAGTAGAATCTTCATCCGACCCCGAGAACGAGCCACAGGAAGCTCCAAATGAAGCCACAGAGCCTACTGCGGAAGTACAGCCCACTGCAACCGAATCCAAAGACTAAGTAATGAATGTGTCAGCCCGGACATTTGTCTATGGCTGGCACATCCCAATCATTTATCCAAAAACGTAAAATAAGTAAACCTTATGAAAATCTTATTCTTCGATTTAGAGACCACCGGAACCCAATCTGACAAGCATGGTATCCATCAGTTGTCCGGCTCGGTAGTAATCAACGGCGAAGTCAAGGAAACCTTTGACCTCCATGTTCAGCCACATCCCGGCGCCGTGATTGAGCAGGGCGCTCTCGACGTTGCTGGAGTAACACAGGAACAGATAATGGCGTACCCACCTATGCCGGTAGTGTATGGTCAGTTCATCAACATCATCTCGAAGTATGTTGATCGCTACAACAAGACTGATAAGTTCTTCCTCGCCGGCTACAACATCAGCAACTTCGATAATCCGTTCCTGCGGGCATGGTTCGGACACAATGGAGACAAGTATTTCGGCTCATACTTCTGGCCCAACTGCCTCGATGTGATGGTGCTCGCCACGCCCTTCCTTTTAGAGCAGCGTCCTCAGATGATGAACTTCAAGCAGGGTAACGTAGCCAAGACCCTCGGCATCCCGGTCGATGACACAAAGCTCCACGATGCTCTCTATGACATCGAAGTCTGCAAATCTATCTACGACAAAGTTTGTGGCAAATACTGATACGACGATGAAGTTCATACCCATACACACCCTGTCGGTGGATGAAAAGACCTGCGATATAAAAGTCAAAGGTCCCATGTCGCCGATGCACGCTGCCGAAGCAGTTACCAAGAGTGAT
Organism: uncultured Sangeribacter sp.; assembly: GCA_964499025.1. Lineage (GTDB taxonomy): Bacteria > Bacteroidota > Bacteroidia > Bacteroidales > Muribaculaceae > Lepagella. Next base: position 19,950 of record CAZCJC010000050.1, read on the forward strand.
GACTTCAAGAAGGTTCTGATGACCGGCTTGTATGAGCTTAAAGTGGAGGACAAGGATTTATTCACCACCATGCTCCATGCCGATGAGGAGCCTCGTACCATTCCGATCTACTGCATCGAGCTTGGCTTCAATTCCTATGTGGTGATAGGTGATGTAGGCACCGGCTCTCTCCCAATCCTCATCTATTTCGGTCCGGAGCAACACACCTTTGCCCAAGCATACACAGAGTTTCCGTGGATAAAGGTTCCCGACAATGAATTGATTGTCGAAGCAGTCAAGGCGATTGATTCTGAACCCAATCGGGAGAAGGTGTTGAAGCTCACAGAAGAAGTCTGCAACAAGTGGTTTGAAACCAAAGGCTGTGGCAAGCTGATGATTGCCAAGAAGGTTAAGAACATTGATGCTACCCGATGGTGGTATCATCAGAAGACCGGAAGGAAGCGGTCAATAATGAAGCAGTTCCTCTAATAAGAACGGGAGGCATCCGAACAGGGTGTCTCCTTTTCTTTTACAAGTCTCAAAAAAATAAGCGTAATTCATTAAAAATAAATGAGTTATGGTTTTCG
>CAZCJC010000051.1:0-20333 GCA_964499025.1 uncultured Sangeribacter sp.
AGGATACACGTACTTACAAACATTTCATCCTACTTTTTTACAATTAGGCCGAATTTTATCATCAATGCCCATATATTTAACATTTCAACCGGTTTTTTACATTGACCCCATTTCAACCGGTTTTTTACATTGACCCCTATTCAGTTGGGTTCAGATGGCGTTGTGATAGGTAACTTTATAGGGAACTTGACCGAATTGGGTTGAATGAAAAATCGCTAACAATCTACGAATTAGATTATTAGCGATTTTGGAGGTGGTGCCACCAGGAATCGAACCGGGGACACAAGGATTTTCAGTCCTTTGCTCTACCAACTGAGCTATGGCACCATCGTTGTCTTGTTTTCCGAGCATTGCTTCTCTGACAGTTGTTTTTTTGGCTTTCTTTGACTGCCAATCGTGACTTTCAAGAAGTTGTTTCGGTTTTGCGAGTGCAAAGTTAGTAATATTTTCTAATATTACCAAATATATTGGGAATTATTTGCTAATATTTTTTTGTTTTATGTTATTTGTCTGGATCTTTTTCTAATATTTGTCGGTATTAGGGAATTATTAGCCAATCCTTGGCATCCCCGATTTTAGTACCAGCAGCCTTTTCTATTTAATTAAATTTTCGTGTCGTATATGCTCGTTCCCATGTTTTGCCGTCTGATATGTTCGACTGTAATGTTATCAGAGTAGGATAGGGCATATGAGAATACGTGTGCCAAAGAAATATAGCTATATGCAAATTATAGCTCCGGCTCCGGATAGCCAAGCGTTGTTGCGAGTTGTTATCCGGCGCCGGAGCGATAAAAAAGTCTGTATTTTAAATGGTTATTTCACAAGTGCCTTTTTGCCATTGATGATATAGAGTCCCGGAGAGAGAGGACGAGTGTGTCTTACGCCGTAAAGATCGTAGATTAACTCTTTTTCGTTATTGGCATTTAGTTCATCAATGCCTGTCCCTATCTTCTTTGAGAGTTCAAAGTCGACCCTGTTTCCGGCTGAGATATTTCCTTTAAACATTTGTGCGAAATATTTTCCATAATCAAGTGAAGAGAGATTGACGGTGAACGTCTTTGTCGCACTTTCTCCCTTTGATAGATAGAAATAAGGTGACTGAGTGGAATAGGCATTATACACTTGTCCTGATCCAGAATCGGGGAATATAATAAAATTAAGATAATCACCGAAATATCCGGAGGTACATTCCAGGGTTAAACTGAATTCTACCGCGTTAAGTTCATATACAGGATTTTCGCTAAGGAGTTTGAACTCGGTTACCTGAATCTCAGTGTCTTCGGTGGGAGCATCTTTCACGGTCACGGCCACTCTGTCGCTGATTGTGTTACCAGTATCATCTCTGAACTCCAGTAAATAATCACCGGCTTTATAATCCGCGAACTTGTTTGAACTTATCTCGTAGGCAGTGAAAGATGTGGGTATATCAGTAAACGTTTTCGACTCTTTTGCCAGGAGATCTATTGGGAGGGGATCAGCTTCGGCAATGATATCATCATCTGAATCAATAAGGTATGGGTAAGCCATTCCAACATATTCCTTGTCACCCGGATTCGTTATTACATAGCTGAATGGGCTTGCCTTATCCATGAGTATCTCAGCCGGGGCAGTTATATCGGAAACCGCAATTATTGGTTGAGCCGGAGTGGTGAATGTCACGGAGTTTCCGCCAACATCAGCATACAGTTTGCCATTTACATCCAGGAAAGAGGGGATTTCCTGCCAGTCGCGGCCCTCCACGCGGAAGGCAGGAGTGACAGTATAATTGCCATCCGCGAGATCCGTTGGCAAAGTAACGGTGAATCCTCCTAATGCCTTATAGAATTTCCAATCGGAGATGGGATCTTGAACTGACACATAAGTAATGTCCCCTTCATTCTCGGGCTGGAATTTCACACCCAGAGATAAACTTGGAATTGTTTCCGGAGTGCAATTTAAGAAATATCCAATGAAATCTACAGTCGTGCCTGTTCCTGCGGTTTGCTGCAATGCCCTGAAATTATCATACATATTGTAGATCACATATGTAAGTTCAGAACCCTCCTTGGCTGGTTGGGCGCCGATGAGCGCTGACTGGAAGAAGTTGTATCCTCCGGATCCTCCTCCGGCTCCCAAACTGCCGGGATTAAGGGCGGTGAGTAAGAAATAGCCATCGCTCATTCCTCCCCATCCCCAGTTGAAATGAAAGTATCCGTTCTCGCTATAACCGTCACAAACGAATGCATGACCGCCCCCGGTGCCCGATCCGCTGTATAGCACCGGTCGGTCCTCTTTAAGCTCATTGTAAATAAGCTCCTCCCATTCATCAATGCCATAGGCATTGCGCTGCGCGCACCATGCTGCCTTGTCATAGTTGAAGTAGTTTATCAGGGCATAGGGCACGTAGTCGCTTGTTGCGCCACTCCCATTCAGCCCATAATTCATGTTCACGCCCACTCCGCAAGCATACATCAGCTGAGCCACAGCCTCCTTTGCCTTATCCGAGCTTGAGGAATCATATGTGTCCTCCATGTCGTCCCAAGCAAAAGTAGTGTTAGCGTAATCGAAAGATAGTGTCTGTCCATTCCAGGTATAAGAACCGGTACCGGTCCCTTTCTCAGGATAATTATGATATTTTATCACCTGGGCCATTGCGGTAGCCACACATCCTGTCAGGCAACGCTTATCACCGATCAGCGGACACTGGTCATTATAGGGGGCTTTCTGGTTCCATCGTGTGCTCACCATCGGGGGAATGGGGTCATGTTCAGTGCTGCGCGCAGCCTGCTCCCTCCGTGTATTTTTGGCAAGAAAATCTATCTCACGGCTGAGGTTATCGAGCCAATAGGCAAGGTTGGGGTTGACCTCATTATCGAACGGCTTATCAGAGTAACCGAGCAGAGCCGGGGCCGCATCATTATTGGGGAGCACCATATATCCCTCCTTGTCAGAGAAAATATACAGGTTTCCGACAGTCGTTGTAAGTGTTGGGGAAGTAGCTTTACGGCTCGGAGCCATCTTTTTCGATGATAAACGGCTAAGAGCCTGCTCCGGCGACAGATGAGCGCTCCAGATGCCGGGCACTTCCAGCATGGCCACACTCAGTATCACCAGAAGGGATAGAATTCTTTTCATAAAATAAGTTTAAATGAGTTTTTACAAAGATAGGTATTTTTGGCAGATAATGAAGTATTTTATACTCGTTTTATATAGGAAGTTCTCAAAAATAGTCTATATTATCGCAAAAGTAAGTTAAACCTTGAAGCCGATGTTATTTTTATTCTTGAAAGATGCCTTCGTTCCTTTCGTTCAGTCGCATACGAAAGTATGCTCCCTCTTTCCGCAGCAAAATCTGCTCAAAAATAACTTCGTTTTATATGTTCATTAATTTTTACCAACTACTTACAAAAATAAAGAAGGGGATATGCCGACATATTGTGGACATATCCCCTCCAAGGTGCAAATAAGATTGATTAAAGATGGTTAGTTATCAGTTTTTACGATAAAAAGTACGAATTCTATGAATTCCATATTTATTTTCATTCCCGTTTTCATCGAGCCCTTTTTTCTGTCCTGCCTGATAGATACGGGGCTGATAGCCATCATTAGCAGCAGCTCCACTTTCCACATAGCGTCCTTCCGGGAGGCCATTGTCATTCGTAATGACCGTCACCTTTGTGGATCGTGCATAGTTATTGCTTGAACTCGGGGCGCACGACCAGTACAGATTACCCTGAAAGTCTGAGAAAGTGCTATAATATTGCATTAGAGCCTTCTCCAACTCCCGGATACCGGGCATATACCATCCTTTTTCATTTGAATTAAGGTTGTTCATACCCACTACCGACCCATCGTAATCACGCTTATTCTTCCCGTAGCAGTAGTGGAAAGCAGAAGCCGGGGCCTTACGGATATTGAATAGATGCACATCACTAATCGGATGACTGCTTTTTGTGTTATCAATCACCCATTTTGTCATCTTTTGGGCACTATTCTTATAATAGACATTTGTATAGTTGACACGTGTAAGAAAGCCGGAGGTTCCCACATCCGATGAATCCTCAAAAGATGGGGATATAGTGACTCCATTCAATCCCCATTCCAAGCCATCTTCATAGACATCTCCCGTTTCGTGCTCCTCGAGAGGATCGTTGTGATCAAGATATTCTTCGTAATATTCTATATACGTTTCAGGAATAGTGGCAGTTGGGGTATTGTCTCTACCCCAAAAATCTGTGGAAGGATTTCCTTTCCAGGCCTGTTCTACTCTGAGCAGTCCGCGTTGCTCGATTGTCAAGAATCGGGTATAGGTAACTTCATCTGATTTAGAACCGTCAGGATTGAGGATATAGGCATAATATTTTACCTCCACATCGACGCTGCGGTCATTCCCGTTACCGATCTCACCCACATTCTCATCAATATAAAAATAGATACGTGAACGGGAATTGTTTCCATTTTCTCCCGGACTACATTTCACCTTTATCTCACTTCCGCATTGGGCTCCCTCTTGATGCCCCTCATATGCACCGTCCTGACCGCCATGTAGCACCACCTCCGGACGGGTCCTGATATCTTCCAGAAGATTATTGTAGAAATACTTCTCTGCGCCTGTTCCTGCATAGAAGCGCCCATCAGGGCTCTCCATCTCCGAGCGTGGAATCATCACCATCTGCATCCATTGCCGTGGATTTCCCCCGGAATTTGTATTGTCATCCGGAATTTTGAAGGTTACCTCAGTATAATAATTTTCAGGCTCCGGAGTGAAATCCTCATAATTCATCAGCCATACATCCACCGGCAATGCCGTTGCATGAGCATCCACATGACGTTCCTCCACTACAGCCAGGTAGAGCGGGTTATCATATTTCAAATTAACCCGACCGTCGAACGTGTAAACCTCATCGGTAGAATTTCTTACATATTCCAGACCCTTTATCACGATATTATTGTCGTAGCAATAGTTGCGTTTCACCTGAAAGTCGATGTCCGTGTCGCGCCCCAGATAAATAGTGAACTGAGCCTGGTATGTGAGGCCTTGATGAGTTGTATATGAGCCCTTCAGGATCAGTGCGGAAGCACGATTCTCATACGCCATTGTCGGTTTCCAACGCTGGTAATCAGCTTCCCCGATACCGGCAGGGTAATTAGGTATAAATCCATTTTCAGTTGTTGTTTCCAGGAACGCATTCGAATCATTAGCTCGTTTGGCGCAGTAATTCGGCATATTCACATTCTCATATGTATAATAAGAGAATGTGATAGGAGCAGCATCTTTGTTTATTGTCTGAGGATCGATTATAGTTGTGAACTCATGGGCCTCAACAGGGCATGCATTATGCTGCCAGTCGGAGGGGGTGTCACCCTTGTGGAACATCGGCTGGGTGGTGACATCATAGGTCTTGAAGTAGCCACCATCCGCATCAAGGTTGTCAGGATCGGTCTTAGTCCAGCTTTTCCCTTCTCTGAGACCTCCTTGCGGTTCTTCAAACGGCACAGCCACAGGCATATTCATCACTCCATATTCGTTGATTGTAAGAGTCGGAAGATCATCGGTGAATTGTTCAGGATCAAGTTCCACTGAGACGTTTACCTTAGCCATGAGCGCACGCATATTGACAACGATGGCATTAGCCGGTTTCTGAGTCAGGTCGACAGGCCCATCGCTTTCTCCGATCATCGGCATTCCAGCCTCAGGGAGCTGCGAGATATCACCATAAGAACCGTCCTCGCTCATGCGGATTCTGGGAAAGTATACCCATTTCTGAAGTTGCGAATAGTTGGTTATATACAACGGTTCTCCACCGGCCGACCGACCGTTCTCCTGAATCTTTCCATCTGCGCTGTATGGGGTATAGAAAGAGTTGGCAACGTCAGCAGGAGAATCAGCCTCATCAGTTGCGTCAATATTTGCAATTGCCACAATCCTTACACTTGAATAATCATTGTCAAGGAAGAGATTATCCGATCCCTCACCGGTCGGGATAGTAATATAGGCTTGGTTGCCGGGTGTGGTGAGGTTAAGTTTCTGATAAGAAGAAAAATTCTGTGGTCCCGGCTGGAGCAGTTCTCCGCTACTATAGTCGAAGAAGAAAACGTGTAGGGTGTTTATCACCTTCTCTTTCGGAGATTTCGGTCCGCCGGCACGAGTTGCATAGTTGTCGGGACTTTTGTAAACTTCGAGCATGTCGGCACAACGGAAGAGAAGTTTCCCTTGGGCATCAGGACCATTCTCCTGTTGACGGAGGTCGAACTCATTGGAGCAGGAAGCCGTAGTCACCAGAAGGCCGACAGCCAGATATTTTAAAAGTGATTTAATCATATTCAATTTTCAAATTTTCAGGTTCAGTATTCGGAACAGGTTTCTTGTCTCACTTGTCCGTATGTCGCTCCTTATGATTGGTTTTATGCAGGTGGGGAGAGTTAATGAATTGTGAAATTATTATCAGATCCGTTTGCCCAGTTTTCCTTGTCATCAGCTTGGAATGTAAGCACGAAATTATCGCCGATGAAATTGAAGTGGGCTGTGTGCAGGGTGTTAGGTTGTGGAAGATAATTGAGCACAAAATCATCGGGAGTTGTAAATGATCGGTCGGGCCTTTCAGCCGGATCATCAGCAAAACGATATATGATATCAATAGATTTATTACTTCCGAGCACATATTTTCCATCGCGATCGGTGGTTCCATCCGGATTAGGGAGGAGCAGGAGGATTGCCGGATTATCGCCGCCGGCAAAGTCTTCCGAGCCGTGGGTGATAGTCTGCCATGAAGACGGGTTATTCTGAATGATTGTGAATGTTCCGGAATATCGGTTGGCAGCCGCATCTGTAGGAACCTTCACTTCCGGATCATCGGTAGTAAAATCGATCACGGCCTGACGGTGGAAAGTCCCACGGAATGTCATGCTCTTTATGATCAGGTCTTTATTGGAATGATTGTGAAATTTGAAGCGGAGTCCAGTCATGATATGAAAGAAAGATAGGTTCACATGACCGTCGCGTTGTTTATGATCGAATTTTGCAGCTATGAGCACGTCTGGCTGTTCGGTGCGGTCGAGAGCAGTTCCGACAGCCGTTCCAGCTGTCCTCGGAAGTGTTATGGTCAGTCTTGGGCCATGTCCGTTGGTGGTCAGTGATGAAGCCTTCTCCATAGAGAATGTAGCGTTACCTGCCGCAGCGATGAAAGAGTGTTGGGCACTTGGATCTGCATTCCATTCCGTCAGTTGCCCTCCGTTATAATTCCATGAAGAGGAGGTGTCAACAGCTCTTTTTGCAAGATTCTTAATGTCGGCTCCTCCATCGGCGGTGCCGGTGAAGAATTTGGATTTGTAGTTCCAATCTTTCGAGGCTTCACTCTGTTTGGCTGTGCCAGAAAGATCGTTTGGTACGCAGTAGCCCCAGACTGTGAATTGCTCCACACCGTTAGAGAGGGTTGCCCGAGTCCCTGAGGAGATCGCGAAATCACCCAACGTGGCATTTAGATTGATCTCCGGCGTTCCGAAAACAATATATTTCTCCGCCGAGAGTTGCGGAATCGGGGCATCTGTCTCCGTGCAAGCCGCAAGCATAGGAAGCAGTGCGAGTGAAATATTTCTTATCAGATGTTTCATAAATAAGGTAAGTCTATTTTGCATCGGGTTTCAGTCAGTGATAATATAGGTTGCACCTTCCGCAGGATCCCAGTCCTGAATAGAAGAGGATGAGAATATTATCCGGTCGTCAACACCCAGAGAGAAAGAGTATGAATAGCTTTGGCCAGCAGCCCATCGGCCACCATGTCCGGGAGTGGAAAGCGATATTGAATAAAGGTTTCCTGTAGTAGTCTTAGGCGACTGTGGCACTCCGTTGATAACTGTGTGATAAGTCAGTTCCACACTTACGTCTGAGGTGAGAAGCTGGGGTATCACGAAAAGGGACTGGTTTCCGGTAGCCGGGAAGAGTTCGTGTCGGTCTCCGGCCTGCATGGGTGTACCAGAAGAAAGATCCATTTCGAAAAGGATAGCATCCGCATTGGAATGATCTGTCCACCCTGTTCCTATATAATCATCGGTTTCAGCGGAAGTAGTGAGAGGAGCCGGGGCAACTGAAAATTTTGCACTGTTGCAGATATTGCGTAGTGCGATATGCTCGATCACCACAGAATTACCAGCTCCTAAAGCCTGGTCAATGTTTGCAACAAAATTCAGCCGAGATAGAATATGCTGGAAATTGAAGGCTACCGGGTGAGAGATATCGCCGTCTGCAAAACGTCTGGCATGAGTAGCGATTAGTAGATCAGTAGCCTGATGATAGTCAGCGGGGAGAGTATATGTGAATGACAATTGGTTGTCGTTATATTCGATGTTGGAGATTCCGTCGGTTTCGGTGGGAGCCGGATGGGAGGCGACAAAAGAGTAGGTCTGATTCGGGAACCAGTATTTGGTATCGTCATATTGCCATTTGCCATTTTTAAAGGCGACTCCCGTACCGTTGAAGATCAACGAAGGGGAGGAAGTGGCGAGCGTTGCAGTCGGAGTCATTGTTCCGTAAACAGCGAATGGATCCTCTTTGATAGAGGAGTTCGTTGAGATTGCAGCGCGAGTATCGGTCCGTGTTTGGAACTTAAGTTCTGAGCCTTCGACCGGGGCTTCGGAGTCGGCCGAATCCGAAGTGCAAGAAGTAGCGCTGAACGCAGCGACAGCTATAAGTGAATATATCAGTTTAGAGTACATATTCAAGAAATGAAAAATTCAGCCCAACAAAAAGGGCCTGATACCGAAAGGAGAAAGGCAGGGTTGCACCTGCTTGGAATTTAAAAGAATCACCGCGCCGATCGCGCCCGATTGGCGCGGTGATATATACTCAATACAATTAATCTGAATCAGTGAGAGTAAGATTAGTTAGCAGAGAAACTCATCTCTACGCCGGTAGTGTTACCAGTGGTCCAATCATCCAGATTCATGTTTTCTGCAGTTTCAAATACGATTGGGTCAAGAGCTGTTGTGCTACCGGTGATAGTAACGTGGTAGGTATAGCTGTAGCCTATCTGCCAGTTAGGAGACCATGTTCCGGTGAGAACGCGCTCAAGAATAACCTCATTGTTCTCACTATAAACCTTAACTTTGAATGAGAGTCCAACAGGATCTTCTGCGTTTTCACCCTCCTTGACGTATGCATGAGGAATAACATACTTTATATCAGTCGTAACTTTCTTCACGTCAGCTTCCTGAGCAGCAGCTGCTGCAGTGTTGGCATCAGTGGGAACAGCGAATGTGGTGAAAGGAACATTATCTCCTGATTGAGTCTGTGCAAGACTTGACCAGACATTGGTTTTAGGATTGTAATTACCTTTATCAAGGAAATCCTGAATCTGAACATCAGAAACCTCAACCTTATACCCTACCGGGAATCCACTTGTGAATTCGATATTCACACGTGAAAGGATATGCTTGAAAGTAAAAGCTACCTTAGCGTTGTTTTCCGTTTTTCCTTTAATTCCGGCATCGTTTGTTGCAAAGATGAGATCATGGTTGTGAGAATCATTGCAAACATAGCTGTTAAGACGCAATGCGCGCGAAGCCACATCTGTGCCGTCGAAATTCATAGCAGCACCTCCGTTATTTCCAGTAACTTCACTATTTTCACAGCTGTAAGCATAGAAGTAATAAGTTGCATCAGGCACCCAATAACGGGTATTGGCATAATTCCATGCCCCGTCGCTAAGATTTACATCCTCACCGTTGAAAACTATCACGGCATTAGCTTCATGTCCAGGCTGAGTATAATAGCCATATACACTGAAGAACTTGAGCGAAGTCAAGTCGAGTGCACGAGACTCTTTGCTTACCATGCTCTGGAATCCGATGGCGTTACTCTGGATACCCTCCTCGACTACGTCCGACTGGGTACATGCTGTGAGTGCCATTGCACCGACAGCGAGAAGAAACATTGATTTTTTCATTGATTGATAAATTAGTGAAAAATATTATTTATTGGTTATTATTAGTTTGGTTAAGGGTTGGAGGATAGGTGGCTGTTGAAGCTATTGCCCTGATTGTTTATTTCTTAGCCGGCCCCACGGGCAGTTCTATATCTTCATGTTCGCCCCAGCCCTCCACATCAACGTCGAATGCAGACCCGGCCTCTCCCTGATTCTGTTCATCTTCAATCCGGATACCGGAAATTCGGATCACTCCACCACGGGGTTGTTTCTCTATCTGGTCGGCAATATCGTAGTTGAACTCATAGATTTTTCCGTTGGTGAGGCGCACCTCCAGATTTAGTGTATAAGGACGGTCGGCGCGAGACATTGCGGATCTCCCGTAGTATGAATCGGGGAACCCTGGAACCCCGAAACTTCTCACATGGGCTTCCACTCCATAATTCATCACATCGCAATCAAATAGGATGATTGAAGACTCCTCAGATGTTACACCGTCACGGAGATAAACCGACTCCGCCATTCCGGCAAGCGCCCCGCGTGCGATCGCTACATGCTCGATTCCATGTTCAAATTCATATCTGATCACGTAGGTGTAAACGAGCGGCTGCATCCTGACCGGCATAGGTTTCGCTTCATGTAAACCTATTTCCGGAGCCTCGTCCACATAAGCAGCATAGAGCACATCAGGAGGATTGGTGGAGCGAACTGTGGGATATAGCTCCTTCAGATATTCAATGCTTGATCGGGAGCGTGTTGTTGATGTTGCACGGGCAGTAGTGAGAGAAGCCACATCTGAAAGTACTATGTATTCGGTGTCGCTGTTATAGAAAAGGTAAGTCTGATTTTCCGGATTTCCAATGTTGATATCATCACCGTCGGCCGACATATAGTCTTCGTGTGGATCTGCATTGTCGGTATAAGTGATCATCGTTACCCATTCCGGTCGGTTAGGGCGCAAAGACTGATATTCAAACCCATGCAGAGATAGATCCCAGGATGAGGCATGAGCCATTCCATAGTCTCTTTCCCACTCCTGCTCCCATTCGAGGCCGATGGATGCAGTGCGGAAATGATTGTAGCAAAGCTCTTTCCGACACGACGGCATCATGGCCATCAGCAGGCATAAGGTTGTGAATGTCAATATACTGGATCGTTTCATAATGTCGAGTGAATTTTTTACCTGTGCTTATTGATGTCGTAAAAACGCCATACAAAAGAAAATTTGAGTTTAAGCGGACCGAAGTAGTTCAGCGTTTTTGTGCGTTGATATAAGTAGTGTCCGTCAAAGGGAACATATTCTTTATATTTTGAATATAAATAGCCCACGCCGATTCCGGCCTCCAGTGAGAGGCAGCGTGTTATGGGCCACATATACCCGAAAGATGCGCCGGCCATGACACCTTCACCATGATAACCGGTCTTCTTGTTCTCAAGGTCATATTTCCCTCCTCCTGCGAAAATTCCAACATACATTCCGTGCCAGGGGGCTCTCGGTTTGATATGATAACGAACTTCGGGAGAAATCATAAGAATTTGGTAATATTGATGTTTAGGGTCGTTTTTCCACCACGCCACATTTCCTTCGAGTGCTACCGACCAGTTTGGTCTTATCAGCCATTCCAATTCAAGGTTCGGCATAAGGGCGGCGTCATATAGGAGATTTGTTTTAAGGGCAAAGCGGTGATAAGGAGGAATAACGGGCTTGTCAGTATCAGCAACCGAATCCGTTACTTCTGTCTGATTCAATTTATATCCGGCTTTGAGAGCGATCTCCTCGGCAGTCTTACGTGCAGCTTCAGCTTCCGCTAAAGCTGCTTCAGCCGCATCGCGTGCTGCTTCCGCCGTCTCTTTTGCAGCATAAGCTTCCGCCGCCTTGGCCTTGGCCTCTTCAACTTCCTCTGCATTAGCAGCTGCTTCGGCTGCTGTTTCCGCCTCGTCAGCCGCTTTACGAGCTTTCTTGGCAGCCTCTCCGGCCTCAGCCGCAGCTTTGGTCGCTCTTTCGGCAGCTTCTTCAGCAGCTCTTACCGCTTCAGCATATTCTCTGGCTAATTCAGAGGCCTGTCCGGAAGCATCAGCCGCTGCTCTCGCCGCCTTGGCAGCCGCATCGGCAGCTGTGGCAGCTTCTCGTGCGGCAGTGGCAGCAGCGTCAATGGCAGCTCTTATATCTGATTTAAGGAAGAGGGATACAGCAACTCCATTGCGCAGTTTAGGGAAGATATTGTTGAACATCCAACGGTAGGAATTTCCACCTCCGATTTGCATCAAACGATGTTTCCGGCCGTCGATAGCTTTGCCATTGGCATCATATATCCAGATAGGGGTATTTTTGAGAACATCAATCACCTTATCGCGATTAGGAACCTCCGGTGTAGTCTCCACCAGTCTCAGGAGTTCCTCCCATGCAACTCCCTCGGGTATGGATTTAACAAGTTTAGGGTCAATGCCAGTATTTTTCACCAGATAATTTGTCAATTCCTCGCAGCGATAGCCAGTGAGCCGGTGGTTGGCTTCACTTGTGCCGTCGGGGGAGGCATAGGCCCTGACCACAATTCGGTGAATATCATTGTCGCCATTTGCTTTTTTCACCATTTCGGTGAATTTATTCATTTGGCGGCTGTTCTCTCCGAGCGACGGGTCGAAATATCTGTGTCCTATGCGGAAATATACTTTTGCAGAATCAGCGGGAGCCTGAGAGTAGAGTCCGAAAAAGGGAAAAATAGAAAAAATTAATCCGGTGAGAATCTTTTTCATGCGTTAAGAAAAGGGAACCATTATTGATGTTGCACCTATATGTTGCGTATAATCGTTCAGTTACAGAAGGTAGGCAAGCCAATTAGTGGTCTGAGTAGTAAGTAACAATTTGCGGAAGCAAAATTAAACAGAAATTAGGAAATACCCCCCCCATTTAGTTAAATAATGTTAAATATTTTACAGTTCTTAATTTTTAACAAAAGAATAAAAATTGGTTAAACGGGTATTTTAATGACAAATGTCACAGAAGAATTATGGGATAATGGATAAATTTGCGCTGGTTCCATCATGAATTCAGTTTGACTTCGTGGTCTCTGATATTTCAAGAGGTAATATCTGATGTTTAGAAAAAAATCGTTTTTCATACTTATTCTTCAGCTGTCGATTTTCTGTTTGATTTTTTGCTGTTGTTCAAAAGAAAAAGAGGAGCCCGAACCTCCAAAACCCGACAATGTAATTTTGACCGACGGGGAAACTTTACACGTTGCATCCGAGGGTGGAGACGTTATGCTGCGGTTCGTGAGCAATAAGCCCTGGAAGATCGATATTCCTGCAACGTCAGAGCATTTCAACGGGGTGCTGGAGACCCGCGAAGGTGAAGCCGGAGAGGTATCCATACCCTTTTCTGCGTTGCCCAATACCTCTGACCTCGCACGATCCACGACGCTTCGCATCACAGCCGGAAGAGCTGAAGCGGAGATAACGGTGAAGCAGGATCCCGTTGAAATTGAACTTCCTTCGGAGGAGGAGGTGCGGGCATATTTGATAAGGCTTTTTAATGAGACGGACGGTCAAAACTGGAGATTCAAAGGAAAATGGTGTTCCGACCTTCCCTTGAACCAATGGGGCTCTGAAGTGAAATATGAGAATGGGAAGTTGTCACTGATTCTGGGTGAACATAATCTGAAAGGAAAGATCAATCTGTCAGGCTGCAAGGCATTGGTGAGTATCAGATGCTCAAAAAATGAGATTACATCTCTTGATGTTTCGGATTGTCCTCTTCTGAGGGAAATAGACTGTACGAACACCGGTCTTGAGGAGGTCAATGTCAAGGGTTGCCTGTCATTGGAGCATATGTATGTGCCCTATAACAATTTGCGCAAAGTAGATATCGGCTGGTCGCGTACTATTACAGAGCTTGATGTTTCCCATTGCATGTTGGAAGAACTTGATCTTTCAGAATGTGTATCCATGACAAATCTGAAGTGTTTCTCCAATAATCTGAATAAGCTTTCAGTTCCTCATCGTTACCGTCTCATCAACTGTTTCTGTTATGAGAATCATATCCCGGCGCTGGATTTGAGGAATTCCCCACAGTTGCAGGTTCTGAACTGTGGCGATAATAATCTGGCAACTCTTGAGGTTACCGGTTGTCCACGTCTGAGATGGATCTATTGTTACGCCAATAATCTGAGTTCACTCGATATTAGCGACCAGAAGGCATCGTTGGTACACTACTACTGTTTCTCAAATAGATTGGGAAAGATCGATGTGTCGGGTTACAGGTTACTCTCTGAACTTCATTGCAGTGACAATGGTTTGACCGACCTCAAGTTTGAGGGATGCAAGAGTCTCCGCTGGTTATATTGCAGTTATAATCGTCTTGAAAGTTTGGAATTCAAAGAACTTGATTTTGAGATATTCGAGCGCCTTGACTGTTCATATAATAATTTACGCTCGGCCGAGATCGCCTCATTGCCGGGTCTGTTGCGTTTGTGGTGTCAAGGCAACCGGATAGGAGGAGAGATCCCTTCGCATTTCGACCGCCTTCTTGAATTCGAATATGATCACAGATATGAATATGATGAGGCCGCGGGAACCTATACCGACCGAGGCTACGGATGGTGGTATCCTGGAGAACCGGATATCAAGCCTACATCCACCAAATAATGCTAATGCAGAGGAGGAATTTCGGGAAC
The DNA here is from genome assembly GCA_964499025.1 of uncultured Sangeribacter sp. Lineage (GTDB taxonomy): Bacteria > Bacteroidota > Bacteroidia > Bacteroidales > Muribaculaceae > Lepagella. The sequence continues at coordinate 14,573 of CAZCJC010000051.1, forward strand.
AGAACCCAAAGTGGCTTATGAATTTACCACAAGATAGGTGATATACGCGATGTAGGTGATCAATAGGATAGCACCTTCCGGGCGGGTGATGGTGCGTTTTTTGAAAAACCAGCCGAAAATCCAGAATAGCACAGAGGATGCTGTAAGGACAATGAGATCGAGGTTGCCCACTGTTCCGAATGGCAAGGTATGGATTGTTGCAGAGCAGCCGAGCACCATAAATATATTGAAAATATTGCTGCCTATGACATTGCCGATAGCGATTCCTGTTTTCCCTTTCAGGGCAGCTGCAACGGAGGTGGCGAGTTCCGGGAGAGAGGTGCCGGCCGCCACAATTGTAAGGCCTATCACGGCATCACTTACACCTAAAGAGGAAGCTATACCCGAAGCGCCGTCAACAAACCAGTCACCGCCGAAAATAAGTGCCGCCAATCCTCCGACCACCCAGATAACCGCTTTCCATAAAGAACCCTTTTTCTCAATAGGCGTACCAATTACTTCTGCACTTTCTACCTCAGCCGGCGCACTTGAATCGGGCGCAGGAAGATTCTCCTCACGTTTCGCAGAAGCGAAAGTATACCTCATGAAGATAAGGAAGAAGAGAAGAAGTATAATTCCATCAGTGCGGTCGAGAATATTGATCTGAGCGCCATTGAGCAGAGTGGAATTTCCCATAACAAGCAGGACCAGAGAAGATAGGATCACGAGAGGGATATCATTTGTCATTATGCTCTTTGTGATCTTGATAGGAGTCACCAAAGCTGTGATTCCAATTATGGCGCATACATTGAAAATATTGCTTCCAACTACGTTACCTATTGCTATGCCGGCATTCCCCTGGATTGCCGACATGACGCTGATGACGAGTTCGGGTGCTGAGGTGCCGAATGCAACAACCGTCAGACCGATCACGAGATCAGACATTCCCCATTTTTTTGCCAGATATGAAGCGCCATCGGTCATAAAATTGGCTCCTGACAGAATCAGTACCAGCCCGAGAATAAGAAAAAGGATATCAAGTAGCATGTGAAAACAGGTTTTGGAAATAATATTTTTTATGGAGGGATATATCATATAACAAAATATAAAAGAGAAAAGGATAAAGGGGTGCATAAATATTCGGATATCTTCAATTTTATCGCAAAAATTTGTTAACTTTGCGTCAATTTTTTCAAAAGGATAGGGAATCCTATAAGAAGATGGTATAAATTAATCGGCATATGGTAGTTATGCTCATAAATAACTTCGTTTTATATGTTGATTAAGATTAAACAACTGCTTACTAAAATAGAGAAAGCAGGTATAGAACACCCAACTAAGGTAAAATAAGAGAATGAACAACGACCAGGTATCCGTGATGTTTGCAGGAGAGGAGCATGTGAAGCATGCCCAGCATATCTGCGACCTCATCTATGAGTCCGCGCTTCAGCGCGGCACGGGCATCGCGCGCCGTACCCCGGAATATATCATCGACAAGATCCGGGGAGAGAAAGCGGTAGTGGCGATGTATGGCGACCGTCTCATAGGTTTCAGCTATATAGAGAGCTGGGGACATGGAGATTATGTTGCCACGTCGGGTCTGATTGTGGACCCGGAATTCCGTAAGCTCGGTCTTGCGGAGCGTATCAAACGTAAAACATTCGAACTTGCCCGACGACGATTCCCTTATGCCAAGATCTTTTCCATAACTACCTCCTTGCCCGTGATGAAACTTAATTCCCGCTTAGGCTACACCCCGGTAACGTTTTCGGAGCTGACAACAGATGAGGAATTCTGGAAGGGATGCGAGGGGTGTGTGAATTACGATATCCTCTGCCGTAACGACCGGCGCATGTGCCTTTGCTACGGTATGCTCTATGATCCGAAGGCCACGCTTCGAAAGCAATCGCGTCTCACCCCTTACAAGACATGGTTCAGCACCAAATTGCGTAAACTCTTTCATCTCAAGTAAGCTCACTACGCATATCGAAAGCTTGAGGATAAATAAGAGTTGGAAAAATTAATCGATGTATGGTAGTTGATAATCCTGAACAATAAAACCGGTTCTATGGGGCATCTCTTGTATTGTCGTTCAGACGTATACCGGAATATGCTCCCTCTCCGAAGCAAAATCTGCTCCCAAACAACTTCGTTTTATTCGTGCATTAAATTTTACCAACTACATTTCAAATATTTCACTCTTCACAATCAATTGAATATGTGGCTCAGCACTCTCATCGAAGGTGCCTGAATCGCAGTATCCGGCTCCGGGAGGAGGGGTTGCATATCCTGTTTGCTATAAAAATCACTGAAAAAATGGATAACAAGAAAAAGAAAGTCGTACTCGCTTTTAGCGGAGGCCTCGACACATCGTTTGCCGCCAAATATCTATCCGAAGATCTCGGATATGAAGTACACACAGCCATAGCCAACACCGGAGGCTTCACTCCGGAAGATCTTGAAAGGATAGAGGCGCGTGCCATGCAGCTTGGAGCCGCTTCTCATGCCTCTCTGGATATCACCAAAGATTATTACGACCGGTCGATAAGATACATGATAGCCGGAAATGTGCTCCGCAACGGAACATATCCAATATCCGTCTCATCGGAGAGAATCTTCCAGGCAATAGCGATAATAGAATACGCCAAGAAGATCGGGGCGGATGCTGTGGCACACGGCTCGACGGGAGCAGGAAATGATCAGGTTCGATTCGATCTGACTTTCCAGATTCTTGCTCCCGAGATTGAGATCATAACTCCCACCCGCGACATGACACTTACCCGCGAATATGAGATCGATTACCTGAAACGTCACGGAGTTGATGCCGACTACAAGAAGATGGAATATTCCATCAACAAGGGTCTTTGGGGTACAAGCATCGGAGGAAAGGAGACACTCAAGAGTGAGTTGACTCTACCTGATTCAGCTTATCCGAGTCAGGTTACAGCTACGGGTGAGGAGACATTGAAGATCACTTTTGAGAAAGGGGAGCCTGTTGCTGTCAATGGAGAGAATTTTGAAGACCGCATCGAATGTATCCGCAGGATAGAGGAGATAGCATCGAGATATGGTATAGGACGCGATATGCATATCGGAGACACAATAATAGGTATAAAGGGAAGGGTAGGATTTGAGGCTGCGGCCCCGATACTTATCATTGCCGCGCATAAGATGCTGGAGAAACATACCTTGACCAAGTGGCAGCAATATTGGAAAGATCAGATCGGCACCTGGTATGGTATGTTCCTGCATGAGTCGCAATATCTCGAACCTGTGATGCGTGATATGGAGAAATTCCTGGAGAGCAGTCAGGAAAATGTAACCGGCACCGTGGAGATTACTTTGAGGCCGTTAGGCTACACCCTTGTAGGTGTGGATTCACCATTCGATCTTATGAAGACCGACTTCGGAGAGTACGGGGAGATCAATAAAGCCTGGAGCGCCGACGATGTGAAGGGATTCACAAAGATTCTGGGTAACCAGATGAAAATATATCATAACGTTCAGAAACGTAACGGAAAATGATAAAGGTCGGAATAATAGGGGGAGCCGGTTATACAGCCGGGGAGCTTATTCGTCTGCTCCTCATACACCCTGAAGTTTCTTTGAGATGGATTCATTCCGCCAGCAATGCCGGGAATCCGGTGTCTACGGTGCATGGAGGTTTGACGGGAGACACAGATCTGATTTTTTCAGATTCACATCCTCTTGAGGAGGTGGATGTAGTTTTTCTTTGTTCGGGGCATGGCGCGAGCAAGAAATTCTGGAGTGAGAACAGTCTGTTATCAGGACTTAAGGTTATAGATCTTGCTCAAGACTACAGGGATTGTTCCGACGGATATGTATATGGCTTGCCGGAAGCAAACAGAGAGGAGATAAGGAATGCCACCCGTGTGGCCAATCCCGGTTGCTTTGCCACCTCCATTCAACTTGCCCTCCTCCCACTTGCCGCCAAAGGGATTCTTCCCGGAAAGGTTAACGTTACGGGAATAACCGGAAGCACCGGAGCCGGCGTCAAGCCCGGGGCCACCACCCATTTCAGCTGGAGGAATGATAATCTTTCGGTATACAAGCCATTTACCCATCAGCACCTTGCAGAGATAGGGATGACTCTTCGAAAGTTGCAGCCCGGTTTGAAGGAGGAAATTGACTTCATTCCGGTGAGGGGAGATTTTCCACGTGGCATCTTCTCCATGCTTACTTTGTCTATCGCGTTGCCGGAGGATAAGTTAAGGAACCTTTATTCAGATTACTATGCGGAAAGCCCGTTTACGCATCTGAGCGAACGGGAGGTGGATCTCAAGCAGGTGGTAAATACCAATAAGTGTCTTATCCAGCTCACCCCTCATGAAGACAAATTGCTAATAGTATCAGCCATCGACAACCTGCTGAAAGGAGCATCCGGTCAGGCGGTAGAGAATATGAACCTGATGTTCGGACTTCCGGAAGATACAGGGCTTAGACTGAAAGCCAGTGCTTTCTGATAAATCCGGATGATTCCTTAAGAAGGATGCATCTTCGCTAAAATGGTAAAACCGCTCCCTTCCAATGATCCGGGATAATCATTTGTCGGGGTTATAATTTTGATGATATGAAACTATTCGACGTATATTCACTTTATGATATAGAGCCTGTAAAAGGGCGTGGGAATTATGTTTATACCGCAGACGGTAAAGAATATCTGGATCTCTACGGAGGACATGCCGTGATATCGATAGGCCATGCCCATCCCCGTTATGTCGAGGCTGTAAGCCGACAGGTGGGAAATCTCCCTTTCTACAGCAATTCCGTCAGGAACTCCCTGCAGCAGAAACTTGCCAATCTTCTTGGAGAAATCTCAGGCTATCCGGATTATTCCCTGTTTCTTGTCAATTCGGGAGCGGAGGCAAACGAGAACGCCATGAAGTTAGCCTCCTTTGTTACGGGCCGCAAAAAGATTCTGGCTTTCGACAAAGCCTTTCACGGCCGCACGTCGGCCGCCGTTGCAGCAACCGACAATCCCAAGATTCAGGCCCCCCTTAACCGCACGGATAATATCCGTTTCATGCCTTTGAATGATATAGAAGGTGTGAAGCAGGAATTGGCTTCAGGGGAATATGCGGCTGTGATTGTCGAGGGAATCCAGGGTGTGGCTGGAATCCGGATGGTAGAGGATGAATTCCTGATAAAATTGCGTGAGGAGACAGAGAAGACCGGCACTTTACTTATTCTGGATGAGATTCAGAGCGGTTATGGTCGCACCGGTAAATTTTTTGCACATCAATATGCAGGAATCAGACCCGATATAATAACTGTAGCGAAGGGTATTGCCAATGGATTTCCCATGTCGGCTCTCCTTATCTCCCCCTCCATCAAGGGTGAGAAGGGAATGTTGGGCACAACGTTTGGCGGTAATCATCTCGCATGCGCGGCTGCTATCGCAGTCCTGGAGGTGATGAGAGATGAGAACCTCGTCAAGAATGCAGCTGAGGTCGGAGAATATCTTCTTGAGGAACTTAGGAAAATACCCGGCCTCAAGGATGTTAGAGGAAGAGGTCTGATGATTGGAATCGAAATAGAGGGTTCTGCATCCGATTTGCGTAAACGCCTTCTTTTTGAACATGGCATATTTACAGGAGGAGCCGGTGAACACACCGTGAGGCTCTTGCCTCCTCTGACTATTACCCGTAAGGAGGCAGTCCGTTTCCTGGATGACTTCAAAAAACTCCTGAATAGCAATTCAATTTAAGAGCCCATCTCATAAAAATTTGAGAGTCCCTGGGGCGGATTTGGGCGAGTGATT
>CAZCJC010000052.1:0-19902 GCA_964499025.1 uncultured Sangeribacter sp.
CTCGATAAAGTAAGCGAAATCTACAACGAGTCGCATAAGAACAAAATAAGCTTCACACCGGAGCAGAAGTACGCCTTCAGCAAGATCGGTTCATTCGGTGTGCCTCTGGCACAGATGGGTGAATTCCTGGATCTGGCATCTCAGCAGGAAGGCCAGACCAAGATGGATAAATGGCTGTCGGGAGAAGATGAGAATCCCAATCACGTGACTGGTATTCCAATCTCTTGGAACAGCGATGAATCCAATCCTAATGAATTCCAGATGTGGATGAAAGCAATGCGTCAGACTGAGAACACAAATCTCGCTGACAAAATCAAAGACGGTACAGGTGTGGCTATCAAGGCTGACCAGAACACGGCTTTTGATATCGTGCACATGGTTATGGATAACCTCCAGACAATCCACATGAATAAGTTTACGTTACTGACAGCTCTAAAGGGCCCAGAAGAATAAAATTATGGCAGAAGTTCAACAAAATGACGGTGGCAAAGGAAAGAAAGGTCACCAGAAAAAGATGCAGATCCGCGTGGATTTCACGCCGATGGTCGACATGAACATGTTGCTTATCACATTCTTCATGCTCTGTACGACAATGATCAAATCGCAAACTTTGACAATAGCGCTCCCTTCAAATGAAAAGGTGCAGAATGAGGAAAACATGTCGCAGGCTTCAGCCGACGATGCTGTAACAATCATTCTGGACGCAAAAAGAAAAGTTGGTTCATTTGATGTGGACACAGTGAATGGTAAAGTTCAGCCTATCATCTACTACTATTTCGGTAAACCCGGTGGTGATGCCGGCATGTTAGGCCCGGGTGGAACTGTTCTATCCGCGAACAACAACCTTCAGGAATCCGAATTCCTTGCTAACGATGAAAAATCCGGACAAGCTCGCGGTATTCGCGAAATCATCCAGAAGCGTAACAAGGATGTCCTCACGGAAATCAATAAGCTCAAAGAGAAATATGCCAATGGCGGTTTCGGAAGTCTCGAAACTAAAGATGGCCGTGAAAAAGCTCAGGCAGCTTACGATGAAGCAGCTTCCAAAGTCAGAAAAGATGAAAATCTGAAAAAACCGGTGATCATCATCAAGTCTACCCCACAAGCTTCCTTCGGAAGTCTCGTATCGGTGCTCGATGAGATGCAGATCAACTCGATTTCCAAATATCAGATCGACAACATGACTAAGGTTGACTCCCTCATGGTTATTGATTATCAGAATAATCACCATAAATGATGTTAGATTTATTAACCCTTAAAGCAGAAAGAAAAATGGCTAAAAGAAATGTAGATCTGACCTCACCCGAATGGCGTAACCTTATATTTGCTGAGAAGAATCAGGAATTTGGTGCTTATCAGCTTCGTAAGGAGAGCGATAAGCGTCACAATCTGGCTGCCCTCTTTACGCTTATCGGTCTGGTGGTTATATTCATTCTAATAATTGGTCTCAGCAAGTGGTCGGACTATCGCGCAGAGCAGCAGGCTCTCGCTCTTCAGGAGCAGCGTGAGAAAATGATGGCCGCACAGCTTGCTCAGCAGGAAGATGAGATTCCTGATGAGCCAGAAGTTGAGGAGCAAAAGTTTGAACAACCTGAAATCGAAGTTCCCGAAGAGGTACTCGCTACTGTTCAGGTAACCCAGATTGCCATCGTCGACGCCGATAAGGTGAAGAATGAAGTGATGGATATGGATGCTCAGAAAGAGGACAATACCGCCCGTGGTGTCGTAACTCAGGAAGGTAGCGATGATGCTGATAAATTTAAGGCTGTTCAGGAACAGGTCGTAGTAAAAGAGCCGGAACCTGAGAAGCCTAAAGAGGAGGAGATCTTCGTTGCAGTTGAGCAGCAGGCTGAATTCCCCGGTGGACAGGCTGCCCTCATGAAGTGGCTTAGTGCTAACGTTAAGTATCCGGAAGCTGCACAGCAGAATGATATCCAGGGTCGCGTGATTGTTAAATTCGTCGTTGAGAAGGATGGTTCAATCGGTGCAACTTCAATTCTCAAAGGTGTGGATAAAGATCTTGACAGAGAGGCTCTCCGCGTTGTTAAAAAGATGCCGAAATGGCAGCCGGGTAAAAACAATGGTGTAGCCGTACGAAGCTACTTTAACCTTCCGGTTGTATTCAAGATTGCTCAATAATTTACGCAGCAATAATAAAAACAAGCGATCTCAAACGAGACCGCTTGTTTTTTTATTAAGTAGTTGGTAAAAATTAATGAACAAATAAAACGAAATTATTTTTGAGCAGGTTTTACTGCGTAGAGATGGGCATACTTTCGTATGCAACTGAATGACAAGGCAAAAGATGCCCCAAAGAACCGGTTTTATCGTTCATGATTATCAACTACTTTATATCGATTAATTTTTACCATCTACTTAGTATGTAAATTTCACTTTTTTTTATCTTGATTTGAACCTCATGTAATTTGAATTGTTAAAATTTTAAAGAACATTAAAATTTACTAATATGAACGGTTACGATAATGACAATCGGCCGATGGCTCCAAAGGGAGCTCGTCTGGCATTCGGGATTATAATGATAATAGTTTACATCGGTGTAGGATTATTATTCATATTTAATGTGTTTGATATTATCAATTACACAGTAAGTATCATTATAGGTGCTATTCTCATCGTTTATGGTATTTTCAGAGGATACAGACTTTACCGGGGGTCAAACTGATTCTCTTCACAAACTTATTCTTCTTAAAATTATGCTATCGTGAAAGCAAAAAAGATCTTTACTATAATGCTCTCGGCGTTTATTGCGCTGGGAGTTGTTTCATGTACTAAAGTGAAACGTGGAGAATATGCAAAGGGAAGTGCCACAATATTTTGTGATGATGGCTTCAGGAATATTCTCAAAGAGGAAATAGAAGTTTTTGAATTTTCTTATCCGGAATCCTCAATAATACCATTCTTCGTGAGTGAGCAGGATGCAATTGACACGCTGCTGGCAGACGGGACACAGGCAATCATTGTGACCCAGGAACTCACCAAAGAACAGAAGGATTACATGAAAAGTAAGTTCAAAAGAGTGGTTCGCACACACTGTATAGCTGTTGATGCTGTGGCTTTGATTACAAATAAAGACAATCGCGTCAACACTTTATCCATGCAGGAAATAAGTGATATTTTAAACGGCAAGATCACGAAATGGAGTCAGCTCGCCGGCAATGATACAACTGCCATCAAACTTGTGTTTGACAATGCAGGATCTTCTACCGTTAGCTATATGAGAGATAAATTCCTCCCCGAGGGCAAGAAGATCTCAGATAACCCCAACGCCTTTGCTCAGCAGGATAATGCTCAAGTGTTTGATGTTGTCAAAAACGATCCCGACGCTCTAGGAATCATAAGCGTCAGCTGGTTGGGCGATGACCTCAGTCTTGCAAAGAAGGTCCCCGTCGAACAAAGGAATAAAGATTACGCAAATCAGAACGATACGATTGCAACGAATCTTACTACCGAAGTTAATGTTGTTAAAGTTAGCAACCCAACTGAAAAGAATGATTTTGATCCGACAGCTTACAAACCATATCAGGTATATATTAATTCCGGAGAATATCCCTTGTTCAGGAAAGTATACATGATTTCTACGGCTTCCAACTCCACTGTCCTTCATAGTTTTTATACCTTCGTTACAGGCTTTGTCGGTCAGAAAATTATCTCCAAGACCGGAATCCTACCCTATCATATGAATCCGCGTGTTGTTGAGATAACCCAGAGAAAATAGGAATCTACATTGTATGAATACAAATTAATTTATAAGGTCGGAGATTTAATAAAGAAATTTGTAGCTCACTTAACATAAATTAAATTTACATCAAATTAAATATTTGCTATTGATTTGAATTTTTAGTAACTTTGAAGTCGTTCATGTTCATATTGCATGAGCGACTTTTAAATAAGTAGGTGGTAAAAAATATGAGATATGTGGTAGTTTATAATCTTGAACGATAAAACAAGTTCTTTTCGGCATCTTTTGAATTGTCATTCAGTCGTATACCGGATATGCTTCCTCTCTCCGCAGCAAAATCTGCCCAAAATAACTTCGCTATATTTGTTCATTAATTTTTTCCAGCTACTTATGCAATTGATGTTGCATGATTAAACATTGATAATTACAAAATCCCTATAAAGATGAAATTTAAAGGAATCATTACACTCTGTCTTGCCGGATTCGCAGTTTCGGCAAATGCTCAGACTCATGTGGAAGGGGCCGAATATTATAAGGCCGATCAGTTTGACAACGCCAAAGAACTTCTGCTCCGCAGTCTCAACAACGCCGGCACGAACAAAGCGGTGAGCAACTACTACCTCGGCCTTATTGCTCTTCGTGACAATAAGACTTCAGAGGCACAGAATTATTTCCAGCAAGGTATTCAGGCAGATCCGGAATATCCATATAATTACGTGGGACTCGGCTCATTGAAACTCAAAGCCGGCGACGAGAAGAGTGCAGACGCAGATTTCAAGGATGCTGAGAAGCGAGCAAAGAAAGATGCCGGAGTTCATATTGCAATCGCCCGTGCTTATGATGATGCCGATCCGGTTGCTTATGAGAAACAGATTGCAAAACGTGTGGAGAAAGCGCGCAAAACCAATATGCAGAGCCCTGAAATTTATCTTTTTGAAGGGGATCAGCTAAAAGAGAAGAAAGCTTTCGGTGATGCTGCCGCTAAATATGAGATGGCTGCAGGATACGATAAGAAGTCAGCAGAGGCATACGTTAAATATGCTAACCTGTTTACTATGGTAAATCCCGAATATGCAATCAAGATGCTTCAGGCGCTCCTTCTGGAGAACCCATCATCCGCACTCGGTCAGCGTGAACTCGCTAACGCTTATTATAATGCAAAGGATTTCGGAAACGCAGCTAAAGAATATGGCAAATATGTTCAGAATCCCAGCCACTTCAAGCAGGATGAGAACCGTTATGCGTTCCTTTTGTTCTACGGTGGTGACTACAAGAAAGGATACGAATACGCATCTGCTTTGTTGAAAGCTGATCCTTCAAACTTCACCGCTCAGCGTTATCAGTTTATGAATGCTGCTCAGATTCCTGACATGGGTGAGAATCTCCTTCCTATGGCCGAGGCTCTCTTCTCTGCTCACAAGGCAAATCCGAAAGCAAATAAATTCGCCGCTATCGACTACACACTGATTGCCGATGAACTTGCAAAAGCAAAACGCGCTGATGAAGCTATTGCAGTTTTAAAAGAGGGTATTGCTGAAATGCCTGAGAACGCTCAGTTCAATAAGGATCTTGCAATGAAATATGTTGATGCGAACAATATCACTGAAGCAGCTAAGGCTTATGAAGGTTATCTCTCAAAAACCGAGAAACCCTCATACAACGATTATATCCAGCAGGCAACATTCTCCTTCTATGCAGGTATTGAAAATAAGGAAGATGCTCCTACAGCCACAAAATTCTTTGATGACACTGCCAAATATGCCGGACTTGCAGCTGAGATTTTACCCGACAACTACAAGCCTAAAAAATTCCTCGGCGACATAGCTAAGCAGAAAGCTGCCAAAGAGGATATCGAGACTGCAGCTGCTCCTATGTATCTTGAAGCAATTGCTCTTCTTGAAGCCAGCCAGGATCCTTCAAGATATAAGACAGATGCAAAGGAGATGTATAACTACATGGGCAATTACTATCTCGATCAGAAAGATACAGCGAAAGCCAAAGAATATTTCAACAAATATCTTCAGTATGATCCCAACAACGACGCTTATCGTAAGTTTGTTGAAGGACTAAAATAAAAGTGCTACCAGAAGAATTTGCAAACATTCTGAAACTTATCATTCAAAAGTCTCTGTTCAAACTCTGAACAGAGACTTTTTTTTGCATTCATTTACAATTTTTTGTATTTTTGTAGTTAATTATTATCCAATTTGCAAATGGCTAAAATAATTACTATAAAAAAGGGGCTTGATATCCCACTGGAAGGTAAGGCATCCGAAATCATCACTCAGGATACCGCTACTGAACTTTACGGAATCACCCCGGATGACTACCCCGGATACACCTGGAAAGCCGTGGTAAAAGCCGGTGATAAAGTTAAAGCCGGTTCTCCATTGCTGGTGGCAAAAGAATTTCCGGAACTGAGACTTTCTTCTCCCGTAGCAGGAGAAGTAATGGAAATCAAACGCGGAGAACGACGCAAAATTGAGTTTGTATCCGTTAAATCTGACAAGTCTGATCTCTGTGAGGAAATTCCTTCAGATCTAACCCTTCTGGGTAAATTAAGATATACCGGAGTCTTCGCTTTAATGCGTCAACGTCCATTTGATATCGTTCCTGCTGCGGAAGTTATCCCTCGTGATATCTTTGTGACAGCATTCGATTCAGCCCCTCTTGCCTCCAATATGATCCCGGAAGACACACTGAAATATCTGGAATCAGGATTGAAAGCACTTTCCACACTGACTGATGGTAAAGTATACCTTTGCACACCATATGATTCACAAATAGACTCTCAAGTGGCGGAAGTTTACCGCTTCAAGGGTCCTCATCCAGCTGGAAACGTAGGTGTGCAGATTGCCAACATCAAGCCGGTCAATAAAGGGGAACTGGTCTGGACCCTCGATATCAATACTGCAGCAAGGATAGGCAAACTTCAGGAGACAGATAAAATTGACCACACCACTATCGTAGCCTTGACCGGGCCGGATATCAATAATCCTCATCTTGTCTCAACCAAAGTGGGGGCCAAACTATCATCCCTTCTCGACAAAGAACTTAAGGAACATTGCGGAAAGATTCGTCTTATCTCAGGAAATGTCCTCACCGGAGTAAGGGTTTCTGAGAAATCCGGTTTCCTAAGATTCCCATATCGACAGATCACAGCAATTGATGAAGGTGACGAAGCGGATGAATTTATGGGTTGGGCATCTATGAATCCCAAGAAATACAGTGTCAAGCACACCTTCCCGGCATTCCTGAGAGGATTATCAAAACCCTTTAACTTTGATGCACGTATCAAAGGAGGACATAGGGCTATGATATTGAGCGGAGAATACGACAAAGTATTCCCATTCGACATTTATCCGGAATACTTAATAAAAGCTATACTGGCTAAAGATATAGAGAAGATGGAGCAGCGAGGAATTTACGAGGTTGCACCAGAAGATTTCGCTCTTCCGGAATTCGTGGATACCTCGAAACTTGAACTTCAAAAGATTGTTCGGGACGGTCTTGATTATCTACGCAAAGAAACCATGTAATTCTGCCCTGTCAATTTATCATTCAGAATATTCAATCTTATATCTCCATATTGTGAAAGGATTAAAGAAAAAAATCGACAATATAAAACCTAAATTTGAAAAGGGTGGAAAATTTGAGAAACTCCATTCTGTTTTCGATGGGTTTTATACATTCCTTTTTACTCCTAACGAAACCTCCGGGTCGGGAGTACACATTCATGACAGCAACGATTCCAAACGTACGATGATCACCGTCGTGATCGCACTCCTCCCCTGCTGTCTGTTCGGAATGTGGAACATTGGCTATCAGCATTACATGGCAATAGGAGCGGCTGATAAAAATATATTAGAACTCTTTTTCTATGGACTGTTCGCTGTATTGCCTCAGATTCTTACGGCCTATATTGTAGGGCTTGGTATTGAATTCATAGTTGCCCAGATGCGTGGACATGAGATCCAGGAAGGTTTTTTGGTATCAGGTATACTTATCCCCATGATATGTCCAGTCGACACTCCTTGCTGGATGATTGCTGTAGCAGTAGCGTTTGCAGTAATTTTTGTTAAGGAAGTATTTGGTGGAACAGGCTATAACTTCCTGAATGTCGCTCTTGCAACCAGAGCATTCCTATTCTTCAGCTATCCATCTAAGATGAGTGGCGACGGAGTCTTCGTTTCACTTGGAGGTGCGCAGGGAGTGGATTCATACTCAGGAGCGACACCCCTCGGACAGCTTGCTTCATCAACCGAACCGGGGGCTGCAATAACCAATGTGCTCGGTGACCCTCTGTCGATGAGCGACATTTTCTTTGGGCTTTATCCGGGGTCTTGGGGTGAAACTTCAACATTCTGCATTCTCATTGGCGCAGCAATTCTATTGCTTACAGGCATTGCCAGTTGGAGGATCATCATTTCAGCAGTGGCAGGCGGACTTGGAATGAGTCTGTTAGCTTACCATTTTGCATCTGACTTATATCCTGTCACATTTGTATCCCCGCTCGAACAACTCTGTCTTGGCGGGTTTGCCTTTGCTGTTGTATTCATGGCAACCGACCCTGTGACTGCGTGTCGCACAAACATCGGAAAATATATTTACGGATTTCTTATCGGTGCAATAGCGATGGTGATCAGATGTTATAACACCGGATATCCGGAAGGCGCAATGCTCGCCGTTCTGCTTATGAACTGTTTCGCGCCTTTGATTGATTATTGTGTAGTTAACTCCAACGTGCGTCGCAGATTGCGTCGTGCAGAAGTCAAAAATTCATAGTCATGAACAGACAAAGCAATCTATATACGGTTATCTATGCCGTTGTGCTCGTATTCCTTGTGGGAATCGCACTATCGGTGGTGTATCAGATGTTGCGCCCACGTCAGGAGGAAAATATCGCCAATGATACCAAACGTCAGATCCTGGCGGCTGCCCTGATTTCTCCCTCAGCGGAAGAGACAGTAGGAGAATTGTACTCCCGTCATATCAAGGACTCATTCATTGTTAACTCTGAAGGAAAGAAAATCGATTCTGATATCAATCCATTCGACGTCAACGTAAGTCTGGAAGTAAAAAAGAATCCTGAAGAGCGGCTTCTTCCGGTGTTTGAATGTTCCACCTCTGCCGGTTTGAAATATATTGTCCCTGTTTATGGAGCCGGTTTGTGGGGTCCGATTTGGGGATATTTAGCTTTCGATGACAATGGAGACACCATATACGGAGCTTATTTCGCCCACCAGGGTGAAACTCCGGGACTTGGTGCGGAGATTGAAAAGCCGGCTTTCAGCAACCAGTTCCAGGGAAAGGATATCTTCAGCACGGATGGCACCTTCCAATCGGTGAAAGTTGCAAAAAACGGACAGGAACCCACCTCCGGGGCCTATGTTCACGCAATCAGCGGAGGAACGATAACAAGTCAGGGTGTACAGAAGATGCTTGAAAATTCCTTAAAACCATATTCAGCTTTCTTCAAATCACTTAGCCAAGGAAAGGAGGCAACAAAATGAATCTGAAAAAATCTTTTCTGCCATTGATAAACCCTCTCTCTAAGGACAATCCCGTAATTGTTCAGGTGTTGGGTATCTGTTCGGCACTTGCCGTTACGGCAAAAATGGAACCGGCCATCGTCATGACAATATCTGTTACGGCCGTTCTTGCTCTTGCCAACGTTATCATATCATTATTAAGGAAGACCATTCCGACATCAATCCGAATCATAGTTCAGCTTGTTGTAGTGGCCGCATTGGTGGTGATAGTTGACCAGATTTTGAAAGCATATAATTATGAGATCAGTAAGGCCCTCTCAGTATTTATTGGGTTGATAATAACCAACTGTATCATCATGGGTCGTCTTGAAGCCTTTGCCCTAAACAACCGTCCTTGGGCTTCTTTCCTGGATGGTATAGGAAACGGGCTCGGATATGGCATAATCCTTATCATTGTATCATTCTTCAGAGAACTGTTCGGAAGCGGCACTCTTCTGGGCTTTCAGATTGTCCCGGAGTCTTGGTATGAAGCCGGCTACATGAACAACGGTATGATGATTCTCCCTCCTATGGCTCTTATCGTTGTCGGTTGCATAATCTGGGTACACAGAGCCAAGAATAAGGATTTGCAGGAATAACCTCGTAACAGGAATCGTGTATGGAAAATCTTAACCTTTTTATACGGTCGATATTTGTCGACAACATGGTATTCGCCTATTTCTTGGGAATGTGCTCGTTTCTGGCTGTTTCCAAGAACGTGAAAACAGCATTTGGTCTCGGGGTTGCCGTAACATTCGTCTTACTCATCGCTCTCCCCGTAACCTGGACTATTAACGAATATATTCTTAAACCGGGCGCATTAAGCTGGTTGGGAGAAGAATATGCATCGGCCGACCTCTCATTCTTGGGGTTGATTATGTTCATAGCCGTTATTGCCGCGCTCGTTCAGATTCTCGAGATGGTAATAGAGAAATACTCCCCTGCCCTCTATAATTCACTTGGAATATTCCTCCCCTTGATTGCCGTGAACTGCGCAATTCTCGGTGCTGTGCTCTTCATGCAGCAGAGAGAATTTTCAAACGCATGGACTGCTACAGTCTACGGAGTAGGATCCGGGATAGGATGGTTGCTCGCAATCACATGTCTTGCAGCAATTCGTGAGCGACTTGATTACAGCAACGTTCCTAAACCTCTGCGCGGAATCGGAATCACATTTATAATCACCGGCCTCATGGGTATAGCATTCATGAGCTTCCTTGGTATAAAACTTTAAACAATGACGATATATCAGCTAAATATGATCCAATGGAATAATGTGGTTGCAGCCACACTGATTTTTCTTGTGATCGTTTTCGTTCTTGTAATAATCCTCCTTCTCGCAAAACGCTGGCTTGTCAATAGCGGAGAAGTAGCGATATCAATTAATGACGGAGCAAAAACCATTCATGCAGAAAGCGGGAAATCGCTTCTTTCAACACTTGGCGACAATGGAGTTCATCTCTCATCTGCTTGTGGAGGTAAAGGTAGCTGCGGACAATGTAAGGTTCAGGTTATTTCAGGTGGAGGCGACATGCTTCCTACTGAGGCCGTTCATTTCACACGTCGTCAGATCAAAGATAATTGGAGACTCGGTTGTCAGGTAAAAGTTAAGAGCGATATGGAAATTAAAGTTTCAGAATCAGCTCTTGACGTTAAAGAGTGGGAATGTGAAGTTATATCCAATAAGAATGTTGCAACCTTCATAAAGGAATTTATCGTACAACTTCCTAAAGGGGAACATATGAACTTCATCCCCGGCTCTTATGCACAGATTCGTATCCCTAAGTATTCAATGGATTATGATAAGGATATCGACAAAGCTCTCATCGGTGATGAGTATCTTCCTGCATGGAATAATTTCGGACTCTTCACATTGAAAGCCTCTAATGATGAAGAAACTGTCCGCGCATATTCAATGGCCAACTATCCGGAAGAGGGCGACCGATTTATGCTTACCGTAAGGATTGCAACTCCTCCATTCAAGCCTAAACCTCAGGTTGGATTCCAGGATGTTCCCCCGGGTATCGCGTCATCCTACATATTCTCCCTGAAACCCGGTGATAAGGTGCTTATGAGCGGCCCTTATGGAGATTTCCACCCGATTGTTGACTCCAAGGCCGAAATGATCTGGGTTGGTGGTGGAGCGGGTATGGCTCCCCTTCGCGCACAGATAATGTGGATGACAAAAACTCTTCACACTACCGACCGTAAGATGAGTTACTTCTATGGTGCCCGTGCACTTAATGAAGTATTCTACCTTGAAGATTTCCTCCAGCTTGAAAAGGAATTCCCCAACTTTAAATTTCATCTTGCCCTTGATCGCCCCGATCCGGCAGCTGATGCGGCGGGTGTGAAATATACACCCGGATTTGTGCATGACGTGATGTATAAGACATATCTTAAAGATCATGAATCTCCTGAAGATATAGAATATTACATGTGTGGTCCAGGTCCAATGAGTAATGCCGTAAACAATATGCTATACAATCTCGGAGTCGAACCCGAAAGTATCCATTATGATAACTTCGGTGCCTAATAGAAATATACCACAAAAACACAACAAAATTGCCTCATTATGAAAAGAGACAACCAAGTATTTGATATTATCGATCGTGAGCATCTTCGCCAGCGTCGCGGCATAGAGCTCATCGCCAGTGAAAATTTCGTAAGTGATGAAGTGATGCGAGCAATGGGCTCTTGCCTTACGAATAAATATGCTGAGGGTTATCCCGCTCATCGCTATTATGGCGGATGCCAGATTGTAGATGAGGCGGAAAACCTCGCAATTGAAAGAGCCAAGAAATTATTTGATGCAGAATGGGCAAATGTCCAACCTCATAGCGGTGCTCAGGCAAATATGGCTGTATTTATGGCATGTCTGCAGCCAGGCGATAAATTCATGGGTATGGATTTAAGCCATGGTGGCCACCTGAGTCATGGCAGCCCAGTTAATTTCTCCGGCCTGATGTTTGAGCCTATCAGTTACACGGTTAAAGTAGAGGATGGTCGAGTAAACTATGAGGAGATGGAAGAAAAGGCACGAGCTGAACGCCCAAAACTTATTATAGCCGGGGCAAGTGCCTATAGCCGTGAGTGGGATTATGCTCGCATACGTAATCTTGCAGATGAGATCGGAGCAATCTTCATGGTTGACATGGCTCATCCGGCAGGACTCATAGCAGCCGGCTTGTTGGAAAATCCTGTGAAACATGCTCACATCGTGACAACCACTACCCACAAAACTCTTCGTGGACCTCGTGGAGGCATGATACTCATGGGCAAAGACTTTGACAATCCATGGGGTAAAAAAACGCCTAAAGGGGAGATAAAGAAAATGTCTGCATTGCTGGATTCTGCAGTGTTCCCCGGGGTTCAGGGCGGACCTCTGGAGCATGTGATTGCAGCAAAAGCTGTTGCATTCGGTGAGGCTCTTCAACCGGAATGGAAAGAATATGCTTTGCAAGTAAAGAAAAATGCCGATGCCCTTGCACAGGCCTTGATAAAGAGAGGATATAAGATTATATCTGATGGTACAGACAACCATTGTATGCTCGTTGATCTGAGACCCAAGTTCCCGGAAATGAGCGGTAAGAAAGCAGAACGTGTACTTGTCGAGGCAGACATTACCGCAAATAAGAATATGGTTCCTTATGACTCCCGAAGCCCATTCCTGACAAGCGGTCTGCGTTTCGGAACAGCTGCAATCACCACAAGAGGCGCAAAAGAGGAGCTCATGGATAAGATTGCTGACTATATCGACCGTGTTCTGACAAATGCCGACGATGAGAACGTGATCAAAGAAGTTCGTCAGGAGGTAAATGAACTGATGAACGAATACCCTATGTTCGCCTGGTGATTTTGACTACAAATGAATAACATTAAATTCCCATCAAGACTATTTATTACCGGCATTGACACCGATGCCGGTAAAAGCTATGCCACCGGATGGCTCGCTGCACGTATGACTGAAAACGGGATATCCGTAATCACTCAGAAATTTGTGCAGACAGGCAACAGGGAATTTAGTGAAGATATCGAGATACACCGGAAGCTGACAGGAACAGGTCAGCTTCCGGAAGATGCTCTCCATCTGACAGCTCCTGTCATATTCTCCTATCCGGCATCTCCGGACCTTGCAGCAAGATTAGATAACAAAGATCTTAACCTCGATATTATTTCCGAAGCTACCTCCAAACTTGAGCAGCGTTTCGGACATGTTTTGATTGAAGGAGCGGGAGGCTTAATGGTTCCGCTCAAGAAACATTATCTGACAATAGACTATATAAGGGAACAGAACCTACCTGTGGTACTCGTTACTAACGGTCGTCTCGGGTCAATCAATCACACTCTTCTCTCACTTTACGCAATAAGAAATTCTGGAATCCCGCTTTTCGCCGTGATATATAATTCTCATTTTGATAAGGATAAGATAATCTGTGACGACACTCGCGCCTATTTACGCGGATGGCTTTCAGATTATTTTCCGGACACATATTATTGGGAAATGCCCTCTCTCTAACATAAAATAAACACATCATCACGTCTCCTCGCAAATACAATGATCATGAACCTGGAAGAGAACTCTAAAATAATCTCAATCTCAAAAGACACTTTGGCATCTCTTCCGGTCGCATCTTACGAAGGTAAAATTGTTCTCGTTGACTCTGAAGAGGGTGCCTTAAAGGCTGCTGAACAATTGCGGAAGGAGAATGTGATCGGCTTTGATACTGAGACAAAACCCAGCTTTAAGCGAGGGCAATCACATAACGTAGCTCTACTGCAACTCTCTTCCGATTCGACTTGTTATCTTTTCAGATTGAATCACATCGGATTGCCCGAGCCAATTAAGGAGATACTTGAGAATGAAAAGATAACTAAAGTTGGGCTCTCGATTCATGATGATTTTCATAATCTCAATAAAGTATTCACCATAGATCCCGCGGGATTTATCGACCTTCAAAGCTATGTAAAACACTTCAAAATTATTGACAATAGCCTGGCTCGAATCTATGGGATTATTTTCGGGAAAAGAATTTCAAAGGGTCAACGTCTTACAAATTGGGAAGCAGATGAATTAACAGCTAATCAGCAGGCATATGCAGCTCTTGATGCTGTGGCATGTGTTCAGATATATGAACACCTGAATAGCGGAAATTTTGACATCTATTCCTCTCCATATCTTCAAGATCCTGTTATCACGCCTAATAAAGAGGATAAACAAGAGGATAGCGTCCGTGATATTTAGACATTTAGACAACCAATCCACTCCGTATAACTTTAGTTGATAATTAGGGTCGCGACTTACAATTCACAATTGATTTTCAATGCAGAGAAAAAATATAAAGAAATCTACCTGTCTCCCACTCCTGCTGACCATATACTTTCTTGGAATGGCTTGTTATTTCGGCCCCCAATTGATTCGAGAAGGAGAAACTGCTCGTTTCATCCTCGTATCAATAGCTGAGATTGTAATAATAATAGCTGTCCATTATTTCTACAAACGTCGCGAAAGTAAATAGAATCCAACTATATTGTGATTCAACACAGAGGATATCGGTCACTATGATCAATCCTCTTTTTTGTCATGTAATTTTTTGAATATTTATGCGTCTAATTAAGTGAAATAAGCCGGATACATAATGAAATCTAATCTTAAAACAGACTTTGAGCAACTTGTAAGGGAGTATAAAAGCTCCATTTACTCTATCTGCAGGATGTTTGTTAAGTCTCGTGAAGAAGCAGATGATCTTTTTCAAGATGTGCTTATCAATCTGTGGAATGGTTACAGGAACTTCAGGGGAGAATCCGGAACGCGGACTTGGGTCTATCGAGTTAGTATGAACACCTGCATTTCATATAAACGGAAAAAACGTCTTAATACCGTTCCTTTGGATATCTCAGAAGATATAATCTCCGAAAATCCATCTGAATCACGACAGACAATTCAGTTACATAATCGAATATCGCGACTTGAACCGATTGACCGTGCTATTATTCTTCTATGGCTCGAAAGTCTGTCTTATGATGAAATAGCAGTGATAACGGGCATTTCTACACGCGCTGTAGGAGTACGCCTGATAAGAATCAAAGAAAAACTTAAATCTCTCTAACACTACCTCTATGGACGAACTTGAAACTATGCGGATTCAGCTTAATTCTCTCAAGCAACGTCTCGCTTCGCAGAAGATCATAAATCAAGATCTGATGAAAAAGGTGATGCAGAATAAAACTTCATGGCTCAATAATCTGGTTTTGATTGAAATTATACTACTGCCTGTAACCTATCTTTTCTTTGCCGGATTATGCGCTTATTTTGATATATCCCAATGGTTAGCCTTTATTTATTTAGTGGTCGGAGCAATTGATACTGCTTTTGACTGGTATCTTATACGTATCCCATCCCGAATGTTCAGCACGGCTTCAGTAGTGGAGTTTCAGAAATTACTTATCCGGCAGAAAAAGGGAAGACTATATCAAGTATGTATCAGTACACCACTCTCATTGATGTGGATGACAGCTTTGATATTTTCATTATTCCGCACAGATGGATTTGTTCCATTGGTTGGGGTCATAATTGGAGGGATTGCCGGCATCGTAGCAGTTATTGTTATCTACCGCAAGATACAAACCACTAACGATGATTTACTCCAGGACATAAAGGATTTCGAGGAAGAATATTTACCTGACACCCCAAATCCTGAGGGATAGAATATGAAAAGAAAATTTTAAAATTTCTGGCTCTTATGAACAACTTTTCCTATATCGATGTTATATAGACAGAAAGTAAATCGTTTCATGATGTTAGGTTAGTTCGAAAAAAGTATTATGGAAAACACGAGAATGCGGCTGGTTGCGAAACCGGCCGCATTCGCGTTATATATTAAACCCCGTCATCTGGAATAACAAAACGTTGGGTGCATCGAGATTGAATTAGAATTACTTAGGTGTAAATGAAAAAACAAAAGGGTGATAACCTCCGCGGTCGCACCCTTTATAAGTTTCTACAGGTAAAAAATCTTAAGGTAAAAAAAGATTGTTTTAGGTCACTGCAAAGGTAGGTATTTTATTGTTCTAAACCAAAGTTTTTTTGGCAAATTGTCACAAATGTGTTGTAGAACATATAAAATCACCCTCCTTTTCTATCGTTATGAATACTTTACAAAGAAAATTTCTACGATGTGACAGTATCCGATACCTTCAATCTGAAAATCTTACCAATTCGAGACTCTTACCATCCCATTTTGCATAACTGAATGTTGAAATCCATTCACCCAACACCAAGACCTCACAATTACCGGAAATAGAGAAACGCTCCAAAAGATGGAGATGACCGAAAAGGAAATAATCTATTTCAGGATGCATAGAAATATATTCGGAAGTAAATTCCTTAATATTATCCATCATCCGCTTCGAATCTTTTGCTGATGGGCCTTCGAGCTTTCGGCTATGTCGGCTCCAGTTGTAGGCAAAGGGGACTGTCCAACGTGGATGTATCCCGGCAAATAACTTCTGGCATAATTTATTCCGGAATAGTTTACGCAAAAACTTGAATGATGGTTTCAACTTTCCTATCCCATCTCCATGTGTCATATAAAAATACTTACCGTCTATGCATTCTGTCAACGACCCGTCGATTACCTCAATTCCCAGTTCAGAGGGGAGATAGTCATAAATCCAGATATCGTGATTCCCAATAAACCAAACTATTCTTACTCCGTTATCGGCCAGTTCAGCTAATTTTCCAAAGAATCTCACGAATCCTCTTGGTACTACATACCGGTATTCATACCAATAATCAAGGATGTCGCCGAGCAAAAAGATTGCATCGGCATCATCCTTGATTTTATCTAAAAAAGAGACAACTCTCTTTTCCGCCTCTTTTGAATCAGAGAAATAAGGAGCTCCCAAATGGAGATCGCTTAGGAAATAGGCTCTCATAAGAATCCGAGCTCAAGTTTCGCCTCCTCTGTCATCATGTCGTTATTCCATTCCGGCTCAAAAACAAGACGGAGGTCAACTTTTTCCGGCCCCTCGATACTTACCAGTTTCTGTCTCACATCTTCCATAATGAAGTCAGCAGCCGGACAGGAGGGAGCCGTAAGAGTCATGTCAACATGCAATGTTTTGTCCGTCGGTGTATACTCTATTCTGTATATAAGCCCGAGATCATAAACATTTACAGGTATTTCTGGATCAAATACAGTTTTGAGTAGGTCTATGGCCTGCTGGATGATTCTTAACTCTTCATCCGTCTGCTCCATCGGAATAGACTTTCCTTCTAAATCCTCCTCTGTAATCTTCTCTTTTTTTTCCTCCATAATGCAAACTGCTCCAAATGCTTAGAAAAGTACAGCAACATTGATTTGCCAGCCTCTGGTACGAGCGCTGAAATTGTCAAGTTTTACAGTTCGGCAATCATAGCTTACCCCCCAGTAATAACCGGCCGAGAGTTGATATCGCTCAAGAAATTCACCTCCTATGCCGCATTGAAGACCGAAAGAGCCTGCCGGATGCTCAATTATCGGAAGTTTGGAAGTAGCCAGATTGAAATTGAATACCGGACCTCCATACACGAACGGAGCTATGTAATGTTCCAAACCATTCATCCGGGTCCATTTGAATCTGACATTAAAAGGAATCTGAAGGGTATGAAACCAAACTTTCTCCTTTCCATACCCCTCACAGTTCCAGATATTCTGTTGTCCGAAATTCACATTTGCTCCATGCATGCTGTATTTGAGAGCCAAATCTATTCCAAAACCAATACCCGGAATCATTACCTCTCCAATTACACCCACATTCGGTCCGGCAAGTATTCCCGTTGATACTAAATCTTGCTTCCAGTAAAGTTCTGAAATGTTTACTCCGAACGTCGGACCCCATCTGAACTCAGCCGAAGCACCAAAGGCTATTACTGAGATTAGAAGAGTCGCTAAAAATTTCCTCATCCTGTATAAGTTTAAATTCTTAGAACAACCAGGCTGCAGTTACAGTCCAATAATTATTCTTAATCTTTACATCTGCCGCATTGAACTGATCATTTACTCCCGGAACTTTTTTTGCAATATTATTGAGGCCAAATGTATAGCCGCCGGAAATCTGCAGATGTTTTACAAATTCAAGACCGATTCCTACATTCCAACCAAGCTGGAATGTTTTAGTCTTCATATAATCAAATGTACTCTTATCAAGTTTGAATGCAAAATTCGGACCGGTATAGATCATTGGTTTGATAAAAGATGATACTACCGGAAGTGAAAGTTTGTATTTCAAATTCAATGGAATCTCAAGGAAATTCTTTGAAAGGGACCCGTTACTGTTATTGTTATTCTCTATTTTCCCTTGCATGTGAGTATACATCAAAGATAAATCAAAACCAATTCCGATCAAAGGAACTGTAAATTCAGTCATTACACCCCCCGTGAAACCGCATCGATTTCCTGCGCTGAAATTATCTTTCCAATCGGAAGTATGAAGTTTATCAATATTCAAACCGGCTTTAACACCGAAACGGAACTCGGCAGCAGCCTGGCCACAACCGAAAGCGACCATAAGGGCCACAATAAGCAGATGTTTTAAACTTTTCATATGACTAATTTTTCAATAATTTAATCTTTCTACTTGTCTCTCATAGCAACGGGATATTCAAAGAATCCCTATGAAATGCAAATTTAACAAAATAATCTTAACAATGAAACCATTAAATAAGATATTTCCTTAAAAACCGTATATAGTTTATAATACACTATATGCAAAAACTTATAAGTTATATTTCTATAAAATAAATCAATGTTGATAGTCACTTGTTACCATAAATTGAGGCGACTTCTTAAAAAATTTTCCTGAAAATGAACCAATATAAATGCTTGTTTCCTCGGGGTTGGCTATGTTGATGAGTGAGAGATTGCAGTCACACGAATATATAAGACCTTCGACAACATCATCAATGTATGTGAAGTGCCGGACATTCCTCCTGCCGTTTACGAGGCTGCCCTGGTTGTCATGGATTAAATACCAAAGAAGAGTTCCTTGACGCGGATGAGGGCCATAGACATTGTGGAATCTTATGCCTGTCGCATTGGGATTATAACAGGACGCATATTCTTCATCGAAACGCTTGCTGATTCCGTAGAGGGATGTTGTGTTTCCCTGAGCTGCTGTCGATGAGGAAGCATAGACCAACTTCACCCCGGCACGCCTGCAAGCGTCACAGACGGTCTTGAACACCTCTATATTGTCGCGGATGATGTCGGTCTTATTCTGGTTGAATACGGATGTCTGAGCGGCAAGATGATAAACATAATCAAGACCGTGCAGATCGGAATTGGCGAAATACTCACCAGCCTCTATCCCGTTCTTTCGGTCTATGCTTGAAACCTGAATGCCTCGCTTTATAAGCGCAACGGTGAGAGCCTTTCCGATAAAGCCCTCACCGCCGGTGATTATTACTTTCATTTTTTGATAATAATTTGGTCTATTGAACTTTATGTGAGAAAAAAATGTTATCTTTGCAAAAAGATATTCCTCAATCAAGGAGAGCCACGATGTCGGAACGGTGGGTGGAGTTGCAAAACTCCTGAGGAGCGGATTCGAGATTCCGCCACTTGTTGAGAAATTATAAGGGTATACCAGCTGGTGTACCCTTTTTTATCGTATTTTCGTAAAATTTTG
>CAZCJC010000053.1:0-19732 GCA_964499025.1 uncultured Sangeribacter sp.
CTTGTTATGTTTCTGGCATGTCTGATCACATCTGTATCGGCCATGGCCCAGAGCGTTGTCACAGGTACCGTTACCGATACTCAGGGTGAGCCTCTTATCGGTGCAAGTATCCTCGTGCTTGGAACAAAGAAAGGAGCGGCTACCGATCTTGACGGTAAGTTCAGCATCGAGGCTGCTCAGGGATCTAAGATCCAGGTTTCATACGTAGGTTATGTCACCTCTGAGGTTACTGTCAAAGGCAATAACCTTGAAATCGTCCTCAAGGAGAATAATGAGGTTCTCGACGAGGTGGTAGTGATCGGTTATGGTACTATGAAGAAGAAAGATCTTACAGGATCCATAACAACGGTAAATGCCAAGGATATGAACGTCGGATCCTACACAGATCCCGGTCAGCTCCTCCAGGGTAAGGTCCCCGGTCTTGTGGTGGTACAGAACTCCGACCCTAACGGCGGTGTGAACTCCATGACACTCCGTGGTGCCTCAACTCTCAACGGTTCTACAGAACCTCTATATGTTGTGGATGGAATTCCCGGCGTAAATCTTAACCTTATCCCGCCGAGTGATATCGAAAGTATCGACGTTCTTCGCGATGCCTCAGCTACCGCCATCTACGGTTCTAAGGCTGCCAATGGTGTGATCATCGTTACCACCAAACGTGGAGCCGAGGGTAAGGCAAACGTATCCTATCAGGGTTATGTGTCCTGGGAGAAGATTGCTAAAGACCATGAGATGATGACTGCTTCGCAGCTCCGTCAGTACGCTCTTGACAATCCTAAATACGTAGAGATCCCCAATGACATGGGTGCTGATACCAACTGGCAGAAAGAGGTGCAGCGTACCGGTTTCGCAACCAACCATAACCTCTCCATATCCGGTGGCACCAAAAATACCACATATAATGCATCTGTCAATTATATCAAGCGTGACGGTATCATAAAAGGAGTAGGAAATAACCTATTCACCGCGCGTGCATACATTGAGACCAAGACTCTTAAAGACAGACTTACTTTGGGTGTCGGTGTAAATGGTAATGTTCGCAATGAGTGGGGTGTTTCCCGCAATGACAAGGGAGGTTCGGTATACGAGGCGATGTACTATTATTCTCCTCTTGAGCCTGTTCGTAATGAGGATGGAAGCTGGTATCAGAACTCAAACGTATCGCAGTATTACAATCCTATGGCGCAGATAAGCGAAGATACGTCAAAGGCGAGATTCAAGCGCTTCCAGGTTACAGGTAAAGCTTCTCTTAAGATTATCGATGGCCTGTTGCTTAACGGTAACTTCGCTTATGAAACTCAGAACTATCATTTCTGGAGCTATAATTCTACAAAATCCCAGACTAACCATCGTCATGGTGAGACTTCTCAGAATGTAACTGATGATTTCAGTAAATTGATGGAGATCTTCGCGAACTATGACAAGGAATTCGGAGATAAGCATAAACTTGCCCTCATGGCCGGTTATTCTTGGGAAGACCGTAAGAATGGTATGGGCTTCGGTGCCAAGGGTTACAACTTCTATGATGATACCCTCGGATGGAATGATATAGGAATGGCGAATAATTGGGATACAGATCCGGTATGGGCTAATTTGGAGAACCATACAAGAATGATCTCTTTCTATGGCCGTGCTAACTATTCTTTGATGTCAAGATACCTCTTCCAGGTTGCAATTCGTCGTGACGGCGCTTCAACTTTCGGATCAAATAACAAATGGGCAACCTTCCCCTCTGCATCTGTAGCATGGCGTCTCTCTGATGAGAGCTGGCTTCGTGGTCTCGGTGAACTCGGTGACTTCAAACTTCGTGCAGGTTGGGGTCAGAGTGGTAATGCTGCCGGATTCGATATCTACACATCACGCTTCTTCTATTTCAATAAGGACGGAACACGTTTCGATTATGTTGATCCTATCACAGGCGAAGTTCAGTCATATAAAGCCCTCACTGCTGCGCGCAATGTTAATGACAACCTGAAATGGGAAACAACAACGATGCTCAACCTCGGTCTCGACTTCTCATTCCTCAATGGCCGAATCAATGGTACGATCGAGTATTATAACAAGGCGACCAAGGATATGATCTGGGACTACCCGGTTTCAACTGCCGTGTATCCTGTAGACTGGATGACAGCTAATGTGGGTAAGATGCGTAACCGTGGTGTCGAGGTTTCTATTAATGCAGTTCC
The DNA here is from genome assembly GCA_964499025.1 of uncultured Sangeribacter sp. Classification (GTDB taxonomy): domain Bacteria; phylum Bacteroidota; class Bacteroidia; order Bacteroidales; family Muribaculaceae; genus Lepagella. The sequence goes on from CAZCJC010000053.1 coordinate 2,187, forward strand.
TATTCAGGGTCCCTTCACCTGGACAACTTCACTGAACCTTTCTCATAACCAAAATAAGGTTGTAAGTATCTCCAATTCTGCGTTTAATGCAGGAATCCTCAATCGTTATGACCCCAACATGCCCGGTCTTTCACAAGGGTGCAGCACCCAGAGAATTGTTGAAGGAGAGCCGATTGGTACATTCTATTTGTGGGAGTGGGCTGGTTATAACAGTGATGGAGTCTCCACATTCTATGAGCATGATCTCGAGACTGGTGATTATATTTATGACACTATAGATGGTCAGCAAGTTAAGCGTACAACGCTGACTCCCGGTGAGAAAGATCGTGTAAAAATGGGAACAGCACAGCCTAAGCTCACTATGGGTTGGAACAACAGCTTCACATGGAAGAACTGGGATCTCAACCTCTTCTTCACCGGTGTATTCGGTCAGAAGATCTTTAATGAACCAAAAGCTTATTTCTCATATATCGGAGCTCTTTCACAGGGTAAAAATGTGCTTGCATCTGTAATTGACGAGCAACTCGCTTCCGACGGACTTGCTCATTATCCTTCAGATCGCTATCTTGAGGATGGAAGCTACTTCAAACTTGCCACTGCAACATTAGGTTACACATTCCGCAATTGCTTCAATGGATGGCTGAGCGATATCCGTGTATATGTAAGTGCAAACAATATCTTTACTATCACCAAATATACCGGACGCGATCCTGAGATCAATCTTGGTGGTCTGGAGCCCGGTCATGACAGCCGTCGCGATCATTATCCCCGTGCACGTCAGTTTATGGTAGGTCTGAATATTAACTTCTAATTCAGGTTGCGTAATTCTTAAAGATTAAATCAATGAAAAACTATATAAAGTCACTTTTATTTGTAGGATTGTCTGTAGGATTCGGCGCTTGTACGGATCTTGACACTCCGGTGGATAACAGATATACCACTCTTCCTGATAATCCTATCATTATCGATGCCGAGTTCAACTCTTGCTACCGAAATCTGCACGGATGGTTTGGCCGCGACTATAATGAGGGTGTGGTGAATCAGGGAGACGAGATCATGGGTGTTTGCTACACTCTTGGTAACTACTACGATGATGGTCGTGCGATCAATGGCTCAATACACTCCTTGACCCTTACTAACTGGTGTACCCGTATGATCATGGACTGCATGGGCGCATGTACACAGATCAACAGCAAGATTCTTGCCTATGGTGGCCCGGAACAGAGAGACCCGATCGTTGCCCCGCTGCGTGCGGCAAGAGCGTATTATACTTTCTGGATGATGGATCTCTATGGAGATGCTCCAATCATGAATAGAGTGATGGCGGAAGACGAGCCGGTTGATCGCCAGCCTCGTGCTGAGGTAGCCAAATGGATCGAGAGTGAGCTTCTTGATATTCTCTCTCAGGATGATGGACTAAGCAAAGCAAATGACTCTTCCACATATGGTAAACCCAATTATTGGATGGCCGCATCTCTGCTGGTTAAGCTTTATTTGAATTGGGGAGTATATACCAATCCGATCACAACAATCACAGCTGACACTCCCAATGAGAAACTCAATGATTGCGTGAAATGGTGTGATGAAATTATCAAAAGTGGTATTTTCGAAGTAGGAACCGGTTATCGCAAGAAATTCTTCCCTGATAACGGAGTTCATATCAAAGACTTCATCTACGCTTACGATGTGGATCCCGCAACTAAGGGAGATGGCACAACAACTTGGCACCGTTGGTTTGCATTGAAGAAAGAGGGTTTGCTTGATCCCCCGATGTACGGATGGTCGCATAATCAGTCTACTGCAGGTAACACTGTCATGACTCTTGAAGCTGTTAAGCGTTTCAATCTCCCGGGTGATGAGCGTAATGAGATGGTGCAAAGTGGCCCGCAATATCAGATGGATGCCAATTATAACAAGACAGATATCCCCTTGATGTTGTATAAGGATCCCTCTAAGCCCAATACTCTGGTTGGTCAGCTCAATTTCCGTGCTGAGTTTGATTTCGATGATGGAAGTATCTATTCTCTCGGTGATGAGTCAATGCCAGCAGTTAATAAGACAAATGTTGCCAATGGTGTAGCTCTTCTCAATATACAGAAAGGTGCTCGCCTCTGCAAATATCCTCCCCGTATGGAAGACTACACTCTATGGGGTCGTCAGCAGGCTAACGATTATCCGATTTTCCGCTATGCTGATATCCTGCTCACAAAGGCTGAGTGTATCATGAAAGGCGCTACCCCCACGATGGGACATACGGTAGCAAGCCTTGTTAACGAGGTTCGCGACTGTTCTCATGCCCCTCATGTTACAGGTTCATTCACACTTCAGGATCTTGCCGACGAACGTTCACGTGAGTTCATCCTTGAGCCTTGGCGTCGTAACGACCTTATCCGTTGGGGTATGTTTGAAAATGATTGGGGTGAGAAGAACCGTTACAAAGTATGGGATAACGATGAGCACACGCAGTTCCATTGGGTAGAGCGTGAAGGCGTGAAAGATCCTAACCGTCGTCTTATGCCTATTCACAAGGATGTGCTTGAAAGAAATACCAACTGGTCACAAAACCCCGGATATATCGGTATCTGATAAGAAAATTATTATTCTCCGACGGGTTAACCCGTCGGAGAATAGAAATAACGATTCAAAAACCTTTTTAATAACTTTTTTTAATCTTTCCTACATTATGGTAAAGAACTACATGAAACGCAGCCTTATGCTGCTCGGCGCTTCTGCCGTTGTATTTGGTGCTTCTGCTGGTAGCTTCGTTGATGTTACCAACAAGTATCTTAAAGAACCTTGCTACATGCCCGGATGGCAGGGTGTCATCTCATCAGTGAATGCTGGAGTTGGTGAGGTTTGGAACGGTGCTTTCCGTGCTTACCAGATCCTTCCTGACATGCCCGCTGGAGAATATACTCTCACTGCAAACGCTTTGTATCGTTGCGGTAATAATGATTTTTCTCAGGCAAACATGAAGGGTGCTGAAACTACTCCGGAACTCTACAATGCTTATCTTTTCCTTGGTGATGCTAAACAAACAGTAAAAGGTAAGTATGATGAGCCCGAAGGTCTCGTTCCTAACAACCAGTGGGAAGCTGCCGATGCTTTTGCTGCAGGCAAATATGTAAATACAGTTAAAGTGAATCATAAGGGTGGTGATCTCGTGTTTGGTATCTACAACACCGGTTGCTACGATGATGAATGGTGTGCTTTCACAAACTTTAAATTGGAAGGTCCCTCAGGTCCTATTACAATCGAGAACGGTGATTTCAGCACAGGTATTGATCCGTTGCGTGCTTGGAACAATGTAAGCACTGAAAATAAGGAGAAAACTCCCGATATGCAGAAAGATGGCGCCGGTGGTGGTGACTATCGTAAATGTGGTGGTTCACCTTACAAATATGGTCAGCAGGTAGAGCTGCCCGCCGGAAAATATCGTTTCGGTATGCTCACTTTCCACCGTTATGGCTCAACTGTTACTCCCGAGGGTAAATATTTCCACCACAAGAGCGGTGATGATACTGAGGCTTACGGACGTATTCCCCGTACTCCGGCTGACTGGTTCAAGGCTAATGACTATGAGTCACAGGATACTTATGATCATGCATACCTCTTCATGTCAAAGGGCGCAGATTGTCCTAAGGACCTGAACTGGAGCGAAGATATGGGTGATCTTGACGAGGCAACTGACCTCCGCACTCGTATCAAAGACTGCTGGGAGCTCTGCAACGGTGACTATGAGTCTATGCCCGATAACAATCCTTACGGAAAAGATGCAACTCTTCCTTATGAGACAAAGAACAAATGTATCAATTGGCATGATTCAGGTAACGAGCGTGAGGCTGCTGCAGCTTTCGTAGCAGAGCCTGAGAAATACTATCAGTATGTTGAGTTTGAGCTTGCTGAGCCTACAAAAGTATGGCTCGGTATGGGTAAGAACACCAATACAAGCGATGGTTACTGGCATGCTTGGGCTGATCAGACTCTCAAAATGTACGATGAGAACGCAGGTTCTTCAGTTAGCGAGATCGTTGTTGACGAGAACGCTCCTGTTGAGTACTACAACCTCCAGGGTGTACGCGTAGCTGCTCCTGAGAACGGTATCTTCATCGTTAAGCAGGGCAAGAAAGTAGCTAAGCAGATCTTCAAATAATCAGAGCTTGAGACTACTTCGCTAAATCAGTGAAGGCCGTTCTCGACCTTCCGTAAATGCGAAAGTTCTTGAAAAGTTTATAATCGCCGAGGGGCTGGGTCAAAATGTTAATTTTGGCTCAGCCCCTTAAGGTGTGTCAGAATGGGTCAGATGCAAGCCTCATTCCGATAACAACCCAGCAGATGGCCTATTATGACAAACCGCGCCTCAATCATTTAACTTATATTGCAGTGTCGGCGGTTCCACCGCTCGATGTTTGCAACTCCGTAGCTGTCTGCCTCTGCATGTAGTTGCCCACAGCTCAGTTTCACTTCGCAATGGGTTAACCACAGCATCGCGGTTCCACCGCTCGTAGGCGACAGCCCGTTGTTTCAGTGTGCTCCTCCGGGTACGCGAGCGCGGTATCCGACTGTAGGTGAGGTTTCCAACCTCACACCAGGATGAGAATGCGGTTGGGAGGTTGGCGGATACTTGATAGTGCAAAATTCGGATTCTTTTATTATCTTTGCATTTAATACCGCTCCAATTCAGTGTAATTATATGGCTAATCCTCCGTTTACCATATCCTCTAAGATTGTCAATCTAATTGCCGATATATCGGCTCTGTTAGAGAGACAGAGTATTGTGTTTGAGGAGGGGCAGGTTTTGAAGTTACGTAAAGCTAACCGAATAAAAACTATTCGTTCAAGTCTTGCTATTGAGGGTAATACTCTGTCGGAGAATGAAGTTGCCGATGTTATCAATGGCAAAAGAGTAATGGCTCCTATTCGTGAAATTCAGGAGGTGAAAAATGCCATAAAGGTTTATGATAATTACTACTCTTTCGATCCTTTTTCTGAGAAAGATCTTCTCCGGGCACATTCGATAATGATGGAGGCGTTGACCCCTGATGCAGGTAGGTATAGAAACGGTGGTGTAGGGGTATTTGCTGTAACAGGACTTGTCCATATGGCTCCCCCTGCAAATTTAGTACCCAAACTTATGGGCGATCTGATGTCGTGGCTTAAGAACGACACTAATCATCTCCTGATTCGTTCTTGTGTTTTTCATTATGAGTTTGAATTCATCCATCCATTCTCTGATGGTAACGGAAGAACCGGAAGACTTTGGCAGTCACTAATTTTGGGGCAGCTTAATCCTTTATTTGAATTTTTACCGGTTGAAAATATCGTTTTCTCACATCAGCAAGAGTATTACGATGCGATTGCTTTGTCAACAAAATTAGGGGATTCTGCCCCATTTATCGAATTTATGTTGGGAGAGATTGTTGATGCATTGAAGGGTGAAGTTGGAGGAAAAGTACCCAATAAAGTACCCAATAAAGTACCCAATAAAAGTGAACTTGAAATCTTGGGGCTTTTAAGGGAATGCCCGACGCTCACAAGAATGGAGCTTGCCGGGAAAACGGGTTTGTCTGACGGCGGAGTAAAGAGAATCCTCGCCGTTCTTAAATCTAATGGCTGGATTGAGAGGGAGGGTAGCAATAAGAGGGGGGCTTGGATAGTTAAATATATGTAGTTTTCTCAAACTTACTTACTGAAATAATGGATAAATATAAAATATACGAGGGGGGAGTTAAGGAGGCGGAGATTTGCTGTATTGGTCATATCACTCATGATAAGGTGATAACGCCGAAGTTCGAGGCGGAGATGCCCGGAGGGACTGCTTATTATTTCGCCAAGGCCCTGAAGAATTTCGATCATGACGGATTCAGGCTGGTGACCTGTGTAGGGGAGACGGAACTTCCGGCTGTTGATGAACTACGCGCGGATGGGATTGATGTCACCGTGATTCCCAGCCGTGAATCAGTATATTTTGAGAATAAGTATGGGGAGGATATGAACAACCGTACGCAGCGCGTGCTGGCAAAGGCCGATCCTTTTACTTCAGAAAATCTCAAGGATGTGAACGCCAAGATATATCATCTCGGGACTCTTCTTGCAGATGATTTTGATCTTGACACTATCAAGTCTCTTGCCAAGAAGGGTGTTGTGTCGGTGGATGTCCAGGGATATCTACGTAAAGTTGTAGGGGAGGATGTGGTGCATGTAGACTACGACAAGAAACGCGAGGCAATGCCCTATATCTCGATCCTGAAAGCAAATGAGAAGGAGATGGAGGTGCTCACAGGCACGAATAATCCCCGCGAGGCTGCCCGGATCCTTGCCGACTGGGGATGCAAGGAGGTGTTGCTTACGTTGGGCGACAAGGGATCCCTTATCTATACCGATGGCGTTTTCTATGATATCCCCGCTATCCCGGCCAAGGAACTTGTGGATGCCACAGGTTGCGGTGATACTTATATGGCAGGTTATCTCTATAAACGAAGTCGCGGAGCCTCCTATGAGGAGGCAGGAAAATTTGCGGCAGCCATGTGTACGTTGAAGCTTGCCGGCAAAGGTCCATTCTCCGGATCGGAAGCGGAAGTGGAGGGGTTGGTTAATGGGGAAGAGTTAATAATTAATAATTAATAATTAATAATTAATTATTAATAATTTCGGTCTCAGAGGGTGTGATAAGTCTTATAAGAGTTATAAATCTTATAATTCTTATAAAATTTCCGCCTCAAACAATTATTAATTATTAATCATTAATTATTAATTAAATTTTAAATCTTAATATATATCCGGCGGCGGTAGAGAGGTAAGCCGCAGAGACCTACGATGAGCATGAGGCCCACCGCATATATGGCAGATGCCACGCGAGCATCGGGGATGCAGCTAATCAGAGCATCATAGATGGTATATTTGAAACGTGTGGCGCCAAAGATAATGCCGGCGATATCCGAGAGAACATATAGGAAGAGGGGATTGACACCGAAAGATTCGAAGAAGGTCAATCCCTTTTTCATTCCTTTGGCATCGACAAACCATGATATCGTTGCGAGCAGCGCGGCTGCCATACCGCATGTCACCAATACGTAAGAGGGACTCCAGATACGTTTGTTGTAGGGTAGGATTCCGCTAAGCAGGAACCCGCCTATCATCAGGAGTGCAGCGCATACGAATAGCCGGAGCAACCGGCGGTCGAGAGAATCCTTACTCTTGAGAATCGATCCGCAAAGAAAACCGATGATGGTGTGAGCAATTGCCGGAACGGTTCCCAGAAGTCCTTCAGGATCAACAGGGCGTTTGGTATAGAGAAATCCCTCGGGAAGAAGGAATCGGTCGATCACGGCATTGATGTTGGTGAGGTCGTTGACATAGCCGTTGAACATTATCAGGATAGCTCCGTATATGGCCAATAGAACGGCCGCTGTGATCGCGATCGCTTTTCGTGACATATATATCGCCATAAGGGAAACAATGCCATAGCAGAGCGCGATTCTTGTTAGGACTCCGGTGAGGCGGAGATGTCCGAAATCGAATATTCCCTTTCCGTAACAGATATTGGCAAACCAATGGATTGCCCAGCCGACCAGAAGGATTGAGACTGTGCGGCGGATTATCTTGAGGGTAGTGCCATGACCGGGACGGAAATTGAGTTTGGAGAGGGAGAGATAGGTTGTGATACCCATGATGAAGAGGAAGAAGGGGAAAACGAGATCGCAAACCGTGATACCGTTCCATTCCGAATGTTCGAGTTGGGGGAAACTCTCCGGGCCGACCCCATTATTGACGATAATCATGCAGACTATGGTTATTCCACGCATGACATCGAGGGCCAGAAGCCGGGTTCTGGAAGCCGGATTTTGAGGGAGAGTGGGGGAAGAAATGTTTTCGCTCATGGTTGGTTAGATGGTGGATATCATTTCAGGGTCTAAAGTTCGGAAAATTTTTGCAATAAACAAATAGGGATGTTAACTTTGCGAAAAGCTTATCCAATTTTATAAATCGGATAAGTTTTTATAAATCTTATAAGTCTTATAAATCGTATAAATCGTATAAGTCGTATAAGTCGTATAATTAGGTGGAGACGGGGATTTGGCTAAGTGTGGAATTCAGGTCTTAGGAAGTGGTGAAATTTGCAACAGGAATAATATGCCTGGTTTTGGGCATGGGGATAGAGGCCTTTGGAGCTTCCCCTCTGAATGCGGTCGATACGCGAGTGGGCTCGGCGGCAGCCGTGACTCGCACGGCAGGAAAATTTGGCAAAGGATCGGAGGAACATGGTCAGACGGTGCCGGCGGTGGGTGTGCCTCATGGTATGAATCTGTGGACACCTCAGACGCGAGATACTGAACTGAAATGTATTGCCCCCTATTATTATACGGACACCCTTTTTCAGGGATTCCGTAACAGTCATTGGATTTCGGGCGGCTGCACGCAGGACTACGGGTCGATGACCATTTCAGCAGTTGCCGGAAAACTCCGAACCTCACCCGAATCACGGGCTACGAAGATTGACCACGATTCCGAAACGGCATCGCCTGATTATTATTCCGTGCGATTGCCCAAGGAGGCTCTGACGGCAGAGATGGCCGGGTTGTCAAGAGCCGGAATTTTCCGGTTCACTTATGACAGGGATGGGATCGGACACTTGGTGGTGAATCCCAATTCTGATGAGGGGATGGGAATGATAGAACTTGATACCCTCAATCATGAGATAAGGGGTTATAATCCGGTGCACAGGATATATCAGGGGTGGGGAGAGCCTGCCGGATATTCCGGATGGTTTGTGATAAAGTATCCGGAAGATCTTGATATTACTGACTTTGGTACATTCTGGGGTGACACCGTGATGCCGAAATCATTGAAACTTTCCGACCAACCCCGGATAGGCGCTTATATCTCCTTTAATGCCAAGGGTGGTGTGCCCGTAGTGGTGACTGCGGGAAGTTCCTTCACTTCGATGGAGGGAGCCCGCAAGAATCTGGAGGCTGAGATACCGGTAGTGGATTTTGATGCTGTGAGAAACGAATCGCGGAAACACTGGCTCGAGCGTCTGTCGCGTATCGAGGTTGAGGGTGGTAGCCCGAAGGAAACCGGAAAATTCTACGGATCCCTCTATCGCTGTTCTCTCCTTCCCCGCGTCACGAGTGATGTGGATGGCTATTATCCAAGGTTTGGCGGCAAGGGTGAGATAATGCGCATGCCGGAGGGACATGATTATTATGATGATTTCAGTATGTGGGATACCTACCGTGCCCTTCATCCCCTGCTAACGATTATTGACCCGGATCGTTCGGCCGATATGATGCAGAGTCTTGTGCTGAAGGGGCAACAGGGTGGCTGGATGCCTATCTTTCCCTGCTGGAACAGTTACACCGCAGCCATGATCGGCGATCATTGTGCGGTTACTTTGGCTGATGCTGCAGCGAAGGGTATCCCATTTGATTACAAGGAGGCCTATCGGCTCTTGAGACGTAATGCCTTCGAGAGCCCGGAGTCGTTCGGGGAATATACCGACGGGATGGGACGACGCGCACTCCGCAGTTATCTTCATTACGGTTATATTCCTGTGGAGGATGGTGTGAATGAGGCCTTCCATAAGAGGGAACAGACTTCCCGTACGCTTGAATATGCTTTTGATGATTTCGCACTCTCCGGATTGGCGGAACTTGTAGGAGAGAAAGAGGATGCCAAACTCCTTTACGAAAGGGGGAAGAATTACCGCAACGTAATAGATCCGGAACTTGGTTATACCAATGGGCGGCATGCCGACGGAACGTTTGTAAAGGGTACAGACCCGTTTACTTTCAACTCAGCTATCACAGAGGGAGCCCCTTGTCATTATACCTGGTATGTGCCTCAGGATCCAGAGGGGTTGGTGGAGATTTTAGGGGGGCGAGAGAGGTTTGAGGCTAAACTTGATTCAATGTTCAGCGAAGGAAGATACTGGCATGGCAACGAGCCATGTCATCAGATCGCCTATCTCTACGACCTTGTGGGGCGTAGAGACAAGACGGTGGAGCGTGTGAAGCATATAATGGATACGGAGTATCTTGACGTGCCGGGAGGTTTGTCAGGGAATGATGATGCCGGACAAATGTCGGCATGGTATGTATTCTCGGCCATGGGGTTCTATCCTGTAGCCCCCTCTACTCCCTATTATTATCTGTCATCTCCGGCCTTCCCTAAAATTACGATCCGTCCGCCTCATTCGCCTGAACTGATCTTGAGACCTGCGGATAAGATCGACACCGGTCGGTCTCACCTCATAAGTCATGAGGAATTGCTGAAGGGAGGGGAGGTTCGGTTTTAATTCATAGGTACAGGATAATAGGGGAAGTGGGATTTGAGATTTAGACAAAATTTTTATTTGATGAGAATATCAGTGTTTGTAATGGCTGTCGCACTTGCTTTCGGTGTGCAGGCCAAGGATTTCAGGGTTACGGAGTTTGGCGCGGTCGGTGATGGCCGTCATGATGATGCTGCGGCCATACAGAATGCTATCGATGCCTGTACGGCTGCCGGTGGAGGCAGAGTGCTGTTTGAATCAGGGAAGACTTTCCTCTCAGGCCCTCTTCATTTCAAATCATATGTGAATATTCATCTTGAACCCAATTCAATGCTTCTGGCTAACCCGGATGAGAGTATATATAATGAGAGTGCATTCGGCGCCAATGAGGGAGAAGGGATGATGTGGCTCTCCGGAAAGGATATAGAAAATTTCTCCATCTCAGGAACTGGACGCATCGATGGAAACGCAGTGGCTTTCATGGGAGCCGAACTGGATGATTCCTTTGAGCTGAAACCGGTGACTACATTCGATCCCCGCCCGCATGTGCTTACTCTCATCAATGCGAAGAAGATAAATATCTCGGATGTGACAATCTCAAATTCCGCATACTGGACAGTGCATCTCGTCGGATGTTATGACGTGGCTATAAGTGATATCTCCCTGCTCAATAATCTTAAGGTGAGAAATGGAGATGGAATCGATATAGACCACTCCAGAAAGGTCAGGATCTCCAACTGCTTTATCGAAAGCGGAGATGACTGTATATGCCTTAAGAATCGTCGTGAATTCGAGGAATACGGGCCCTGTGAGGATGTGGTGGTGACCAACTGCATAATGACATCACGTTCCTGCGCAGTGAAGATCGGTTCGGAGAATATGGACCGCATATCGCGGGTGCTTTTCGACAACTGCATCATAACAGCTTCCAATCGCGGTATCGGTGTCCAGAATCGCGACGAGGGCTCAGTATCTGATGTGACATTCTCCAATATCACGCTCGATTGTCATCTCTTCTCGGATGTATGGTGGGGGAAGTCTGAACCTATCTATGTAACCTCCTATCCGCGTGCGGTGGGTAACCATAAGGATGCCGGATGGCGTTTCCCAAAGGGTGCTGTCAAGGGAGAGGCAGGTCCGGTGAAGGATATACGTTTCTACAATATCTCATGCGTTTCTGAGAATGGGATTTTCATTGGTTGCGATACGCCCGGAAAGGTGTCGAATATCACTCTTGACAATGTTATCCTTCAATTGAAGAAAGTTACGGATTTCCCTGGTGGTGTGTATGATCGCCGTCCTTGTGAAGGGGAGGGATTCATCCAGTCGCCTACCTACGGACTCTACGTAGAGAATGCCACCGATATTCGCGTACGCGATTTTGAAGTCGAGGCCGAAGGATTCCCGGGGTATGCCGGCGTGAGGAATTAGGCTTTAGGTTTTAGGTGGTAGGTATCAGGATGCTGGAGCCTACCACTAAAAAAGATCTTTAAGGTCCATAGGGTCATTAAAGACCTTAAGGACTCTCTTTATTAGCAGAATTGCTGAAACCCCTAATACTTAATGTCTAACGCCTAATACCTCATAACTAATACCTAACCCCTAAAGCCTAAAGTCTAAACCCTAACCTCTAAAACATAGACTTTCGTTGGGGGAGTGTCGACGGCTTTCTCGCCGTCGCCTTGAGATACGGGTTGCACAAAGATGTGCAACCTGTTTTCTTTTCTCCATAGTTCATTGTCAATTGTCGGTTCCCATGCGTCTACCGGGAAATCTGTCAGGTCAGTAATTTCCCATTCCGCTGAATCCGTAGCTCGCGTTGCTAAGGATACCCGGCTTCCTCGCTCCTGATCACGAAACAGATAGAAGATCGTTTTGCCGTCGGATGCTACTCTTGGCCTGGATATGGGTATCATCTTTGTTCCTCCTCCGCTCAGGGAGAAGGGCATGAGCCTGTTGCCAACCTTTTCGGCTTTCCAACCGCTCTCTGTCAGCGATACAAGACGGAATTGCGGTATCGAATCATTCAGGTCGCGCCAATAAGTCGCAATCAAAGGGCGTCCCGAGGGATCAGCCGTCATGGAGGTCTGGTTGATAAGTTCGGATTTCTGAGGAATTGCTACTGCTATCTCCGCGGATTCTTCCGTAATGGGGAGGGTGTAGGGAGTTCCGTCACTGCGCTCCCATGTGCGTCCTCCATCTTTTGAGCGAGCGTAGCAGAGGTCATGATTGGTCTCTACCATCCATGTCTCGCGCCAAACCCAAGAGAGATGCAAGGTGCCCTCGTGGTCCATGTGTAGTTGCCAGTAGGCATTACGTTTTCCCTCGCCATCAATCAGCACGTCGTGGACGCGTTCCCATTTCCCTGTGGCTCGTGAATAGCGGTTCATCACCATATTCCCACGCCCCGAGTAGCCGGAACGATAAACAAAGAGCATGTCGCCGTCAGGAAGTGGGTAGAATTCCGGATAGGTCACATCTTCCTCCTTGTCTCCGGTCATCGGGGTGAGTTGTCCGAGTTCCGCACTATATGGAGTTACACTGCGGCAATATTTCAGGGGCTGGCCATGATGATCGAATGAAAGGTGGAGATATCCGTCTCCATCTATACCCATTGAGATTACATTATGAGCATCCTTTACATTCCCTTTATATTGTGTGCGAGTGATTTTCCAGGTGTCTTCATCCTTACTGTTGAGGTCTCGGGAGGCAATAGTGAGATATCCTTCCGGATCATAGTAAGATACGAACTGGTGGCCGTCGCGCGATGTGACGGAGCTTGCGCGGAATATGGCTGCATTAACCGAAGTCTTACTGTATCCCGGGCCTATTTCGGATAGTGTTGAGGTGAGTCCTGCCTGTTTGGGGTGACGGTTCTCAGGGATACGGACGGTCCAGTTGATCTCCAAAGGGTTATTGCGCATCTCCCAGATTATAGGCAGCAGATTATTGTCAAGTATCCACATCTGGCCGCTTTCGCGTGTGTCAGCAACGTGGAGGAGTCTTCCGAATGGAGTTGACGATTCGGTGTCAATCAGCCGGTAGACAGTGCCGTCATAGTGCAAGTCTCCGGAAATTATAAGATTCCGGAGGGCTTCTCGGGAGATCATGCCGAATGTCTCGTTATCAGGTAGGGTGACATGATTGCCATCCTCCGGCATCAGGTAGCTTAGGGTGGTGCCCTGTTCGACGGCCTGAGGAGTCATTCTATACGTGCCCTCCCACCATTTGAGATTTCGCTCTATTCCCCAATGGAGTGTTACACCTCCATCACTTTCGGGTTGGAATTCATACTGGAATCGTCGTGTCTGGCCATGAAGCTTATAGACAAACTGCAGTTTGCCGGTAGGATTCTCCGCCGGGGACGCTGAGAGGCAGAATATGGCGAGTAATATTGTTGAGAATATCTTTTTCATCTGTGTTCAATTATGAATCGGCCTGATCCAATCCTGAAACGGATCGGCAACTACTATTTGTCAAACATTTCCTTACCCCAGTTGCCCGGTTTCTTATCCATCTTCAATACGAGTTCTCCGCCGGCAAGAATATCGGCATGCCGCAAGGTGGAGAGTGGATGATCCTTTCCGTTGAGAGTCGCCGATTTTATATATGGCTGTTTTTCGGAAAAACCTTCCGCACGGATTGTGAAGGTTTTACCATCGGGAAGAGCGATGGAGGATGATTCAACCATCGGAGGGTGTATTAGGTAATAATCCTGCCCTGCATTCGGGTAGATACCCATCATGTGAAAAGCCAACCAGGAGGACATGGCTCCCGAATCGTCATTACCGGGGAGTCCGTTGGGTGTGTCACCATAACTCTCCTCGATAATGGCTGCCACTGTCTCACCAGTACGGTCGGGACGGCCGATCCAGTGATAAAGGCATGGCGAGAGGAAGGAGGGCTCGTTGTTGACATTGAAATACTTCTTGGCAAAAAATTTGTCGAGACGCTGTTCAAAAGCATCTTTCCCTCCGCATTTCTCGATGAGCCCATCTACATCGTGAGGAATACTGAGTGAATATTCCCAGGAGGAAGCCTCATAGAAGAACATGTTCCACCAGGGTGTATACCATGGGCCCTCAAACGTGACGGGTGTATAGCGGAATTTTGGCGTCCTTGTTTCGGAATGACCGAAGGGGATACTGTCGAGCCATTCCCCTTTTGCATTGCGCGGCATTATGAATCCTTTTGTGCCGTCATGTTCGTAGTCATCGCGCCAGAGATTTTTCCAGTTGCCCGACTGCTTGAGATAGCGATCGGCTATCTTATCCTTTCCAAGCCCTTTTGCCACTTCATGAATTGCATAATCGCAATATGAATATTCGACCGTGCGGTTACCTGCCCGAGCTATCCCATGGGGAATGTATCCGAGTTCGATATATTCACGTAGACCTCCGCGCCCTTCCGCCTCTTCATTGCCGCCGGGCGCTACCTCAGCATCCTTTAGCATTGCAGCAAGGGCTTCCTCATAATCTATGCCGTCGAGACCTTTTACGAATGCATCGGCAATCACTATTTCAGCGTTTGAACCGCCCTGTGTGCGGCCGTTGGCATTTCCACTGCGGGCATCAGGCATGAATCCGTCGCGTTTGCAGATATTCACCAATGAATTCACAATATCAGCTTCACGCTTAGGGTCGATGAGGGTTATCATTGGCGTGGAAGAGCGGTAGGTATCCCATATTGCGTAGAAGTCATCGTAATAGGGCACGGGATCTGTCCATAAGGGATTCTCACCGGTGCGGTCGACCGGCATTATCATAGTATGATAAAGACCGGTGTAGAACATGCGTTTGAGCTTGTCGGGGGTAGAGGGAGCGAGGGTGATGCGCCCCAAGAGATTGTCCCAGTTGTCGAGCAGTTCCTTGTGGACAGTATCAAAACTTTTCCCCTCTGTGTAAGCAATGAGGTTCTCCTTCGCTTTAAGGGCACTTATGAAGGAAATCCCAATCCTGACGTTCAGAGTGTCGCAAGAGGCCGGGAAACTCAGCAATGCACCGGTCTTTTTCCCTGCATCGAATTGTGAACGGGCATCCGATATCTTCCCATCTTTCCATGTGGCGCACTGACGAGCCGGAATATCTGTGGTGAGATAGAAATAGACGGTGTATGCCCGACCATTGTTCCAGCCTCCTCTTATGCGTGAATATCCACACACTTCGTTGTCGGAGAGTATCTCAATTTCCGATCCTACGAGTTGCTGGGCCTCACGTGCATCCGGCACGGGACTTTCCCCGAGAAAGAAGCCGGCATCGATCATCAGACCGGGTTCAGAGCCTGAGGGATATGTGAAACGGTAAACCGAGGCTCTGTCGGTTGTGGTGATTTCGGTCTTAATCCCACTCCCTTTGTAGGTTGTGGAATAGTATCCGAGTTCTATTGTTTCATCCTCCCTATAATCAATATGGTCGATGGAGTTGAGTGAGCCGGTGAATGGCTGGATGAGTATGTTGCCATATTTGGGGCCTCCTCCGGTGCCGCTCACATGCACCTGCGCAAAGCCGTTGACCTGTGCCGGCATGGGAAGCCATCCGCTATTGGGGTCGGCGGTGCAGTCGGGTGATGGTTTCACCATTCCGAAAGGTGTCGAGGGGCCAATATAGACTCTTCCTAAGCCTTCCGAGCCGATCTTGGGATCTACATAACTACTCGGTGGAGTGGTGGGGATTTTAGAATTGCTGTGCTTGACGTGTGCGGCCGGGGCACTGAGGGCTATAGCAGCCGCTAAAAGTGAGATCAATACTTTATGCATCGGATTGAGTGTAATGGTCATCCTTACAAAGATAGGGTTTAATTCTCAGAACCACAACTTTTATGGCGTGCGAGTTGCCAAGAGTTGAAGAGATTGTGCCACACGCTGTACATTCCTCCCGCTATGGCCGTTACAGGAGAGAGGAACGTGTAGCCGAGCCATATGATGAAAACTGTGTTCTTTTGCCCCAGCGCCTGTCCTCCCTCAATCTCTTTCCCATATTTCTTGCCGATCTTTTTGCAGATGATAAACTGGAAAAGGCAGCAGATTAGGGAAACGCCGGCGATCGCTATCTGGTAGATTGCGGGAACTGTGCTGTGGACGATTGCCTTAACAGTGACTGCAATAGCCAAAGAGAGAGCCACGGCCCACAGGTAGAAAGGGAGATCCTTGTACCGCCTCAGGTAGGTGGCTGCAGAGGGAAGCCATCTTCTCACGATCCATGCCGCGATAAGAGGACAGATCAGGAGCGGAAATACCTTGGCTATTATCATACGGAATGTCGGAAAGAAGGTGAGACCCGGATGTGGGTGGGCAATTGGCAGAAGTGCCGGAGCGGTTAGGGCGATTGCGATGTTTATGATGATGGTATAGGTGGTGATATCTGCGGAGTCGCCGTCAAGTTTGCGTGTCACCACAGCGGCAGCCGTGGCCGTCGGACAAAGAAGACAGAGCATTGCACTCTCGATAAGAATTCTGAAGTGAGAATCGGCTACCCAGGTTAATATCAATGCGAATATAAGGAATATTCCGGTCTGGATGAGCAGATGCCATAGGTGCCAACGGTGAAATCGCAGATCGCGCGGACCGATATTGAGAAAGGTGAGGAACAGCATCGAGAATATGAGCAGGGGTTGTATCACGGAAACGGCCCGGTTTGCAAATTCATGGGTGCCATTCAACGCCGGAATGTTCACATATATGAAATATGCTGCTATTCCGATCAGTATTGCGAGAGGAAGCGTGAAACGTTGCATGTGTATTGTGGCTTAGACTCCGGGAACTCTGAAATTGTATGAGATAGGGTCTTACTACAAAAAAGCACCGCAGACGAGCTGCGATGCCTTTATGTAGTTAAGAGAAATTCTTATTATTTGAAGCGACGGTTGCCTTCGAGAACGGGTTTGCCATCGGCAGCAGCCTGATTGTTCTTCTTGCCCATTGTCATGATCTTGTATGCCACGGGAGCTGCGCAGTAGAGTGAGCAGAATGTTCCGACTACCACACCGAAGATCATTGCGAATGTGAATGAGCGGATTGTGTCTCCACCAAGGAAGAAGATGCAGAGGAGCACGAGAAGTGTCGAGAAAGAGGTCATCACCGTACGGCTCAAAGTCTGGTTGAGCGACTTGTTGAAAGTCTTGTAACGATCCTCCTTGGGATATATACCGATCATCTCACGGACACGGTCGAATACAACCACGGTATCGTTGATCTGATAACCGATGATGGTAAGCACAGCAGCGATGAACGACTGGTCGATCTCCATTGAGAAGGGGAGGAAGCCCCAGCAGATGG
>CAZCJC010000054.1:0-19509 GCA_964499025.1 uncultured Sangeribacter sp.
TTTACACGTCCTCCGCGAACCATCACGATCGAGTGCTCCTGAAGGTTGTGTCCCTCTCCGGGAATGTAGCTGTTCACTTCCTTGCCGTTCGTAAGGCGAACACGCGCCACTTTTCTCATAGCCGAGTTAGGCTTCTTGGGAGTGGTGGTGTATACACGCACACACACGCCGCGACGCTGAGGACAGGAATCCAATGCGGGCGACTTGCTCTTCTCTTTCAGAACAGTGCGTCCCTTTCTTACTAATTGCTGAATTGTTGGCATTCTTTGTCTTGTTTTATTTTAACTTGGTTTGCTTTTGTCTAAACTTTAATTTCAGAGCTCCATATCCATACACCAAGAATGAACACTAAATAATTGAACCCCAATCATTTAGCAGTCATTCGCGGACATTATAGCCCTAAAAGCGTTGCAAAGATACTAAAAATTAGCGATTTACGCAAACTTTTATAAATATTTTTCACAACGCTGTTTTATCCCTTAACTATTCCTAACAACTTCGTCCGACTCTCTTAAAATTTCACCCAATCCAAAGACCCTGAAATATTACCACACGGGCATCTTGTCATATCTTGAATCTTGATGCCGAATTATATATTGAGTCAAAGATCCGGCGGTCGACCTCGCCGAGCTCCAGATTGCGGCGTTTCATAACCTTCCCGGCAACCTCCATGAACTTGCCGATATCAACATTCACAAAACCTCCCTCCGGCGAACCAGCACTGAAGCTCGGTATGAACGTGCGCGGGAATCCCGACCCGTGCAGATTTACCCCCACTCCTACCACTGTCGCGGTGTTAAACATCGTATTGATGCCCGCTTTCGAATGATCTCCCATGATCAAGCCGCAGAACTGAAGATCAGTACGCATGAAACTCTGAGTAGCATAATTCCAGACCCTGATCTTTGAATAATCATTCTTGAGATTGGATGCGTTGGCCCCTGCCCCTATATTGCACCACTCCCCTATCACAGCATTACCCAGGTATCCGTCATGAGCCTTGTTGCTGAAGCCGAAGATCACCGTGTTGTCTACCTCACCCCCGATCTTGCAATAGGGGCCGAAAGTGGTGGCACCATAAATCTTTGCCCCCATACGTATCTTCGACCGGTCGCAAACGGCCAAGGGACCTCTCAGGCAAGCCCCCTCCATCACCTCCACATCCCTACCTATATATATAGGACCATCCTTTACATTCAGGATCGCGCCCTCTACCGATGCGCCCTCCTCAATATAAACCGAAGGCAATCCATCCGCCGTACGGTCAGGACCGATCACCCTTGTAGTCACGTCGGGAGCACACGGGCTCTCCCCATCCACGAGCAATTTGTAATCGCGACATATTTCCTTTCCATTTTGCAGGAAAATATCAAATGTGTATCTGAGCTTGTCATATTCCCCCTCGAAATTAGGTTCCGGATCCTTGATTGTCTCAAACTCGCGCAGCGTACCGCGATAGGCCACGATGCCATCCTTATCCGCAAGCACCTCCCCCACCGAAATGGCCGACACCGCTGCCGCCAGATCAGCATCCGGAAGGATATTGCCGGCTATGAAGAGCGCCTCCTCATCTTCGGAGACCCTGACGGGGAATTTTTCCTTCAGATAGTCTACCGTAAGGGCAGAATACGAGCCCGCCAGATAATGTTCCCACTTTTCAGCTATCGTGAGTATTCCTATCCTGAAAGCTGCCACCGGGCGCGTATAGGAAAGAGGAAGAAGATTCTCAAAATTCAGCACGGTGTCGAACAACACCACCTTCAATGTCTGATTATTTTCCATGATTCAGGTATGATATAGATGCCACCGGGACCCTACATCTCCAAGAAGATAGCGATCCCGCAAGGGCGAATGACCCTGCAAAAATAACACATCCGTTTGATTTATCAAACAATGGCCGAAAATCTCCCCGGAACAAGGAAGAATGACACCCTTAATAAACAACAACGGCACGCAATTTCACAATCACCTGCCGCATTGTGATTTTTTAGAGTCGCCTACCTTCCCAGGCAAAACGATGATCCTACTCAACCACTAACTTACAAATTTTATATCACTATTACTTAAAAGATTTTTTGACTTGCCATCTTTAATCTGACCGGTATTTCCCGGTCTTTTGCGATGCAAAGTTAAAAAATAATTTTTGATAATAAAAGACTTCTTTAAATTTAATTTTATAAAAAACGCGTATAAATCCAATTATTTCCCATATCCCATCCATATTTTCATCAAATAAACCGCCAAGCCCGACCGGATTTAATCTTATTTTGTTATTTTTGCAGATAAATTTTAATGAGTACGTAATATGAAAAAGAATGCTCAATATCTCGCCGATTTGCGCCAGGCCATGAAAACCCACGGTCTGGACGCCGTGATAGTATCCGGCACCGACCCTCATCAGAGCGAGCTGCCTCCTCGTCACTGGAGAGGACGCGAATGGCTCACCGGGTTCGAGTCCGGGAACGGTACAAACGGAACAGCAGTCGTGCTCTCCGATCAAGCTTATTGCTGGACCGATTCACGATATTTCATTCAGGCCGAAGACCAGCTCAAGGATACAGGTTTCAAGATGATGAAAGAGGATGGCCCCGATGCTGTCAACCTCATCGACTGGGTCACCGAACACATGAATGCCGGCCAGACTGTCGGCATCGACGGCATGACCTTCTCTGTTTCGTGGGCACAGCGCCTGCAGCAGGAACTCAGTGACAACGGAATCAAGCTTGACGACAACTTCCCGCTATTCGATTACATCTGGCCCGAACGTCCGGAAAAACCGAAGAACAAACTTTTCATCCACGATGAGACAGTGGTGGGAGAAACGGTCGACAGCAAGGTAAGCCGCGTCATGGCCGAAGTCAAGGGTGAACTTGCAAACGCCATAATGATGTCGGCCCTCGACGATATCGCCTGGGTCACCAACCTGCGGACCGCAGGAGATATAGCATTCTCTCCAATATTCGTGGCTTACCTGTATCTTGACGACTCCCGTCGGGTGCTGTTTATAGATAAGGAAAAGATCACTGAAGAAGTAAGCAAACATCTCGAAAAATACAACTTCGATGTTCAGCCCTACGACAATGTCCTCTCATTTGTAGCAGACCTTCCCAAAACAACGAGACTGCTAATCGACCCAGAGAAGACATCCCGCGGGCTCTACGACCACATAGGTTGCACTCCTGTATTCGGAGGAGCCAACGTGGCCAAGCTGAAGAGTGTGAAAAACGAGACCATGATCTCCAACATCAAGATAGCAATGCAGAAAGACGGCGTTGCCCTGACACGTTTCTTCATGATGGTGGAGAAGGAATATCCCACCGGGAAGCTGACAGAAGTCGAACTTGGGAAGCGTCTGCGTGAGCTGCGTCTTTCCGATCCGAGCTGCGTAGACGAGAGTTTCGCACCCATCATCGGCTGGAATGCGCATGGCGCGATTATTCATTACGAAGCCACCGAAGAGAGCGATGTGACTATCGAAGGAAACGGCCTTCTGCTTGTTGACTCCGGAGGCCAGTACACATTCGGCACCACCGACATCACCCGCACAATAGCTCTGGGAGAATCCACCCCCGACGAGCGCCATGACTTCACACTGGTGTTGAAAGGCCACATCGCGCTTGCAAAAGCCAAATTCCCCAAAGGCACTCGTGGAGGGCAACTCGATGTGCTCGCCCGTCAGTATCTCTGGAAAGAGGGTAAGGCTTATTATCATGGCACAGGCCACGGCGTAGGATTCTTCATCAATTGCCATGAAGGGCCCCAGAGCATTCGTCTCAATGACGTTCCCACACCCCTCGAACCGGGCATGATCACGAGCAATGAACCGGGGCTATACCTTGAAGGGAAATACGGTATCCGTCTCGAGAACCTTATCGCCACCCAACAGTGGGAGACTACTGAATTCGGCGACTTCTACGATTTCGAGACACTCACATTGTTCCCCTTCGACACAACCCTGCTCGAAACATCGATCATGACAGAAGATGAACTGGAATGGCTCAACACATACCATCAGAAAGTATGCTCCACCCTGTCTCCGCTCCTGAATGATGATGAGCGCAAGTGGCTGGCAGCGAAATGCGCTCCGGTTAAATAATTAAGCCCCTGCTCAAATTAAAACACTACTATTTATAATCATCTACGTATGTGTTTAATATGAACAGCAACTTACCAGCCAATTTTCAAAAGAAACCAATCATACAGAACATAATATGGCACTTATCAGATCAGTAAGGGGATTCACTCCCGAAATCGGAGAAGGATGTTTCCTTGCAGAAAACGCCACAATCGTAGGCGATGTGGTGATAGGCAACGAATGCAGCATTTGGTTCAACACCGTATTACGAGGCGATGTCAATTCCATCCGCGTAGGCGACCGTGTCAACATCCAGGATGGCAGCGTGTTACACACACTCTACCAAAAATCCACAATTGAGATTGGCAATGATGTGTCGATCGGACACAATGTGGTGATTCATGGCGCAAAGATCCACGACTATGCCCTCATAGGCATGGGAGCGGTAGTTATGGATGACGCAGTGGTCGGAGAGGGTGCACTCGTGGCAGCAGGATCTGTCGTACTGAGCCACACCCAGATTGGCGCTCACGAGATGTGGGCCGGCTCTCCTGCGAAATTCATCAAGATGGTTGAACCCGAAAAGGCCAAGGAGATGAATGTGAAGATAGCAAAAAACTATCTCATGTATTCAAAATGGTATGACGAGGAATAACGCTCTGTACCATTTTCATACTAATTTCCACTCATCATCAAAAAATTGACGAAATTTTGGTAAAAAATTTTGTCATATTTGGAAGATTGTATAATTTTGCATCGCTTATTCCACCGGGGCCTGCATGTTGCCCACCGGAGGGAAGCGGAAATAATCAACGAATATAAAATTAACAATATCAAAACATGATCATCGTACCAGTAAAAGAAGGCGAAAACATCGAGAAAGCTCTCAAGAAGTTCAAACGTAAATTTGAAAGAACCGGCATCGTGAAGGAACTCCGTTCACGCCAGGCTTTCGAGAAACCTTCAGTAGCCAATCGCAAGAAGATGATGAAGGCAGTTTACGTTCAGCAGCTTCGTCAGGCTGAGCAGTAAGAAGCCCCTTTTATCGCGACACATAACCGATTCGGTATAAGTCATCTCTGACTTATACCGAATTGTCGTATCCGTACTATTCTGCCTTAAGTTGTTGAAAAAATTTAATGAACAAATAAAACGAAATCATTTTTGAGCTGATTTTGCTGCGGAGTGAGAGCATACTCTGGTATGCTACTAAATACCAAGGCAAAAGATGCCAAAAAAAAAGAACCGGTTTTATTGTTCAAGATTATCAACTACCATATATCGATTAATTTTTAACAACTACTTACAAAAGAAATGAATTTTCAGATTCCGGTCATCTCAGAATTCGCGTCTTACCTTCGCCACGAACTCAACAGAAGTCCGCACACTGTTGAGGCATACTGCCGCGACATCTTCAGTTTCGCTTGCTGGCTCTCCGGTTCCTCATCAGGTGAGGGATTCGAACCGGCATCAGTCACGACCTCCGACCTGCGGGCATGGCTTGGAAATCTCGCGCGGAAAGAATCCCCACTCACTCTGAGGAGGAAAGCACAAAGCCTGCGGGCCCTGTTCCACTGGATGCTAAAGATGGGGATGATAGATAAGAATCCTGCAGCCGACCTCATTCTTGCCAAGGCGCCCAAGCCGTTGCCTCAGTTCCTCAAGGAGGAGGAGATCGAAAACGCAATCCGGCAAACAGGAATCGAGAATACGGAATCGGCAGACAGTTTCAGAAAAGCACGAGCACATATCATCTTGCTCATTCTCTACACCACAGGACTGCGTCAGGAAGAACTCCGGACACTGTCAGACTCCGACATAGACTTCTCCCTGCGGGAGGCCAAAGTGATGGGTAAGCGATCCAAACAGAGAGTTGTCCCGCTACCCACTCCCCTGCTCGAAGAGATCAGGAATTGGCAGGAAATCCGGAACCGGCACTTCCCCGCGCTTATGGAACAGGGGAAAGAGATTCCACTCATCAACGGACGGAATGGCCGCATAAGCAAACGCTCTCTTTACAACATAGTTCACGAAGCCCTTGGGGATACCACTCCAGAAAAAAAGAGTCCACATATCCTTCGACACACCTTCGCCACCGCCATGCTCAACAATGGTGCCTCCCTCGACTCCGTAAAGGAATTCCTCGGGCATTCCTCCCTGTCTACCACCCAGATTTACACGCATCTATCCTTTGCCGAATTACGCGCATCATACTCCACCGCTCATCCCAGAAGCAAAATGGATCCACAAAGAGATGAATTGTCAGGAGGAAGCGGATTGAAAAAATAGTGCAAAAAATTTTAACAATTAAAATCAAAACTATCCGATTTATTGTTTATCTTTGTAGAAAGAGGATACAAACCACCGGAGCAATTGTTTCTCCGAACGACTCCTCTCTATTATTAACCATAAAAACCAAGTATTATGGAAGCCACTATCAAAGCCATTCATTTCGACATCTCCGAAAAACTCGTCTCCTTCATCAATAAAAAGATCGACAAACTTGCCCGCCGTTTCGAGCCCATCACGGAGGCTGAGGTTACTTTGAAGGTTGTTAAACCCGAGACAGCAATGAACAAAGAAGCTCAGATTAAACTTCTTGTGCCTCCTGCAGCCGATCTTTTCGCCTCAAAGACTGCCGACACTTTCGAAGAGGCTGTTGATCTGTGTCTCGACGCTCTCGAATCTCAACTTGAGAAAGTAAAAGCAAAGAAATAATACCCTTAAAAAAGAAAGACGCGGACTGTGGCCCCACAACCTAAGCGCAAAACTCAAAAAGCCCCCAAAAGGATGCTCTACATCCTTTTGGGGTTGGCTTTTATGATCGTCATTCTTCTGGTGATTCTCTATCCTCTGATTATGAGGCACACTGTCGAGGCTGCAACAATCCGCATTCCGTCAGGTGCTACCGAAAAGAACGTTACCGACACCTTGACCAAATACTACGGCGACAGTTTCGCCGGAAGCGTGATGAAATTGGTGAAACTCAGGAAAACTGACCTTTCTTCACGCCACGGCTCATACGAAATCGGAGCAGGGAGCAATGCCCTGAGCGTGGCAAGGAGGATATCAAGCGGTGGACAGACACCTGTCAGGATCACCATCAACGGATTCAGGGATCTCGATCTCCTTTGCGAAAGGATTGCTGCAAAAATGGATTTCTCGGCCGCCGACTTCAAAGCCTGCCTATCCGATCCTGCCACCTTCGCCCCCTACGGGCTGACCCCGGTGCAAGCCCTCGCAATATTTGTCGATGATTCCTACCAGATATATTGGTCGGCCACTCCCGGGGAGGTGATAGACAAAATCGGTAAAAATTATCTGAATGTCTGGAATCCGGAAAGAAGGAGGAAAGCCGGGGAACTCGGTCTCACCCCTGCCGAAGTGATGATTCTGTCATCTATAGTGGATGAGGAAAGCAACGCCACGGAGGAGAAGGGCACAATCGGGCGCCTTTACATCAATCGTCTCGACAAAGGGATGCGGCTCCAGTCGGATCCCACGGTAAGATTTGCCGTAGGTGACTTCACAATCCGCCGAATCAAAGGAGAGCATCTGAAAGTTGATTCTCCATACAATACTTACACGCACAACGGACTTCCCCCCGGTCCTATCCGCACAACGGGTGTAGGCACGATTGATCTCATTCTTGACAGCACCCCAAACAATTACCTGTACATGTGCGCCAAAGAGGATTTTTCAGGCACCCACAATTTTGCAACTACATTTGAGGAGCATTCGAAAAACGCCCGCAAATACCGCGAGGCCCTGAATGCCCGGAACATATATTGATTCACACCAATAACTATATCGCATTATGGCTGTTGTAAACGAATACACAAACTCCGCGGAAGCATATATCGACAAAGGATTCCTTGAGAACCATGGTATTCCGGCAGAAGTAGATTCCGATGCTCTGTCGCAAATATATCCAGGCATTGGTGGACTTGGGTCCATAGCTCTCGTAGTGCCCGATTCCAAATTGAAAGAAGCAACCGAGTTGTTAAAAAATCGCCCCCAGTAATATTCGACTCATGGCCGACGGATTACGCTCCATCCTGACACTCCTTTTAATCTTCGCCTCCCTGACTCTCCATGCTCAGGAAGGCGACTGTATCCCCATTCCGAAAGCAACGCAACAACCTGCCGCACCTATTTCGTCTCCAGAACGGAAAATAAGTTCTGTCAACGGATTGACAGCAGTCCCGGAAGTCTCCGGAAACTTGGCCCCCGACTCCTCAAGGAATTGGTGGCATCTTCTGAAGAAAGGAAAACTGAATCTGAATGATACAACTGTGGAATACCCACGTTTCCTCGGATTTTGCGTCAAGGTTTACAATTGGGCTGACCGCACTTTCAACTCTTACGACACTACATACGTGGTAGGCACCGGTCGCAGATGGAAAGCCCGCGTGGTGAGCGACAACTGGGTTGACTCCTACTATTTCAATCTTGCCAAGAAGATGCCGATGCGCATGATGAGCGAATTCTACTGCAATGCCGGAGCATACATCCAATATATGGCAGTCAGTTTTGGATACTCTCTCGACATGTCGAACGTAATAGGTAACAAGCCATCAAATCATAAAAAAATGGAATTCAACTTCAATTGCGCTCGCTTCAACATTGAAGGCCATTACTGGGAAAACACAGGAGGAACATTCATCCGCACATTCGGAGATTATGACAGAGGAAGACTCATCAAAGAGAATTTCCCCGGGGTGAAATATAAGACTATAGGCCTGAACGGTTACTTTTTCTTCAATAACAGAAAATTCTCGATGGGGGCAGCCTACAACTTCTCCAAGTTTCAGAAAAAGAGCGCAGGCTCCGCCATCATAGGCTTCAACTACAATAATCTCGACATCAACATGGATATGAGCGATATTCCGGAGAATCTCAAGCCATATCTGACAATTGATCCGCACGTATACCGTTTCCATTACAACTCCTACGCCCTTATGAGTGGATACAGCTACAACTGGGTCTTAAACAGGCATCTCCTATTCAACATATCCGCATTTCCCGGAGTGGGATTCACGCATGCTTACGAAGATTCGGTTGAAAGCGGCGCACGTTTATTCGCCATGACATTAAAAGGCCAGGGATCATTGACCTATAATCTGGGCGACTTCTTCATTTGTGCTATTGGCAAGATAGACGGCAATTGGTATCGGTCCCATAATTTCTCATTCTTCTCCTCCGTAGAGAATGCCCAGCTAAGTATGGGAGTAAGGTTTTAGGAAGAGGGAATCTAAATCAAAACAAGTCATGTCCATAGATCCGAAATATATGCGTCGGGCCCTCGAGCTCGCCTCAAACGGAGCCGGCTTCGTATCCCCCAACCCTCAGGTAGGGGCAGTGGTGGTTTCAGCCGATGGCAGGGTCATCGGCGAGGGATGGCACAGAAGATTTGGTGGGCCACATGCCGAAGTCAACGCCATAGCATCGGTAAAAGACTCTGATATCTCCCTCCTTGGGGAGTCAACCATATATGTCACTCTCGAACCATGCTCCCATTACGGGAAAACCCCTCCTTGCAGCAAACTCCTGATTGAAAAAGGTATTAAACGGGTAGTGGTCGGCATGAGAGACCCATTCAAGGAGGTCAGCGGCCGCGGAATCAACATGCTGCGCAATGCGGGAATAGAGGTTGTAGAAAACGTTTTGGAAAAAGAATGCCGCGAGATAAACAAACGTTTCATAACAGCCCACACGCTGCGGCGTCCTTGGATACTACTTAAATGGGCCAGAAGTGCCGACAATTTTATGGCTGCCCATGATGCTTCAGGTGCCACAGTTCCGGTAAGTCTCTCCACTCCCCTCTCGTTGGTGGAGATGCACCGTGAGCGCACATTATGCGATGCCATCCTTGTTGGCACCGGCACGGTCATCACCGACAATCCACGTCTAACCTCAAGATTATATCCCGGCAACCAACCCCGGCCAGTCCTCTTTACATCCGAAAGGCTACCACAAGATGCCGTAATACTTCAGAGGGACCCAATATTTCTTGACAGTGAGAAAAGTCTTCAAGAAAATATTTGCTCATTATACACCCTGCATAATATCACCTCATTGATGGTGGAGGGGGGGCCTCGCATTCTCGATTCCTTTATCTCAGCCGGGCTCTTTGATGA
Source organism: uncultured Sangeribacter sp. (assembly GCA_964499025.1). Taxonomy (GTDB): domain Bacteria; phylum Bacteroidota; class Bacteroidia; order Bacteroidales; family Muribaculaceae; genus Lepagella. The sequence goes on from CAZCJC010000054.1 coordinate 10,216, forward strand.
AATACGGAGAGAAACCTCACCGACACTGATTCACTCTGGCATATATGCCCCCTCACTCCCTCATAACATACGCCTTGTCGACATAAAAAACATCGGAAGCAACGTAATCGAGACTCTTAAAAAGCTTTAAAATTGTATTAAAATCATTTAAATTGCAATTTCCTGACGCATTTTAGCCTGTAATTCCCCAAGAAATGCTAATTTTGCAAGTTGAAACACTATTTTCAAGTCTCTCCTGCCGAAGAAAAGATGTGTTCTTCAACAGCAAACAATAACAACGTGACCCATATAAACGTGAAGTCAAACAAACACTTAAGCTGCTTCTCCGGCGCGGTGCTCCTTCTGACCGCCGCTTTCGGCGTTACAGGCTGTAACGAAAAGTCAGATCCCACATCAGACCCCTTCATATCCACCACAAACGTGGCAGTGACCGCTTTCTCACTCAACTCTGACTCTAAAGTCATGGAGAATCTCGATTCAGTTTTCTTCTCCATCGATCTCGAACATGGAGTGATTTTCAATGCGGATTCACTCCCGGTGGGGACAAAGATCAACAAGCTTGTTCCGAATATCAAATATTCCGACTACGTGACTAAGGCCACAATCAAGATGGAGGGTGGAGACACACGCGAGGGGGAGGTTAACTACCTCACTTCTCCCACGGATTCCATAGATTTCACCGGGAATGTCACCCTCACCCTCTTCACGGAATATGGTGAGCATACCAAGGATTACCGGATTAAGGTGAACGTACACAAGGAGGAGGCAGATTCCCTCGTTTGGGGAGATGCCGCTATCTCTTCTCTCCCCTCTCGACTGGATAATCCCAAAAACCAAAAGACCATCGATTTCAACGGGCAGGCTATCTCTCTAATTGAAGAGAGCGACGGCTCTTACACCTACGCCACATCCGACAATCTCTATGAAAAATTATGGCAGAAGGAGGAGATCACTTTCCCCTTCACCCCCGATGTGCGTTCGATGTGCGCAACCACCAGAGCGATATGCATCCTCTCCACTGACGGTCAGATGTATGAAACCACCGACGGCTCAAACTGGACCGATACAGGAGAAAAGTGGACTGCAATGCTCGGTGCCTATCTTGACACTGCGATCGGTCTTAAGGCCGGAGCAAACGGACTTGAATATGCCCAGTATCCCTTGAAAGATCTTCTGTGCACCCCTGCAGATCCTGATTTCCCGGTGGCTGGATTCTCAAACTTCGTAATCCTCGCAAATAAATGGACCTCATCCCCGGTGGGATTCTTTGTCGGTGGTAAAATGGCCGACGGGACACTTACCAGCGTTACCTGGGCATTCGATGGAGCCAACTGGATAAAACTCTGCGAAGGGGGCATGCCTCCGGTGACCGGTGCTTCCATAATCCCTTATTACAGCTACCGGAACACAGTCTCCACCTGGACTCGCACCGAATTCCCTGTATGGATGATTGTCGGTGGTCGTCTTTCTGACGGAAGCCTAAACCGCACTGTCTTCATCTCTTACGACAACGGTGTCAACTGGGGGCAGGGAAATGAGAAGCTACAGCTACCCGAAGAGATACCAACAATGACCGATTGCGACAATGTGGTGATGACAACTCCCAGAAAAGCGTTGATTTCTAACTACTGGAAGAAAAGCGGGAAGGGACCCCGACGTATTTCGGTTGAGATCGATGGCGACAACATTCTCTGGGATTGTCCCTATATCTATCTCATCGGCGGGGTGAATCCCAATGGCGAACTATGTAATACTATCTGGAGAGGAGCCCTTGCACGACTCACCTTTACCCCTCTGTTCTGATGAGAAAAATCCGGATTCCTTTGCTGCTTTCCATCCTGCTCCTCTCTTGCTCCGCATTCACGGCAAAGGCGCAGGAAGATTACCGCTTCGACATGGGAGCGGGAATCGGCATGACTGGATATCTCGGAGATGCCAACACTGCCAACCTATGGCAGAATCCCGGATGGGACTTCACGGTCCTGTTCAGATATATGCTCAACCCGAGATGGGCATTCAAGACGAATTTCTACACAGGCAGCCTGCGTGGAGACTCATCGAAGATGACCAATGTCTTCCCGGGTGGAGAAACATATAAGTTTTCCAATACCTTCTATGAGCTTGGAGAAATGGTGGAATTCAACTTCTTCAACTACGGCATGGGGGAATCCTACCGCAAGTTGAAAAGGATATCACCTTACATCACTGCCGGACTCGGCGCCACGCTCTGGAGTGTGGAAGGGAAAATGGGCGGGGCATTCACCATCCCACTTGGCGTAGGAGTCAAATACAAGATATCCAAGAGATGGAATCTTGGATTTGAATTCCTAATGAAAAAAACATTCTCCGACAAGCTTGACGGAGAATTGCTGAAAGATCCATACGGCATAAAGAGTTCTTTCATGAAAAACACCGACTGGTATTCCACAATGTCGGTGACTATCAGCTACGAATTCAGCAAACGCTGCGCCGTATGCAACTATAAGGATTAAAAATATTATAACCGACATATGGACGAGATTAACAGAAAGCTTAAGCTCCTTGATATGGGAAGGCTCCCCCGTCACGTGGCCATCATTATGGATGGTAACGGCCGATGGGCGCGCCGCCGCGCTATGGAAAGGAGCGACGGCCACGCAGAGGGGGTTAACAGCGTAAACCGCATCACCCGCTTCTCGTCTGATCTCGGTATCAAATATCTCACCCTCTACGCCTTCTCTACTGAAAACTGGAATCGACCCCGACCGGAAGTGGAGACCTTGATGCACCTCATCGGCTGGACTATCCGGAAGGAGACTCCCGACCTGGTGAAAAACAATGTGAAGATCCATCTCCTTGGCGAGATCGACCGCCTCCCGCAAGAGGTTAGGGAGAGCCTTGAGGAGGGCCGGAAGGCTACCGAGCATTGCACCGGTCTCAACCTACTTATGTGCCTGAGCTATTCCTCTCGTTGGGAACTCACCAAAGCAGCCCGAGACCTCGCTGCAAGGGCAGCACGTGGAGAGATATCTCCCGACACGATCGACGAGAAGACTGTAGCCGAATCCCTATCTACCGCCGGAATTCCTGATCCCGACCTTCTCATACGAACAGGCGGCGAACACCGAATCAGTAATTTCCTCCTCTGGCAGATAGCCTATAGCGAACTATATTTCACTCCGGTGTTATGGCCGGATTTCGACAATGAAGCCTATCTGGACGCCCTCCTCGATTACCAGAACCGCGAACGCCGGTTTGGCATGACAAGCGACCAGGTAAATTCTACAATATAACCCCAATGATGTTTTTCCGATCTTCCCGAAAATACATGAAACATTTGATGCAGACCCTTTTTGCTCTCCTTGTTCTCGGCGTTGCTGCCTCAGCCAACGCTCTCGATATCCGTCCAGCCGTGCCGGAAGATACCCTATATCATCCGGACGTGATATATTCTCCTATTCCGAAAAGTTATGAAATAGCTGATATCACGGTCACCGGTGTGCCGGAGTCTGACGACTACCTGATTATCGGATATTCAGGTCTATCCGTAGGCGACAAGGTTGATATTCCCGGCGATGAAATATCATCTGCTGTAAAACGTTTCTGGCGTCAGGGTCTATATTCCAAGGTTCAGATTAATGTTGAAAAGATCGTAGGCGACAAGGTCTGGCTCGAAATTGCTCTTGAGCAGCAGCCCCGTATGTCGGAAATGACCTTTACCGGCGTAAAAAGCGGAGAGAAGAAAGATATAGAGCAGCGGCTCGGAATGGTATCCGGTCAGCAACTCACACCCAACATCATTTCTCAGGCAAAGAAGATCATCGAGGACTATTACGCCAAGAAGGGCTTCAAAAATGCTGACGTGAAGATCATTCAGCAACCAGACCTCTCTAAAGAGAATCAGGTGATACTTAATGTTGCTGTGAACAAGAACAATAAGGTCAAGGTCCACAAGATCTACATCGATGGCAACGAAGTGCTTTCCGACGGGAAGATCAAGCGGACAATGAAGAAAACCAACGAAAACGGAAACATCCTCAACATATTCAAGCAGAAGAAATTTGTTGACCGCGATTTCGAGGACGACCGCACCCGCATAATCCAGAAATACAACGAATTGGGTTATAAGGATGCCGTAATCACACATGACAGTGTGGCCCGTTTCGACGACAAGACCGTCGATGTATTCCTCACAATCGATGAGGGTAAGAAATATTACCTGAGCGATATCTCATGGGTCGGAAACACGGTTTATCCCACTGAAGTCCTCAACAACGTGCTTGGTATGTATCCGGGAGATGTCTATAATCAGAAACTCCTTGACAAACGTACAAATACTGATGAGGATGCCGTCTCTACCCTATATCAGGACAACGGCTACCTGTTCTTTACAATAATCCCGGTCGAGGAGAGGATCCATGGTGACAGTATCGATCTTCAGCTCCGTGTAATAGAGGGTCCGCAGGCACGTATCAATAAAATTGTCATCAACGGCAACGACCAGCTCTATGAGAAGGTTATACGCCGCGAACTGCGCATGCGCCCGGGTGAGCTCTTCTCCAAAAGCGACCTGATGCGTTCATATCGTGAGATCGCGGCAGGTGGCCATTTCAATCCCGAGACAATCGGCATCAATCCTCAGCCGAATGAAAGCGACGGAACAGTAGATATCATCTTTGATCTCGAATCGAAAGCCAACGACAAGGTTCAGCTCTCCTTTGGTTGGGGACAGACAGGTGTGACCGGACAGGTGGCTCTCTCCTTTGCAAACTTCTCGATGAAGAATCTCTTCAACCCGAGTGCATACAAGGGCATAATTCCTCGCGGTGACGGCCAGACATTCTCTATCTCGGCCCAGACGAACGCTAAATATTACCAGAGCTACAACATATCATTCTTCGATCCATGGTTGGGTGGTAACCGACCAAATTCATTATCCCTCTCCCTCGATTACAGCCGTTCCACCGGTATCAACTCCAGCTTCTATAACGACACCTGGTCATATGCCTACCAGAATGCAATGTGGTCGCAGTATTCTTACAACACAAACTACTCCACGTATGCTATCCAGAATGCTTACGACCCCAATAAGGTGCTTCAGCTTGCCGGGGCAAGCGTAGGATTCGGAACGCGCCTCAACTGGCCCGATGACTCATTCCAATTCCAGGCTTCACTTGCCTATCGCTGGTATTACCTCAAAAACTGGGATTACCTCTACTATATGCGTAACGGTACGTCAAACTCTCTCACACTCGGCCTAACCCTGTCGCGCACATCAATTGATAATCCCATCTATACCCGCCGAGGCTCGCAATTCTCTATCGACTTGACAGTCACTCCCCCTGCAAGCCTTTTTGGAAAAAGGAATTGGAAGCAGCTTTCAGAGCAGGCAAGCTATTATAATCAGGACACCGACTCCCGTGAAGCTGCCAGAAGCAAGCTTTACCGCTGGATCGAATATTGGAAATTGCGATTCAAGAGCAAGACCTTCACCCCCCTCACAGATCCCGACGGCAAATGGACACTGGTGCTCATGACCCGTGCCGACTTCGGATTGCTGGGTTCCTTCAACAAGTATATAAAGACTCCGTTTGAAACCTTCTACTTCGGTGGTGACGGTATGACCGGAAACTACACATACGCAACCGAAACCATCTCCATGCGCGGTTACGAGAACGGTCAGTTCACACCCTCCGGCTATGAGGGTTACGCTTATGGAAAATTCACTTTCGAGCTCCACTTCCCGTTCCTGCTCCAGCCCTCTACCACAATTTATGCCATAGCTTTTGCGGAGGCGGGTAATGCATGGTATGATGTCAAGGATTTCTCACCGTTCAATCTCAAACGTAGTGCCGGTGTGGGTGCCCGTGTATATCTGTCAGTGCTCGGATTCCTCGGAATCGACTGGGCCTACGGTTTCGACAAAGTCTGGGGAACGAGGGGAGGCAGCCAGATCCACTTCATACTCGGACAGGAATTCTAAAACCCCTGTCAACCCCTCAAATATCCGGTGCTGATGCCAAATGGAGAAAGCCACTGACAAAGGATTTTTGATAAGTTAAGAATATTTAAAGAGTTAAACCTTTTGTTTCTCTATCTGTCATAAAGGGGTCGAAGATATACGGCGCATAACGAAATTTAGAAATCAAGAATATACAGAGATGAAAAAGATAATACTCACCCTATGCCTTGCCATTGCCGGCATTGCAGGAGCATCTGCTCAGAAGTTCGCTTTGGTCGATATGGAATATATCCTCCGTAATGTCCCCTCTTATGAGATGGCAAACGAGCAGCTCAACCAGGTGTCGCAGCGTTGGGAGCGCGAAGTAAACGAAGTCTCGAAAGAGGCTGAGACAATGTATAAGAATTACCAGTCTGACATGGTATTCCTCACTGACGAGCAGAAAAAGAAACGTGAGGAAGAGATCGTAGCCAAGGAGAAGGAAGCCACTGATCTCCGGTATAAATATTTCGGTCCGGAGGGTGAGCTCTATAAGAAACGTCAGGCCTTGATCAAACCGATTCAGGAGGATGTCTACAATGCAGTCAAGGCTGTGGCCGAAGAGAAAGGCTACATGGCAATTTTCGACCGCGCCTCTTCCCAGAGCATCGTGTTCGCCTCCCCGAGAATAGATGTCAGCAACGACGTGCTCGCAAAACTCGGCTACTCGAAATAAGTGGCTCGCACCACACAGGGATATCAATATAGGCTATTTAAGTTAATTTAAGGATGTTTATTTTGAACATTTAACTAATTTGTCTAAATTTGTGACCTGCAATTTCAAAATGCAGACTCATTGCAATCCGATGTGGATATTTCAATGAGAAAGATTGTAAAAATTAACAATTAACCCAAAAACAACCAACATAATCATGTTAAAAAAAATCTTACTCGCCGTAGCAGTAGCCCTTCCTATGTTCGCTTCTGCTCAGACAGTTAAAATTGGTATTGTCGATACAGGTGCCGTGCTTCAGGCTATGCCCGAGACTGCAGCCGCTCAGACAAAACTTCAGGAAATCCAGAAGAAATATCAGGATGAGTTCACTCGCCTGGAAGAAGAATACAAACGAATGGTAGATGATCTCCAGAAAACAAGCGAGACCGAACTTCCCGCCATACGTGAGCGCAAGACTCGTGAGATCAACGATTATCAGCAGAAAATTCAGGCTTTCATGCAGTCGGCCGATAATGATATAGCTCAACAGCAGCAGGGACTTATGGCTCCGATCGTGACAAAGATCCGCGAAGCTATCGAATCTGTAGGCAAAGAGGGCGCGTTCAGCATGATTCAGAACTACTCTCCCGACCAGACCCTCTACTATGCAGCTCCTGTGGTGGATATAACTCCTCAGGTGAAGGCAAAATTAGGTATTAAATAATAATCCATCATCCGGAAATATATGAATGCGAGATCCTCTGGATTTCGCATTCATTTTAGATATCTTTCCTATTTCGATTTCCCACTTTATGGCAGAGTCTCTTCCTTCGGCACCCGGACCGATCGGCGTGTTTGATTCCGGCTACGGCGGACTGACAATTCTTCGAGAATTCAAGAATAAACTCCCGCAATTCGACTACCTCTATCTGGGTGACAATGCGCGCGCACCCTATGGCACCCGCAGTTTTGATGTGGTATTCGATTTCACACGTCAGGCCGTGGAGGAATTGTTCCGCCAAGGCGCCCATCTGGTGATTCTTGCCTGCAACACGGCTTCGGCAAAAGCTCTGCGCACAATCCAACAGCAGATTCTTCCCACCCTTGATCCATCAAGAAGGGTGCTCGGAGTGATCCGCCCGACTGTCGAGATTCTTGAGGAAATATCCGTTAGCGGCCACGTCGGACTCCTCGCGACTCCGGGAACCGTAAACTCTCATTCCTACCGCATGGAATTGGAGAAACTCCACCCTTCGATGACTATTACCGAACTCGATTGCCCGATGTGGGTGCCACTCGTGGAGACAGGGGAATTCGACGGAGATGGAGCAGATTATTTTGTAAAGAAATATATCGACCGTATCCTGACTGAAGATCCCCAAATAGACACCCTTATTCTCGGTTGCACCCATTACCCCCTGCTTCTACCGAAAATAAGGAAACACACACCGGCTAATGTAACGATCCTCCCCCAGGGAGACTTAGTGGCAGATAGTCTTGCAGACTATCTCCATCGGCATCCGGAAATAGAACGTATGTGTACCCGGGGAGGGACAATGACATTCCTCACTACTGAGAACCCTCAAAAATTCGATTCACTCGCCTCCGTTTTTCTTGGAGGGAAGGTGGAATCTACAAAAATTTATCTATGAATCTTACCGAACTGAAAGCAACTATCCGTTGTGCGCCTTTCGAAGAGGCAGTGGATATCCTCACACAATATATCTCCATTCATCCTGAGGAAGACGAGCCACTCACACTCAGAGGAATGAAATATTGGGGAGCAGGGAAAAGATCACTGGCTCTCAACGACTACCTGGCTGCTATTGCCATAAACCCCGAGAGCCGGGCACGTCAGGCCCTCAAGGCAGCCCAGGAGATTCTCGATTATCGCAACAAAGACCTTTACAACCCCTGAATCGTGACGGACTCCGTGACTTCAAAATATCATCCTGAGGATATCCGGAACCGCAACAGTGTTCTGTCCAGAACCTTCTCCTCTCTCAAATGGATTCTGGCTCTCACAGTTGTGGCCGACCATTTCATACGGTTGACAGATCTCACAATCAACGGAGTCCTTATCCCTATGGAGTCTTATCCGGGGCTGCAGACCCTGTTCCTCATAATTGTAAGTTTCCTGAAAAATTATGCAGTGCCGGTATTTTTCTTCATGTCAGGATTTCTACTCACACCGGACAAAGACATTAAATGGAAGAATTGGCTTCCGATTCTCCGCAGGCGTATCACGCGTCTGCTCATCCCGTTCATAATATGGGGCCTATTCGGAATTGTAATAACCCTATTTTTCACTCTGCTGCATAATGGAGCAAAGGGAGGGTCAATCGAGATGCCCCCTTTCTATGAAAACGGTATATTATACCCCGGAAAATTCTTTATCACCCTTTTCGGCATCAAGGGATTCCCAAACTACAATGTGGCCTTATGGTATATGCGAGATCTCATCGTGGCAATAATCGCTGTGCCATTCATTCATCTCCTGCTTAAGATCATCAACTGGCGCATCTTCATCGCAGCAGCCGCAATTATATTTGTTGCAATATTTAACAACGGCTGAGGTTGGCGCCCCGAAGTGGCGCTCCTTTTCTTCTACGCCGGGCATCTGATGAGATACCATGACATCGATATCCTTAAACTTTTC
>CAZCJC010000055.1:0-18985 GCA_964499025.1 uncultured Sangeribacter sp.
AGCCCGCTATGCTCAATCGCTCAAAAGCCAAAAATCACTCCAACCCAGCGACCCCGGGGCTCTCAAATTTATGAGATGGGCTCTTAATAATCTGGAACTAATCTAAACCTAATAACACATGAAGATTAAACTTATCGAGTCGGCGTTGCTGATGGCGGCGTTTACTGTGACATTGCCGGTTGCAGGACAGACCCTGAGTTCGCCAAACGGGGAACTGACGATGCAATTTTCACTTACGGCTGACGGCGCTCCGCAATATCAGCTCAATTTTAAGGACAAGGAGGTGATAAAACCGAGCCGGCTCGGCTTTGAGATCAAGAAAACGAAACTCATAAAGGATGGGAAGGCTCTTAAAGATGGATTTGAGGTTGTATCGGTGGATACAACCTCGGTAGATGAAACTTGGAAACCTGTATGGGGAGAGGAGAGCGAGATCCGTAACAATTTTAAGGAGATGCTGGTGAATCTTCAGCAGAAGGATACTAAGCGTCAGATGTCGGTGAGATTCCGTCTGTTTGATGATGGACTCGGCTTCAGATATGAGTTTCCGATGCAGAAGAAACTGAGTTATTTTGTTATCACCGATGAGCTTACGGAATTCGCTATGCCAGGTGATTATGAAGCTTATTGGATTCCGGCTGATTATGACACACAGGAATTTGAATATACACGCAGCCGTATGTCGGAGATCCCATCCCGAATGGATGAGGTAACGGGGCCAACTTATGACTGGACAACGGTGCCGGTAGATAATGGCGTTCAGACGGCCTTGATGTTGAAGAGCGATGACGGTCTCTATATCAATCTTCATGAGGCGGCATTGGTGGATTATCCCTGTATGCACCTGGAACTTGATACGGCTACCAATACTTTCAAGGCTCTGCTGACTCCGGATGCTGTCGGAGACAAGGCATATATGCAGACCGATTGCGTCACTCCATGGAGGACGGTGATCGTGAGCGATGACGCGCGCGATATCCTTGCTTCGCGCATAACACTCAATCTCAACGAGCCGTGTGCCATTGAGGATACAAGCTGGATAAAGCCTATGAAATATGTGGGCGTATGGTGGGAGATGATCAACAGGAAAAGCAAATGGAGCTACACAAATGATCTGCCCAATATCCATCTTGATAAAGTGGATTATACCAAGACAACTCCTCACGGCAAGCATGGAGCCACTACTGAGAATGTCAAGAAGTATATCGATTTTGCTGCTGAACATGGATTTGACGGGGTGCTTGTTGAGGGCTGGAACATCGGCTGGGAGGACTGGTCGGGAAAGATGAAGGATGAGGTTTTCGATTTCGTTACCCCATATCCGGATTTTGATCTTCCTGCAATCAGGGACTACGCTAAGGAGAAAGGCGTCAAGATGATAATGCACCATGAAACTTCCAGTTCGGTGAGAAACTATGAGCGACGCATGGACGAGGCCTACAAGTTCATGAAGGATAATGGCTATGATGCCGTCAAGAGCGGTTATGTGGGAAATATTATCCCGGCCGGAAGCAATCATTTCAGCCAGTGGCTTGTTAACCATTATCTCCATGCCGTGAAGAAAGCTGCTGACTATCAGATCATGGTAAATGCCCATGAGGCCGTGCGTCCCACCGGCCTCTGCCGGACATGGCCCAACCTTATCGGCAATGAGTCGGCACGGGGTTCGGAGTATCAGGCTTTTGGCGGAAGCAAGCCAAGTCACACAACGATTTTACCATTCACCCGTCTTGTGGGAGGACCGATGGATTATACTCCGGGTCTTTTTGAGAATGATATGAGAAAGTATAATCCTAAGAATACTTCATGGGTGAATACAACCCTGGCTAATCAGCTGTCGCTATACGTGACGATGTCGAGTCCGCTTCAGATGGCTGCCGATTTTCCCGAGACGTATGAGAAGTTTATGGATGCTTTCCAGTTTATCAAGGATGTAGCGCTTGACTGGGACAAGAGCTATTATCTTGAGGCAGAACCAATGGAGTATCTTACCGTGGCTCGTAAGGCGAAGGGTGAGGATAAATGGTTTGTAGGGGGTACGAATGGCGCTGATCCGAGAACTGCCGAGGTTGATTTCAGTTTCTTACCCGAGGGAAAATATAAGGCCGTTATATATCGCGATGCCAAGAATGCACATTACAAGAAAAATCCTCAGGCATACGTGATCGAGAACAAGACCGTTACACCGAAGACAAAACTAAAGATTCCTGAGGCTGCAGGCGGAGGATTCGCTATCTCCATCCTGCCGGAATAGTCTCCCTAAATAAAAATGGTCATATTAGTGGGGCTTATTGCTGAAGTTGTCTAAACTTATCTACCAAGTAGGTTTGAATAATTAGCTTCAATGTTAAACTAACTATGTTGATAATAAAAACTAATTTTGAAAACTTACTTGAGTTAAAAAGCGTCTGCAAAAAAAATTAGTTTAGACAACTTCATTGTCAGAAATATGAATTTGAGTTATATTTGCGGAAAAGAATTCTTTTCCGCAATTTTTTTATCAACTATTTATGTTAAAATCAAATTGAATTGGTTATTATGAAAAACTCAATCTGGATAATTCTGCTTTTAGTGGGCCTGCTTCCGGGAATTCAGGCGGATGCCAAACGTTATGCAGGAGGGGATATTTCCCTTTTACCTGATTATGAGAAGGCGGGGGTTACCTATCGAGACCTGACCGGGAATGTCATTCCCGATCTCCTTCCCTGGTTGAAAAAGGAGGGGATGAATGCCATGCGAGTGCGCCTGTTCGTGAATCCGTCAAAATATAAGGAACTTCATGCCAATGATTCAAATCAGGATACGAAGTATGACCCCAATGCTTGTCAGGATCTTGATTATATTCTTCCGCTTTGCAAACGTATTGTTGAAAATGGGTTTGACCTTATGCTGGATTTCCATTATTCCGACACGTGGGCTGATCCTGCAAAGCAGTGGACTCCTATCGATTGGGTAGGACTTTCGGATGAAGAGCTGTATCAGAAAATATATGATTATACTAAGGAAACTCTTGAGACGCTGAAAGCTGAAGGAATTGTTCCGGCGTTCATCCAACCGGGCAATGAAATAAGTTACGGAATGCTTTGGGGGCCTGTTGGAACAACATCGCCGAAAAAGGCCATGATGGGGAGTAGTGCGAACTGGGGAAGATTCGGGACACTTCTTAACCGGGCCATCCTGGCATGCCGGGAGGTTTGTCCGGAGGCAAAGATAGTTATCCATACGGAGAGAACAAATCAGACATCTGTTGAGAAGAATTTCTATGACAAGATGAAAGAACTTAATGTGGATTATGATATTATCGGCCTCAGCTATTATCCATACTGGCACGGATATCTGTCGAGTCTTGAAAGTAGTCTTTCGATGCTTTCCACCAATTATCCGGAGAAGGATATCATGATTGTTGAGACCGGTTATTCATATGCCTGGTCTGTTCCCGGCTCTACTATCAACACTTCGGGCACATGGCCTTTCAGTGCTGCGGGACAGAATGCTTTCGCTCAGGATATCGTGAGCCTGCTTGAGAAATATCCTCATGCGGATGGGCTCTTCTGGTGGTGGATGGAATATAATGCTTATGACAATAAGTTGTCGGGATGGTATAATGCGCCACTGTTTGATAGCCGGGACGGGAAGGCGTTGCCTGCATTAAAGACAATCTGCTCATTCGCTGATTCAAGTGGTGTGCGTGATATAGTCGAGATGGATGAAACCGGGGATGGGATGTGGTATGATCTTCAGGGGAGACCGGTTAAAGAACCTACTGCTCCCGGAATTTATGTTTCGAAGCGAGGAAAAATCTTTTTAGGCAGGAATTAACCTGTCAGACTCAATCTTTCCTTGCTGATGATGAGGCAGGTTTTGGAGGTGGAATATAGGGGACAGAATAAGTTAGCTCTGCAATAAGTTATAAGACTGACGAGTTATACACCTGACTACAAACGGGCTGCGCTAAAATGAAAAACACGCCAGAAGTTTTGTTTCTAACTTCTGGCGTAAAGTTCATAAAATAGGCGCAGCCCGTTTGCCGTAAGATGAAAAGAGTCTTCTCTTCTGATCAAGAAAGGGCAGCAATTGAGGCACGTATGGTTGCGAGTTTATCCTGCGCGTCAGCCTGTTTCTTGCGTTCAAGAGCTACTACTGCCTCAGGGGCGTTGGCTACGAAACGCTCGTTGGATAGCTTTTTCTCAACTCCTGCGAGGAATTTGGTATAGTAATCCAATTCTTTGTTCAGTTTGGCGAGTTCCTCCTCAACGTTGATCTTGCTTTCAAGGGGTATGCTGTATTCTGTTGCACCGACTATGAAGGCGGAAGATGTGGGTGCTTTCTCCTCCACATGTTCTATGAGTGACAGGTTACCCATCTTACTGAGAATTGAGTCGAGGCTGGAGTCATGATTTCCCTTGATATTGAGGGTTAGTTCCTCTTTCTGCGGGAGCTGTTTCTGCTTGCGTATAGTCCGGATTCCGGCCACAATATCTTTTAGTTCCTCGAAGAGACTCAGGGTTTCTTCTTTGTATTCCTTTGGTTTCGGAATCTCTGCATACATTATGCTCTCACCGGGCTTACGCTCAGCAAGATGCTGCCAAAGTTCCTCGGTGATGAATGGCATGAAGGGATGAAGAAGACGGAGCAGAGTGTCGAAGAAACCGAGGGTCGCTTCATATGTTGCGGCATCAATGGGGTTTCCATAGGCAGGTTTTACAATCTCCAGATACCAGGCTGAATATTCATCCCAGAAGAGTTTGTAGATGGCCATGAGTGCTTCGGATATACGGAATTTACCCATGAGGTCGGTAACTTCGGCGAGGGTTTTGCTGAGAGCGGCGTCAAACCATTCCACTGCTTTAGCGGAACTCTCGGGAGCCTGAATCGATGAATCCACTTCCCATCCTTTCACCAGACGGAATGCGTTCCAGATCTTGTTGCAGAAATTACGTCCCTGTTCGCAGAGTGAGTCATCGTACATGATATCGTGGCCCGCGGGAGCGGCAAGCATCAGACCCATGCGGACTCCGTCGGCACCGAATTTGTCTATAAGTTCGAGCGGATCCGGAGAATTTCCGAGAGATTTCGACATCTTGCGACCAATCTTATCGCGCACGATACCAGTGAAATATACGTTCTTGAAAGGTTTGTCACCGCAGAATTCGTAGCCTGCCACAATCATACGGGCCACCCAGAAGAAGATGATATCCGGACCGGTCACGAGGTCGCTCGTGGGGTAGTAATATCTGAATTCCTCATTTCCTGGATCAAGGATACCGTCGAAGAGGGAAATAGGCCATAACCATGAGGAGAACCACGTGTCGAGGCAATCGGGATCGCGGGTAAGGTCGGAAAGCGTGAGTTCAGGATTACCTGTTTTCTCAATGGCTTTGAGAAGGGCCTCCTCTTCAGATTCGGCAACTACATAACCCCCTTCCGGAAGGAACCATGCAGGAATCTGATGTCCCCACCAGAGCTGCCGGGAGATACACCAATCCTTGATATTTGTCATCCAGTGGCGGTAAGTGTTCTTGAATTTTGTGGGGACAAACTTGATATCATCATCCTCTACCGCTTCGAGTGCCGGAGCAGCAAGTTTATCCATCTTAACAAACCACTGCATAGAGAGCTTAGGCTCGATCACTGCGTCGGTTCTTTCGGAATGCCCTACCTTGTTAACGTAGTTCTCAACTTTTTCTACAAGGTCAGCCTCCTTAAGATCTTCCATGATCTTCTTACGGACATCGAAACGGTCCATTCCGATATACATTCCGCCGGCTTCTGAGATTGTGCCGTTATCGTTGAATATGTCGATAGAGGGGAGGTTATATTTGTCTCCAAGCATGTAGTCGTTGACATCATGGGCCGGGGTGACTTTAAGACATCCGGTTCCGAAATCCATCTCCACATACTCATCCATGATGATAGGGACTGATCGACCAACGAGAGGCACTATTACGCGTTTCCCTTTAAGCCAAGTGTAGCGGGGGTCGTTTGGATTCACGCAGACCGCAGTGTCACCCAGGATTGTCTCAGGACGGGTGGTGGCAACAACGATATATTTATCCTCTTCACCCTCAACCTTATAACGAAGGTGAAAGAGGTGACTCTGTTCCTCTTTATAAATTACCTCTTCATCTGATAGGGCGGTGAGAGCGGTCGGATCCCAGTTCACCATACGCACTCCTCGATAAATGTAACCTTTGTCGTAAAGATGATTGAAAACATGGATCACACTCTTTGAGCGTTGTTCATCCATAGTGAAGGCAGTGCGTTCCCAATCGCATGATGCACCGAGCTTGCGGAGCTGCTGGAGGATTATACCGCCATATTTATCGGTCCAATCCCAGGCATGTTTGAGGAATTCTTCGCGTGAGAGGTCGCTTTTCTTGATGCCGTCGGCAGCGAGTTTAGCCACAACCTTCGCTTCGGTGGATATCGCGGCGTGGTCTGTCCCCGGAACCCACAGGGCATTCTTCCCGGTCATTCTTGCACGGCGGGTAAGGATATCCTGAATTGTGTTATTAAGCATGTGGCCCATGTGGAGCACACCTGTTACATTTGGTGGAGGGATAACGATAGTGTAGGGCTCGCGATCGTCAGGTTCTGAATGGAAGAGACGGTGTTCCATCCAGTAGGCATACCATTTGTCTTCAACCTCCGAAGGGTTGTATTTAGTGGCTAATTCGTTCATAATTATTATGGTTCTAATTGCAGGGCAAAATTAATAAAAAAACTTGGAATGACATGGTTCAGAGCCTAAGCATTTCATTCTGGGCCGCCAGGTCATCGAGATATTTCTTACGGTCTTCCTCCTCCATGCGGTCGAATTCGGCCGCATAATCGGCTATTATCTCAGCCGGGCGACGCCAGTTGTCACCGAATCTGGCCGCAATCCAAGCTCTCTGAAGATTAGGGTAGTGACGGTAGGCTGAGTCGAAAATTTTCTCGATATCCTCAATCGACTGCTGCGCCATCGCCTTTTCCATCGTTTTTCGAGGAAGCAGCAGGCCTGCAAGATCTACCCATTCCGCTGCTTCCGACCCCGGTTCACGCGGTGGGAACCCGTTTTCGGCAGTATGAAGATGTAGGTATTTATAGATTGCAAGAGTGTAGATGTGGCGGGCACGTTCGAGAGCGGCGCGTGTGAATTTCATTCCGCGGTATCGGAGATAACGGTCGTCATCGGCAGGGCGAGCCAGAAGTTGGGCAATTACTTCGACGGCCTTAAGCATGGCATCTACAGTGAGAGGATTCAAAACATCGTAGATAACCTTATCAAAGATAGGGAGTTTGCGTTTTTGTCGGCGGTCGCGTGCGGGCCATTTCTTCTCATCGCGCATTAGTCCGCAACTCCTGAGCATAGCTGCGGGAACAACGACGGTGGCTCCACGGTCGTCACCGAAGAGATAGGAGAACGGGAACTGTGAAGAATCCGGATGTGTCTTATGTTGACCCATCAGGAGGGAGAAAGCACCGATTTTTGCTCCAAGCATGAGATAGGAGTCGGAGGAAGTTTTCACCCCGCGTTCCAGAATTCCCCAATGCACCGGACCGAGCTTGTACATATGGTTGCTCTGGTTCGTTCCGCTTCCGGCATTCATAAAGGAGGTTTGACAACCAATAAGGAGTGAGGATTTGTGCATGCTCACAGTATATGGGCCGGCAAAAAGGGCGCAAGCCTCACCGTTTTCGAGGGTTGAGTTAGCGAAAAAGAGAGAATCGTGGGCGGTGAAACCTTTCTCTATAATGACTCCCTGGCCAATATAACAGTTCCGAATTATGGCACCGGAGTCAACTTTCCCATCCTCTATGATGAAATTCTCAGCATTAACACCTGCTCCGACATATGTGAATACGCGGCCGGTTCCCGCGTTGTTAATAACCGAGCCGTTGCGGAGGTTATTTGCTCCCTCAATTGTCACATCACGGCCAACAGCCACATTGACTAGACTCCCGCAATTGCGGATCACTGCTCCGTCGGCGATCTCACCTCTTACCGTGGTCTTCTCTATGTGGTGGTCAATGAGGGGTTTCGCTATGGTTTGAGCCCAAACGGGATCTCGTGCCATAAGCATTGCCGACTGGGCGGAAATTCCCGGGTAGATCCTAACGACGCGAGAACCTGTTTCATCCAGAACGGAAACTTCAGTTCCTACACCGCAAGGAGCCTCTGGTTCAAACTCAAGGAGCCCAATATTCTCAAGGGTGACATTTTCACCGAGGTAAATATCTCCTGCGAATCTGACATTACGTATGAGAGACAGGTCGGAATTGTTGGCGATATGAACCCGGCTCCAGTCGGAACAGGCACAGCCGGCTTCTTCGAGACGTCGGATCTCGTACCAACGAAGGTTTCTATGTTGTTTCGAGGTCGTCATATTTTTGGAATAGGAAGTCGTTGTAAGGAAATCTCTCCATGTGGATCTCCTTGGCTTTCTCATACAGCATATCCTTCAACTCGTCGATGTTGATTTTATCTTTCGCTGAGATGAAAACACAGTTGTTGTTCATCTTCGACATCCATGTCTGCTTGAATTCTTCGAGCGAGATATTTTCCCGGGTCTTTGGAGTAAGATCATCGGGATCTTTGGGGGTGTAAGAGAATGCATCGATTTTATTGAAGACAAGTATCATCGGTTTTTCCGCGGCTCCACAAACTTCGGCCAGAGTCTTATTCACTACCTCAATCTGCTCCTCAAACTGCGGATGGCTCACATCAACGACATGAACGAGGATATCAGCTTCGCGAACCTCATCAAGTGTGGATTTGAAGGAATCCACCAGGTGAGTCGGCAGTTTGCGGATGAAGCCGACAGTATCCGAAAGAAGGAAGGGGAGATTGTCGATGATAACTTTCCTGACCGTCGTGTCGAGGGTAGCAAACAGTTTGTTTTCGGCAAAGACATCGCTCTTGCTTAGCAGATTCATAAGGGTCGATTTGCCGACGTTGGTGTATCCTACCAGAGCTACGCGTGTGAGTTTACCTCTGTTTTTACGCTGAATGCTTTTCTGACGGTCGATACTCTTGAGTTCCTCCTTAAGACGTGAAATCTTGTCAAGGATTATACGGCGGTCGGTTTCAATCTGAGTCTCACCGGGACCACGCATGCCGATACCTCCACGCTGACGTTCGAGGTGAGTCCACATCCTTGTGAGTCGAGGAAGCAGATATTGATACTGAGCGAGTTCCACCTGAGTACGGGCTGTGGCGGTCTGTGCGCGCTTTGCGAAAATATCGAGTATGAGGCTCGTGCGGTCGAGAATCTTGACTTTCAGTTCGCGCTCGATATTTGCCACTTGTTTTGGAGAAAGGTCGTCATCGAATATCACCAGCCCTATTTCATTATCCTCCACATATTTGCGAATCTCCTCCAGTTTGCCTGTGCCGACATAGGTGCGGGGATTGGGATAGTCGAGTTTCTGAAGGAATCTCATCTCCGGTTCGGCGCCTGCCGTCCGAGCGAGGAAAGCGAGTTCATCGAGATATTCGTTAGCTTTTACTTCATTCTGGGCTTTTGTGGCAAGACCTACGAGCACGGTGCGCTCATTGGCCTCCTTATTTATAATATTATCTTCTATCATTGCTTTCTACCATTATCAACTATTTACAAGGATGTCCGATCAACCTTTGCCCCATCTTCCGATTTTCGGGTCAGAGAGATTGTGGCCGTAGCCGAAGTTTACACCGCATGCGACTTTACCGGATAGGGTGGGAGGAAATTCCGGTGAGAGATATCAAATGCAAATATAATTAACTATTTTCTATAGAACAAACGAAGAGCCGAAATCGGTTGATTCCGGCCCCTCTATCATTGGTCTTCGTAAAATTATATCTTATTCCGGAGATAAAATTCTCCTTGAATTATTTCTTCACTTTGTTGTAGCGAGCATTAAGACCTTCAACTACCTCGTCGGTGATATCAAGATCGGGGTTGATATATAGTGTTGAAGCTTTCTGGAAGATTGCATCGTAACCACGGGTCTTGTTATAATCCTTGATGAATGATGTGATAGAATCAATCACGGCCTGCTGACCCTGCATGGCAGCGTTTGTCATGTTGTTCTGAAGGGCAGCCATGTTTTTCTGAGCTTCATTCTGCATGTTGTTGAGAGTCTGTTCATCCTGACGGTAGGATGCCTCGGAGAGATAGCCGTTGTTCTGCATCTTATTCTGCATCGTGTTGGCAAAATTCTGAAGCTTGTCCTGATGGCGTTTCTCTGCGCTCTGGTAGTTATTCTGCATGCGGAGCATCTCTTCGTTGAAATCTTTTGCGAGGTTATATTTGCTCAGCACTGAATCGAGGTCAACATAACGGTAATTGGGAAGATCCGCATTTTTTTTCTCAGTTTTGGCTTTGGCCGGAGCCGCTTCCTTTTTAGTTTCCCCGGATCCGCAGGCAGTCGCGAGCAGCGACAATATCATGATACCTGCCGCAAGGGTTAAGTGGATTCTTTTCATTTTATATTATAAGAAGTTTGTAAAAATTAATCGATATATGGTAGCTGATAATCTTGAACAATAAAACCGGATCTTTTTGGCATTTTTTTTCTTTTTATTTGTTCATTAATTTTTACCAACTACTTAGATAATGATTTTAAGATGTGGTCAGTCTGTGTTGGAGTAGTCTTATCGGTCACTTTTTTGCGGAGGAGTGGCGCCTGGAATGCGAGTGGCAACCCGAGGAATCCTCCCCCCAGAACCGAAAGGAGAGCAAAAGTAACGATATTCCCAGTAAAATGGTAATCAGAAGGGTTAATTTCACTTTTTTTAAATGATTTAGGGAAATTCGCCTGCAAATTTAACTAAAAATTCTAAAAACACCCCTATTTATGCGATTATTTTGCTAACTTTGGAGGAGAATGCAATGTATTTAATTCGAAATTTAATATTAAACTCATATAAGATATGGATGTAAAAGACCTTAAACCTGAACTTATCTGGAAATGTTTCGACGAGATAACCAAAATTCCGCGTCCTTCGTGTCATGAGGAGCAGATCAGGGATTTCCTTCTGAAATTCGCAGCCGACAACAATATAGAGGTTCGTACCGACAAGGTTGGAAATGTGGTTATGAGCAAGCCGGCAACTCCGGGACATGAGAACGCTCCGACTGTGATTCTTCAGTCGCATATGGATATGGTAGCGGAGAAGAACGGAGATGTGAAACATGATTTCATGAAGGATCCGATCGAGACTTATGTTGATGGTGACTGGGTTAAGGCCAAGGGCACAACCCTTGGGGCTGACAACGGAATAGGTATGGCAGCTCAGATGGCAGTGATGCTCGATAAGGATCTTGTTCATGGTCCGATTGAGGCTTTATTCACTGTAAATGAGGAGATTGGTCTCGAAGGAGCCCAGAATCTTGGGAAAGATATGATTTCGGGCACAATGTTGCTTAATCTTGACTCCGAGGATGATGGGGAGATCTTTGTGGGATGTGCCGGAGGAATCGACACTACAGCGACCTTTAACTATCACCGCAGTTTTACTCCGGAGAAATTCAAGTATATGCGCGTAGCTGTCAGTGGCCTTCTTGGCGGACACAGCGGCGGGGATATTCATCTGGGAAGAGCCAATGCCAACAAGATTATTGCCCGCTTTATCTGGGATTGCTCCCAGAAGTGGGACATCATCGTTTGCTCATTCGATGGCGGAAATCTGAGAAATGCAATTCCGCGAGAGGCTCATGCCATATTCGGTATCCACAGCGATCATCACGACGCCATTGCGCGTGAGCTTAAGAAATATGCACAGGAGATAAGAAATGAATATGCAGGAGTAGAGCCCTTGATGGATCTCCGTCTGGATGAATGTGACCGTCCGGAGTTCTGCATCGATTCCGAGACATCGATTGCCCTCATCCGTGCCATCTATTCAGCACCTCATGGTGTGATTTCGATGAGCCGCGATATAGAGGGTCTTGTTGAGACATCTACCAACCTTGCCAGTGTTAAAATGGCAGAGGAGGATAAGATAGTGGTTACTACTTCACAGCGTTCATCGGTTGAAAGCCGCAAGAACGATATCGCAGGTCAGGTTGAGGCTCATTTCCAGCTTGCAGGGGCTGAGGTCACACACAGTGACGGTTATCCCGGCTGGGCTCCCAACATGAATTCTCCGATAATGAAGATATCGGCCGATGCTTATGAGGAACTTTTCGGTGTGCGCCCGGCAATCAAGGCTATCCATGCCGGCTTGGAGTGCGGACTGTTCCTTGCCAAGTATCCGAATCTCGACATGGTAAGTTTCGGACCGACCATGAACGGAGTTCATTCTCCCGATGAGCAACTTCTGATCCCGACAGTGGAGAAATTCTGGCGCCATCTCTGCAGGGTGCTTGAGAAAGTTGCTGAATTATGAAAGCCCTCATAGCGGGAACGGGGCTGTCTCTTCTGCTGGGAGTCGGAATGGCTTGTGGCGGGGAGGAGCATCCCTCCAACCCATCGCCTGCGGCTCCTCAAGCCGTTAGGATAGATTCCGTATCGCCGAAAGATGAGGCGGACCGCTATTCCAAACTGACGGATGCGGATTTCAAGCTTGTCGCTGATGAATTGGGGGTAGAGGTTGCAGCCATTAAAGCGGTGGTCTCTATAGAGGCAGGAGCGAATATGCAGGGTTTCTGGGCTCCGGGAGTGCCTGTGATAAATTTCGACAGGGTGATGTATAACCGTTACCGGAATTCTGTAGCCGATAAGTCAGGAGCCAAAGGAGAGAAGGTGCCGGAGGGCCTGAAAGGATATGCCTTAAAGGAGTGGACCGAGCTGATTAACGCACGGAAAGTGAATGCCCAAGGAGCTAATATGGGAACGTTCTGGGGGATGTTCCAGATAGGTGGGTTCAACTATAAGCTCTGCGGATGCAAGGATGTGAACGAGATGGTGAAACTTATGTCTTATTCCGAGTTGGAGCAGCTTGAGTTGTTTGCAACTTTCATAACAAACTCCGGAATGCTCCAGGATCTCAGAAAGAAAAACTGGGCAGGTTTCGCCAGGAAGTATAATGGATCAAGCTATGCCCGCAGGGGCTATCATACAAAGATGGCCAATGCGTATGCGAAATTCAAGAAATGATTAATTTAATCGAAATGAAAATAACAGATTTGAAACCTAAGCTTATTTGGGAGTGCTTCGATGAGATAACAAAGGTGCCGCGTCCGACTCATCATCTTGACAAGATGCGTGAGTTTTTGATAAGTTGGGCTGAACGTCATAATATTGAAGTTCACACCGACAAGGTGGGGAACGTGATGATGAAGAAGCCGGCAACTCCGGGACATGAGAATGCACCTACAGTGATTCTTCAGGGTCATCAGGACATGGTGGCAGAGAAGCGCCCCGAAGTGTCACATGATTTCTTCAATGATCCGATCAAGACAGTTGTGGATGGAGAATGGGTAAGAGCTGAAGGGACAACGCTCGGCGCCGATAACGGTATGGGATGCGCTGCGGCTATGGCTGTTCTTCTCGACAAGGATCTTATCCATGGGCCTATCGAGTGTCTCTTTACCGTGGATGAGGAGCAGGGCCTGATCGGAGCTAATGGACTCGAAGCGGGTTTTGTGACCGGAGATATCCTGCTTAACCTGGATTCGGAGGAGATGGGGCAGCTTGTGATAGGTTGTGCCGGAGGAAAGGTTACTATCTGCAAATTGCCTTACAGGAAAGTCGAGGCTGAGGCTGGCCTGATCTTTCATCGTGTCTCATTCAGAAATCTCAAGGGAGGGCATTCAGGCATGGAGATTGCGCTCGGGAGGGCAAACGCAAACCAACAGTTATGTCGCTTCTTATGGGAATGCAGCCAAAAATTCCGAGTGGCTCTTGCTGAGATAGATGGTGGAAATCTGGCAAATGCCATTCCGCGTGATGCCCACGCTGTTATTGGCATCCCCACAGAGTCTGAGACTGAATTCCATAAGCTGGCGGAGGAGTTCAATGCCACTGTGCATGCGGAGTTCCTAGCTACAGAAGGGAAGGACTTCACTTTTGAGATTAAAGAGGAGGAGAGCCGTGAAGAGGTGATTGATGCCGAGACTGCATCCAAACTTGTTGCAGCAATTTTTGCTTGCCCGAACGGAGTGCAGGGGATGTCAGCGGCAATTCCGGGACTTGTTGAAACTTCATGTAATCTGGCATCTGTAAAGATGAAGGATGATGAACAGATAGAGATTACGATCCATCAGCGTTCATCGGTGGATTCTCGTCGTGATGAGATTGCTGACCGTGTCAGCGCATTGTTCAAGATGATTGGGGCAATTGTAGAATTTGATGACGCATATGTGGGTTGGGCTCCTAATCCTGATTCGCGCGTTCTCAAGGTAGCTGAGGAGAGTTTCGAGGCTCTGTTCCATAAGAAGCCGAAGGTGGAGGCTCTGCATGCAGGACTGGAGTGCGGCCTATTCCTCGAAAAGATGCCTAATCTCGATATGGTAAGCTTTGGTCCGACACTGAGGGATATTCATTCCCCTAATGAGAAGGCTAATATTGCCTCAGTTTCTGATTTCTGGAAACTTCTGACAGATATTCTCCGGAGATTGGCAGCTGAATGATTTAGTTCAGAAGGATAAAGACATAGAAAATTAACAGATCATATTTTTAAAGGGGCTGTGTCAAAATGTTAATTTTGGCTCAGCCCCTTAAGGTGTGTCAGAATGGGTCAGAAGCACTGTCCTTTTATCGCAGATTTCACTCTATGATTAACGGCAAAATAATTTGAAGTGGAGACCAGGAGGGACTTGTATGGGATATTGAGCAGTAAAGAATCGGAGGAGGGGGATTAACTGGTAAGGGTTGGGGGGAGGATAGGGGATGGTTGAAACCGATTGGGGGTATTAGGTGTTATAATAGTAAAAGAGTGTTAATTTTACAGCTCACTTTGCCTGAAAATGCTAAATTATCTTTCCATAGGAGTGTTTATCGATGGCGGTTATTACGCTAAAGTGAATCGTGCGCTGAAAGCGCAGGAGCGCTCCATCATACGGGTCAGGGCCCTTTTTGATTTCATCAGTTCTACAATTGCTTATCAGGAGGATATCCATGTGGCAGACTGCCAGATTACGGAAGCGCATTATTTTCGTGGGAGGTTTAGAGTTAAGGAGGCCTATGATAAGCATCTTCTATACAATGAGCGTAAATTTGAGGATACGCTCATAGAAAATGACGTCATCTTTCATTATAAACACCTGCGAGAGGTGGAGAGGGATGGTCAGACTGAGGTAGTGGAAAAAGGAGTAGATGTGTGGTTTGCCCTTGAGGCTTATGAGTTAGCAACATTCCGTAAGTTTGACTATGTAGTGCTAATCACGGGAGATGCCGACCATGAGATGTTGGTGAGGAAACTTAAGGCTCTGAAGATTAAGACGGTATTGTTGACTTGGAATCTTACAGACGTAGATGCTACTTCACCTCTACTGAGAGATGAGGCTGGTCAGCATTGGGAGTTGTCGGGAATGATGGAGGAGAATCCGCAGCTAAAACGGGCTTTGCTGTATAAATTGCGAGAAACGGCTGTGGCTCCGCTTGGAGATGAATTCTGAAAAATTAGTTAATGGTTGATTGGTTAATGGTTAATGGTTAATAGTTAATAGTTGGTGGGGAGTGGTGGAACCGCGATGCCGTGGTTAGCCGTGGGTGAAGCAGAGCGGAACCCTCGGTTTGGTATAGCAAGTTTAAACAGCTACGGAGTTGCAGTTTAGCGTGCGGTGGAACCGCCGCCCCGAAGAAGGGGTACTTTTTTAGAAAACACGTTGAGTGTCTTGATTCCGGTCGACGGTTTCACCGCTCGACGTTGGCGACTCCGTAGCTGATGCGGCGCTTCGGATATTGACCGAGGGTTCCGCGATGCTTCACCCCCGGTTAACAGTGGTATCACGGTTCCACCGCTCCTCCGGTTATAGGGTTAATGGTTAATAGTTAATGGTTAAATTAATTAAGGAGAGAAGAGAAAATAAGTTATACTTAAATTATAAAGACATGAAAACATTAAAGACTTTGTGTGTGGCGTTATTGGCCCTTGCATTCTCATCTTGTACAGGTTCAGCGCCGACTCCGGCCGAGGTGGCAGAGAAGATCAATCAGAATCAGGTCCTCAGTGAGGCTGATTATTCGACTATGATTGATTATTGTGGTGATTATGCCCAGAGAGCGCAGGAATATTTTGATATCATTAATGCCCAACCGACTGATTCGACTGCAGAATACAATAAGGCAGCTCAGGATCTGGCTAACCTTAAGGCTGGTAGCCCTTATGTCGATATGTTCCGAGAGGCTATCTATGCTGCCAATGACAATCAGATTGGGGAAAAGAATGTGAAGAAGGTTAATGAATATGAAAAATATGAGGCTTTCCCGCTTCCCGATGGCTCTGGTCCCGCTCTTCAGCAACCCGGCGTTGAGGGAGTGATCGAACAGATGCCGACAACCGACACCACAGGAGTTATTTCGCAGGGTGACGGAATAGCAGTTGAGTAACTATTAGTAGTTATTGCTATCCTGCTATAATTCAGAAGAAAATTGGGCGCTGCGTCAGAATTCAGTAATTCAGAATTTTGACGTGGCGCTACTCATATATAAATATATAAATTCCACAATCCGATAGGTGGAGGCGATCGGGAATTGACCGGATTATTCCGAATACATGATGAAAATGAGTGGCGATAAGGGTAAATTTGCAAATTTTATATAAAAAATATAATTTTGCGAGTGCAATCGAAGTTATATATTATATCAAACTTTAATATTATAAGGACTAACTTAACATTTTACCGACAGAACCATCGTAGGAAAAAGGTTGAAATAGCACGACACTTTACCGGTTTGTAATTATTGCAACAATACAGTGTTGGACTTATAATTGAATCAGCAAATCAGAAAATTTATGTGCGGAATAGTAGGATATCTCGGAAATGGTAATGTATATGAGATTTTGATTAAAGGACTTCATCGACTTGAATACAGAGGCTATGACAGTGCCGGTATTGCACTGGTTTCACCTGATGGCAAACTAAATGTGTTCAAAGCAAAAGGGAAGGTAGAGAATCTTGAGAATTTCTGTAAGGATAAGAATCTGGAAGCCAAGGCCGGTATCGCACATACCCGTTGGGCAACCCATGGAGAGCCTTCAGATTCAAACGCTCATCCCCACTATAGCGAGGATGGTCATCTGGCGCTGGTTCATAATGGAACCATTGAGAATTATAAGGTTCTCAAGGATGCCCTTATCCAACATGGATGCAAATTCCATTCCGAAACCGATACAGAGGTGCTTGTGCAGCTTATAGAATATATCAAGGTTGAGAACAATTGTTCGTTGCTTGATGCTGTTCGCGAGGCGTTGAGTCAGGTTATCGGTGCATATGCCATAGCTGTGGTTGAGAAAGATAATCCCGATACGATTATCGCAGCCCGTCAGAGCAGTC
The DNA here is from genome assembly GCA_964499025.1 of uncultured Sangeribacter sp. GTDB lineage: Bacteria > Bacteroidota > Bacteroidia > Bacteroidales > Muribaculaceae > Lepagella. The sequence goes on from CAZCJC010000055.1 coordinate 17,409, forward strand.
CTCTTGTGATCGGAATAGGGGAGGATGAGATGTTTCTTGCTTCAGATGCCACTCCTTTTGTTGAATACACAAAGGATGCTGTTTATCTGAAGGATGGAGAGATTGCCTTAATAAAAAGAGGGGAGCCGCTTAAGATCTTGAATCTTGACAACAATGAGAGTAAGGTCGATGTGAAGACTCTGGAGATGTCTATTTCCCAGCTTGAAAAGGGTGGTTATCCTCATTTCATGCTCAAGGAGATTTTTGAACAGCCCACAACGCTTCGTGAATGTATCCGTGGTCGCGTAATTGATGATGGGAAAAGAATCCTGATAAATGGAGTGAATGAAAATAAAGACAAATTCCTGACTGCAAAAAGGATTGTCATCGTGGCATGTGGCACATCGTGGCATGCTGCGCTTCTCGGGAAATATCTTCTTCAGGATATGTGTCATATACCGGTGGAAGTTGAATACGCGAGTGAGTTCCGCTATAGCAATCCGGTGCTCGATTCCAAAGATGTGGTTATCGCCATTTCCCAGAGCGGTGAGACGGCGGATACGCTGGCCGCAGTAAAGATCGCTAGAAAGATGGGCGCTTTCGTGTTCGGAATCAGTAATGCAGTGGGTTCGTCAATCCCCCGAGAGACAGACAGTGGCTGTTACATCCACGTAGGTCCTGAGATCGGTGTAGCCTCTACCAAGGCGTTTACCGGTCAGGTGATGGTGCTGACACTTCTTTCGTTGGCTGTTGCTCAACTCAGGAATACAATGAACAGTGAGCAGATCGCCCAGATCGGAAAGATGATACTTGATCTTCCGGAGCTTGTGGAGCATGTGCTCAAATTAAATGAGAAGATAGAGCGACTTTCTCTCATCTATACATATGCGCGAAATTTCCTATATCTGGGACGTGGATACAGCTATCCCGTTGCGCTTGAGGGGGCGTTGAAGCTCAAGGAGATCTCTTACATTCATGCAGAAGGATATCCGGCAGCCGAGATGAAACATGGCCCTATTGCGCTCATCGATGCTGAGATGCCTTCCGTTATCATCGCTCCTCAGGATCATCTTTATGAGAAGATCGTCAGCAATGTTCAGCAGGTGAAAGCTCGTGGAGGAAATATCATAGCAATCGTAACGGAGGGGGATAGCGTAATCCGTCATATTGCCGACCATGTATTGGAGGTGCCGAATGTTCCGGAATGTCTTTCACCCATCATCACTTCGATTCCTCTTCAATTGCTCTCATATTATATCGCGATCAATAAAGGCAAGAATGTAGACATGCCGCGAAATCTGGCGAAATCAGTGACTGTAGAGTAAGATTCGTGTACCTAAACAGCTTTTTTCTCAAAATCTGGGCGCACTATTAAATTTTAATTCTGTTGAGATGTTGAGAATTAATGAATTAACGTTCATTAAAAGAATAAGGTGAGATTTTAATGAATTTTTTTTGAGAAAAATTTTGTGATAGAGAAAATTTGTTATAACTTTGCAGTCGAATTCGTCTGGGTATCGGTACGACGACCCTGACGGCTGAAAAAGATGCCTCTTTAGCTCAGTTGGCCAGAGCACGTGATTTGTAATCTCGGGGTC
>CAZCJC010000056.1:0-17276 GCA_964499025.1 uncultured Sangeribacter sp.
AACTTTGTCTAATTAATAAGCATTTTTTGTAACGCTTATTTAGGACGCGTCAAATCAGACGGTTTCGATATCTCCGTATATTTCCCAATGAATCTTTGTTCCTACGTTATAATTGATTAATTTTGTTAAGTGAGTTTGCCCAATCAACCGAGGTCTTAAAACTGCTCTGTTGATGACCTAACCAATTTCGAAAATCTTCTGATGAAGTTAACCGATTGATACATGAAAAATTATAGAGGAATATTTAGCGTAGCATTTGTGATTCTGATGTCGGTGTCTGCAGGGAGCAAGACCTGGACTCCAATGCCTTCAGGGGCGAAAGCCACGATTGGTGATTGCGAAATAGAATTGAGTTTCTATACACCTGTTACAGTAAGAGTCACCAAAACTCCTGCCGGCACTCAGAGGAGTTTTGAGAAGAGCCTTTCGGTCACTGCAAAGCCTGACAGCTCGATAACAGTGTCAATAACGGAGACAGGTAATAAAACTGGTATTTATACATCCGGTCTGCGGATTACCGCTGACAATACCACCGGGCAGCTGAGTTTCTCAACACCCTCGGGTAAACTTCTCACACGCGAGAATGGGAAGCCGGTCATGAAGGTTGCCGAATATCCTGAAGCCAATGGTCTGACAGTTAGCCAGACTTTCTATGTGGCTCCCAAGGAACGGTTATACGGACTTGGTAGTCTTGCCGAACTCAATCTTTCCAGACGTAATTTCTCTAAACGCTTGCTCCCCGGAAATATCGATGACGGTTTTCCTGTGGTGCAATCATCCAAAGGTTATGGTATTGTCTGGGATAATTATTCACCCACGTTTTTTGAAGACAATGACAAGGGGATGACCTTCACCTCAGAAATTGCCGATGGCGTGGATTATTATTTCATCAATGGTGACGGAAGTTCAGACAAGGTTATCGCACAGATGCGCGAGATCTCGGGAGATGTGCCGATGTTTCCCCTCTGGACGTATGGCTACTGGCAGAGCCGCGAGCGTTACAAGACGCAGCATGAGCCTACCGGAGTTGTGAAACGTTACCGTCAGCAGGGTATTCCCATCGACGGGATCATCCAGGACTGGCAGTATTGGGGAAACAATTATCTGTGGAATGCCATGGAATTCATGAATCCTAAATATAACCATCCGCAACAGATGATTGATAGCGTGCATGACCTGAATGCTCATATGATAATATCCATATGGTCGTCGTTCGGACCAATGACCAAACCATTTGCAGAGCTAAAAGATAAGAATCTCCTTTTCGATATAGCGACTTGGCCGGAGAGCGGAATTGAGGGCTGGCCGCCGCGCAAGGATTATCCCTCAGGTGTGAAAGTCTACAATGCCTATGACAAGGAGGCCCGCGACATATATTGGAAACATCTGACACGTATCCATGATATGGGTATGGATGGTTGGTGGATGGATTCCACGGAGCCTGACCATTTCGACGACAAGATGGATTTCCCTACGGGTATGGGCAGTTATCGCCGTGTCAAGGGGGCATACCCGCTCATGACTGTTGGAGGCGTATATGACCATCAACGTGATGTTGACAGCACAAAGCGCGTATTCATCCTCACCCGCTCAGCATGGTTCGGTCAGCAACGTTACGGATGTAACGTCTGGACCGGAGATGTTGTATCAACCTGGGATATGCTGCGTAAACAGATACCGCAGCATCTGAATTTCACAATGTCGGGAAATCCTCACACCAACTCCGATATTGGTGGATTCTTTTGCGGAAGATATAACATGCCTGATGGAACAATGGCTTATGCCAATCCTCTATATGGAGAACTTACAACCCGGTGGACTCAGTTAGGTGCGTTCACTCCAATGATGCGTGCCCATGGAGCTGACAGCCCATGTGAGATATATCTCTTCGGGAAGCCGGGTGAGACGGTTTATGATGCATTGGTCGATGCCGTCAAACTCCGATACTCACTCCTTCCTTATACCTATTCCACATCTTGGGATGTCTCCTCCGGTCGAGGTAGCTTCATGCGACCACTCGTGATGGATTTCCCCGAAGATGAAGAGGGGCTTGAGGCCAACGACCGCTTCATGTTCGGTAAATCCTTACTGGTGGCCCCTATTGTGAATGCACATTACACAGAGGAATCAGCCACCCGTCTCGATACACAGGCGGATGCAAATGCCGGCTGGGGAGCTGAAGAGACAGTGGCCGCCACAGGCAATACCTTCGGCATAGACTTCACCAAACCTTACGAAATTGAGATTCGGTTGCCTAAAGGGACAGATTGGTTTGACTTTTTCACCGGCCGGAAATATAAAGGGGGTAAGAAAGCTGTTCTCACAGCCGACCTTTCCACCATCCCGGTATTTGCCCGTGCCGGAAGCATCATTCCGTTAGGTCCTGACGTGCAATATGCAAATGAGAAACCGTGGGAAAATCTCACAATCAAGCTCTTCCCGGGAGCAGATGGTGAATTCACGCTTTACGAAGATGAAGGAGATAACTATAATTATGAGAAAGGGGACTACACCACAATTCCGATCAGCTACAATCATAAGGATGGTACACTCACGATAGGTGAACGAGCCGGTTCCTTCCCCGGCATGCTCACAAGCCGCCGCTTCACTATTGTCAATGCCGCAACCGGCGCCACCAGCAGCATCGACTACGATGGTCATTCCACCTCCATCAGAATTTGAAATTTTTTTGGATAATTGTAAAAAATACACTTAATTTGCAGGAAAGATTTATAAATCTTCCCTGCTCAGTGTTTTTGCATGCTGCGAAAACACTGGCTTAACCTTAAACCCATGAATCGGAAAGCATTCAGTATGTTGGATGCCCGAGCCGATCAATAACTCTCATACCAATGATTGATGCAAAGATACATAATATGGGATATACATATTTGAAGAATATGTATATTTCTGTGTATCAATTAATTACCCCCCCCATTGTAGTATTTTATGACGCACTCGTCAATATAGCATTCCCGAAAGGGAAGACTGGATTATCACGTCATTGCCGTAGGCAGTGGCGTGATTTTTTTGTGGATATTCATCAAACCTTATTCATCATTCCTACCGATATTCCCACGTGATATTATTAAAAAAACAGAAACCTGAAATCAATACTAACCAATACAATACAATTAACTGTTCATGAAAAAGTTAATCTTATCTCTCCTTCTGACGGCGACGCCGCTTACGGTTCCAATGAGCTACGGAGCCGTGGCGGCGTACAACGCCTCGGAAGCGAAGGCGAATGCGCAGAGCGATGTCGCCAACTGGATGAGCTACCTGCCTGATAATGTATTCGTGGCTCATGTGTCAATCCCCGGTACCCATGATACGGCTACTGCCGAGGGGTGGAAAAGCTCAAGTGGTCCGACCTATTCCACAACTCAGTCGGTAAAGATCGATGAGCAGCTCGCCAACGGTATCCGTGCCTTTGACTTTCGCCCCGGTCTTGTCAGCGATGAGCTATGGTGCAACCATGGTGTAGACCAGACCACCCTCAAACTGGCCGATGCCTTTACCAAGCTTAAGAATTATCTTGACGCTCACCCCGGAGAATTTTTTGTGATGCATCTCTTCCGTGGGAATGTGTACAACAACTCAGGCGATGCCGGAATAGCGGCTCTGAAAGGTGGTAAGGATGATGACGCTTCCCGAAAGAAATATAACGAACTGGTTAACGCCCTTTTCAACGAGGGTCAGTTTGCTGACTATTTTATAGAGTATTCTCCCTATCTTAAAGTGGGGGATGTGAGAGGAAAGATCATCGTATTCCGTCGCGACCGTATCAACTTCGCACATATCTTTAAGGCCGGTAACCTTTCCAACTGGCCTGCTGATGACGCTATGTGGGATGTCAATAATAAAGTGACAGTTTCTCTGGCCGCAGATGAGACAGTTAAAGGAAATATGCATGTGACGGATGTTTCCTCTCCTGACAATGAGACCGAGCTTGAAACAGAGAAGGCTTCTATCGCAGCTCTGTTCAAGAATAACTGCACTCAGACCAAGCCTAACGATGCCAAACGTGCCGGCTCCTATAAACCTGATTGGTCGATGATTTTTACCTCCGGAGCGTATGGGGGTGAGAATACCGAGGGATACCGTAAGAACGCTGCTGTAACGAATCCATATTTTACAGAGCTGATTCAGAATTCGGCTCCCAAGGGTCCGACCGGTATAGTCCTGTCAGACTGGGTGCTGACCAATGAGAGCAACGGTCACAAGACGATGGGAGTTGATCTGGTGCCCGCGATCTACCTGAATAATTTCGATTACATTTCGGATTATATCCTCGATGAAGAGCTTTTCTCTCAGGCAGAGGTCGAACAATACTGGGATGAGGATACTGAATATTTCATCCGCAACAAAGGCACCGGGGAATTCCTCTCCGCGGGTGCAACCTGGGGAACACATGCCGTTACAAATAAGTACGGATTACGAATCAAATTCAAATGTGATATTAACAATGGTGTATATAATTTGTTGACAACACTCAGTAACAATGGGTCGAAAGCCGGACTGGGAGATAATTTCTTTATAGATAATCCCGAACCTGCCGGATTTGAAGTAAAACGGGAGTCTGCCGGAATCTTTTCATTCAGATTAAATGGTAAGGCACTTACCGCGATGACGCATTCCTCCAATTTCCAGGACGGAACAGTGTATACTGTGGATGGTGCGGATTACAATCCTGCAGACCCTATGCAGCTGTGGGAAGTTATACCTGTAAGTGAATATTTCAGTCAGGAGGCTGATAAGGCTTCTAAGAATAATCCTGTGGATATTTCATACGTGATCAGAGGTCACTTATTCCGTCCCAATGATTCAGATAACTGGACCGGAGAAACCCATTCACAAACGACAGGACTTTTTACTAAAACAACGCATGCTTCTTATATAGAGGCCAATGGAACAAATTCGGAACTTGATAAGAATTTAGCATTGCATTGTCATAACACAACTTCCAATTCCACATATAATTCCAACACAGTCTGGTCTCTGACAAATATAACGAATACTGGAAGAAGCGGTATTTATAAACTTAAGTTTAAAACCGCACAATATAATTTTACTATATCGGATAAAATATTGACATATAAGGTCAATGGTATTGATATCACCCAGTATATCCAGTCAGTAAGTTCCAACGATGCTGCAAACGCAATAAATCAATTCCGTCAGGATCCCCAAAAATATACCGTTGAGCTGGATCTTGAACTTGATGATTCCGGGGAGATAAAATTTGAGATGTCAAAAACTAAGACCAACTCAATTACCGGAGTATTCCTTGATGACATAGAGCTGATTTATTACGGTCCGGATCCCAGCAAGAAGTATGCCGTGCTTATCCGCGCGATGGAGGATGCGACCCGCCGTGTCAACCAGATGGGCGCTCCCTATACCGATGGCTGGGAGGAGCTGATGGCACAGTATCAGCAGGGTATGGAGAATCTCGAATATTTCGCGGATGGCTCGAACGAAGCACTTGAGATTTACGAACTTCTCAGGGAGAAAACGTTCTCTCAGATTATCTCCGACAACAAGGAACTCGATTTCACGAACGCTTTCATAAACGCTGGTTTTGAGACCGGAACAATGCTCGGTTGGGAAACCTCTTTCGAGGGAAGTGTGAACACAGATACAGGTGTGCGCCCCAATGAGGGTGTCTATGAAATGGAGGGAGGAGTCAACAAATATCTCTTCAACACATGGCAGAAAGATCCGGATCCCGACAACGACGGACGCGGAACAATTCTCTCTCAGACTATCCCCGGATTGCCGGCCGGTCATTATATCGTGACTGCCGAGGCTGCCAACGATGAGAATATGTATATGTACATCTCAGTTAATGGTCAGCAATCGGATAAGATTAAACTGGTAAATAATAAAGGTAAGGCTGAGCTTATCCAATATGAATTTGAGGTGGCCGATAATACTGAGGAGGTAACCATATCCTTCATGGGTGCGAACACGGATGGTTCTTATGATGAATTCGGTGGTAACTGGTATAAGATCGATGATGTGCATCTCTATAGAAATGGAGCTCAAAATGTATGTGTTTTCTACAAGCGTCTTCAGAATGCGATCAATCGTGCCAACACGCTGGTTAAAACTACCCTTCCTGAAAAGTATCAGGCACAATGGGATGTGTCAGATTACAAAGACCTTATTGCCAAACATCTCTCTGATGGCCATGATCCCGACAAAGATCAGACAGGCGATATCGATCCCATGCATTCCAATGGTTTCGATCAAATGTCTACCCTTTTCTCTCGTCTGAGTCAACTGGCCCTCTCTCAGAGTGAGACTAATTCAAACATGAGTGCCGCGATCAGAAACAATAGTTTCGAGCTCGGCGACCTTTCATATTGGAATGTGAAGGCTCAACCGATTTCCGATTCTAAGGTTACTGATGAAGATTCTTATTCGGTAGAGGGGAAAGATGAACGTTACCTCTTCTACTCGAATTACGAGAATAAGGCGTACCCGATTTATCAGACTGTAGAGAATGTGCCTGTAGGTAGATATCGCCTCACTGCTTTGGTGGCATCGGATGCCGGTAATGAGTTCTTCCTTGCCGTAAACGGAACTCCAGGGGAGAAGCTCACCACAACAGGTGCTGATTCATTCGACACTGCTGTCATAGAATTTGATATCACTGAGGAGAATCCGAACATAACACTCGGCCTTTACCCGGCTATTGATCATTCGTTCTCTCCCGAGGCTGAACCTGAGGGTACACGTGGTCCCTGGTATGCAGTGGATAATTTCAACCTGACATTCGTAGGAAAGGAGATTTCTATTGACTGGGAGATGGAGACTGATACCCACGGAACCCTGATCCTTCCTTTCGATCATGAGATTCCGGAGGACCTGAAGATCTATTCGCTTACATCTCATCATGAGGCTAACGCTGAGGGAACAACACATCATATCCTTGACTATACCGAGCAGTCGGAAATAAAGGCCAATACGCCTTATGTGGTGGAACGAATAGCAGATTCTGGAGCTAAGAATGTCAAAGCCTCAAAACTCCGTAGGGAGGCTGCTTCCGAATCTACCGGATCAGGACATATATATACGTTTACAGGGTTTACAACCCATGAGAAGGATATTTATACCGACGGACTCCTTACAGGAACTTTGACCACAACCGACGCCTCAGCCGGAGACCACCATCTGCAGGATTATGAAGGAAACATCGGCTTTGTGCTCCATGAGAAAGGTGTCGATCATCCTACGGTGGCTCCCTATCATGCCTACATCACTCTTCCGGAGGCAGAACAGAATCCTGACAATCCTATCTCAGGTCTCTATTTCGATGAGCCGACCCTGCCGTTAGTTTGGGAGATGGAGAATGCTGCCTTCGGTACGATCATCCTCCCCTTCGAGGCCGAGATCCCTGCTGAATTCGAGGAGAAAGGTCTTAAGATATATACTCTCTCGTTGACTGAGGATGAGACCGGAACTGTGGATAATATCGAATATCAGGTGATAACCAGGACTGAGGTCGCCGGCAATGTGCTTGAGGCTAACGTTCCCTATATGGTGATGAAAGATGAGGAGGAATCTGGAAATGAAGCTGAGAAAGTGGTTAGATTCAGGGCAACTCGTGCCGGAGAGGATGAATCCGCCGAGGATAAACCCTTCTCATATACCTTCAATGGTATTGCATCAAATGATGAGTCTTCCTATAAACCGGCAGGTAACCTGCTGACCGGTGTCCTGTCCAATACCGAGGTCAAGGGTGATGACAGGGTTCTTTCTCAATATGAGGGTAGCGTCGCTTTTGAGCCTATAGGCAGTGAAGAATCTGAAAATGATCAGACAGCTACAATTTTGGCTAATCACGCATATGTAAAGAGCGGCTCCGACAGTAATCTATCGAATGGAACCCTGCTTCTGTTCGCGGCTCCGCAGAACGACAGCACCGGTATCGATGAGATTCTTTCCGGAGAAGCCGGCAATGTTGACATCTATACTCTTGACGGTGTGCTTATCCGGAGTGATGTTGCCCCTGCCGCCGCAATCCGCGAGCTTACCCCGGGTATTTACCTTCTGCGCTCAGGAGAAATAACTTTAAAGATCATGAAATAAATTGCAGTAATATTTAAAAATAGGGATTTGAGACTCCGGTCTCAGATCCCTATTTTTTTATCATTATCTGATTATTGAAAGCTTGATCTAAGACCCCGACTCATAAAATATCACCCTGCTGATATTTTATGAGTCGGGGCCTAAATTTCTCTCTTATCTGAAAATTCCGGTTTCTTCATAGAAGCTTGCGGTTATTCTCGGAAGCTATCGTGAAGCTCATGCCATCTGTTGCTTCGCTGAAGCTTAGCACCGGAGACAAAAATTTGATCACGGCAGGACTCGGAGCCGGCTGACGGGAGAGGAGGAGAGGGGATCTGGACTCGGAGCTGACGAAGGGAGAGGGGAGAGGGGATTACATGGTGGAGTATTGGCGGATGTCGGAGAGGACGCGGTAGAGGCCGTAGATGCACTCGGTGGGGATCTGGATGGGTGGATAGGAGGGGTTGTAGCTGCGGGCCTCGATGTATTCGCATTCGTTACCGTGACGGTCGGTGGTCTGCTCAGAGGGATAGACAACTTTTACCAATACACCGTTTTCGGTGTCGATTACCATCGGATTTCCCCATGGGATGAAGGCGTTCTCGTTTATGCGCTTGATGAAGAGTATCGATCCGCTGTGAAATTCTGGCTCCATGCTGTCGCCGTAAACACGAATTCCGAAATCGGCTCCGGGGACGGGAGAGACTACTTTCTCACAGTCGCGCAGCTGTACCCCTCGGCTCCATAACTGAAGGGTGCCTGCACAGGCATCTACAGGCAGGAGAGGCACTACATATCCCTTGGATAGGTCGGGACGAGTGGAATCAACATTGTTGAGCATCTCCCCTTCTCCATAAAGCAACCAGTCGCGATTGAGATCAGGAAAGAGTTCGAACACAATCTTCAACCGGTCTTTGGGCATTGATTTCCTCATGGCTCCAATGTAGGTTGGTGAAACCCCAAGATGACGGGCGAATTCCGTCTGAGTCATGTGTTTGGTTTTGAGTAGATGAATAAGACGCTGCTTCATGGTCTCTTCCGGCTGGATTATGGCTGCAGTTTCCTCCTGAGGGCTCTCTTTTTCTTTCATAGTGATAAAAATATTAGCTTTGCATTAAATAAATAATGCAAAGCTAATAAAAAATATTTATATCTGCAACTCCAATATTCCGCCAGTGGGGATTATATCCGCCAGTGGGGATTATAGTGGAGAGTCCTATTTATTGGCTTGGTTGGCGAGTATGCGAGTCAGGTCTATAAATTGCTCTACCGAGAGGCGTTCCGGGCGGAGTGAGAGAAGTTGTTCGTCGGGTTTCTCCTTACATTGCGACAGAAGGGGAGCAAGGGAATTACGCAGGGTTTTTCGCCGTTGTCCGAATGCTGTCTTTACTACTGCCTTGAAGAATGCTTCGTCTACACCGAGATCGGCGCGTGAATTTCGCGTGAGTCTGAGCACGCCGCTCATAACCTTCGGCGGAGGGGCGAATACTCCGGGGCTTACATTGAAGAGATATTCGCAGTCGTACCAAGCCTGAAGGAGAACCGACAGGATTCCGTATACTTTGGATCCTGGTTTTGAACAGATTCTCTCGGCAACTTCTTTCTGCAGCATTCCTGCCACTACCGGAATCTTATCGCGGTAGTCAAGAACCTTGAAAAAAATCTGAGAGGATATGTTGTAAGGGTAATTCCCAATCAGGGCGAACTGCCCGGGGTAAATGGATTCAAGATCCATTTTCAAGAAATCTGTCTCAATCACATTCAATGAAGGATAGAGTTGATTCAGGAATTCCACGCTTTCATGATCCAGTTCCACAGCTGTGAGCTGTCTGTCGGTATCCATCAGATATTTTGTAAGGACGCCCATTCCGGGACCTATCTCAAGGATGGGAATTGCGTCCCATTGTCTATCTGCTGCGGATAGTTCAGGGGCAGAGATAGTATCAGCGATGCGTCGGGCAATATTCTCATCTTTGAGGAAGTGTTGCCCCAGATTCTTCTTGGCTCTTACGAGGGTCATTGGGTCAGTCTTTCAATTTTTTAGCTATCTCGGATGGCACTGCTTCACTGCGAACGCCGATGTTCATTGTCTTTTCAAGGAAGTAGGGAACTGAGACATAGAAGAATCCATCGTAAAGCTGATTTGTATCCCATGAATTCTTCACCTTGTAGTATTTGTTTCCCTCCTGGTCAGTTGCGGTTCCTACGATTACCATGCCGTGGTCATCGGTGGTCTCATAATTATCGAAACCGAGCTGGCGTGATTCCTGGGTAACGGTTTTCTCCTTCACCGGGCCTTTGATTTCGAAGCGGTCTTTATCGCGATCCTTGTCAGAGAGTTTAGCCCATCTTGCGACTTCAGCATCAGTCATGTCTTTCTCTGATTTCTCTTCAGGATTCACGGCGTATCCTTTAGTCCACTTGAAACCACCCTCTGAAACATCTGCTCCCCAGAAAACGGTGTATCCCTTTTCGAGTGCGTTGTCAGTGATTGCCTGGAGATCGGCAAGGGGCACATTGATATTCTCGCTCCACAGCCAGTTGTCGGGAATCTCGAGTGCGAACTTTTCATAGAAGGGATGATGAGTATAGCTTGTGAAGATCATGAAATTGTCCGGTTCGAGGCCTATCTCCTTGGCGAAAGACTGCGGAGTATAGGTTTTTCCCTTATAAGTGAACGATTCGGGCACCGTCCCGAGGTATGCGTCAAGGATTCCGATGAAGCCGGGGAGCCAGGCAGTAGATAGCTTCTTAGTGCGCTGTCCGTTATGCATCACAGCATCGAGATATGACTTAAGGGCGTCGGCCATTTCATAATGGCTGTGTTTCTTCTCGCCGTAGTTGAGTCCTGCGTATGCTTCTTCGGGCATTGCTCCATAACGGCGGGTCATTTCGAGCACATCCTCGAAGCTTCCCCCCTGTGCAAAGTTTATCTTGCCGTTTGTACGCATATATTTCTTTGCCTTGTCGATGTAGGCGTTGCGGACAACAAACATCTCCGAGAGGTCGTGTTCCCCTTTCCCCCTGCGGAGGAGATCATCCTCGAGTGTGGATATTCCGGAGAAAGCCCAACATGTGCCTGATTTATTCTGATCCTTAACCGGGGTGGTGGGAATTATCTTTACATCTGTGAATTTGAAACCTGTGGAATCCGGGTTTTCAGGTTCGGCTCCGACATTTGAAGGAGCTTCGAAATAGGTGGCATTCGCTATTCCGGCCAACATGGCAGCACTGAGAAGGAGAAGCGTTTTTTTCATTTCTGTTATATTAGCTTAATGTCTTGAATAAAGAACTAAATTATGAACTCTCGATTAATGAGATGAAATTGTTCTGATTTCAAATTTACATAAAAATAATGAGAATCCAAATTTTAGCTTATTTTGGAATTATTCACTATATTTGCATATTATATGGGATCTTGAGGGGGGTGCAATTTGTTTTAATTGTAGAAACAATTGATAGAAATTATTAAAATAAAAGGAATTAAAAATGGATAAATTAAGTTATGCATGGGGTCTTGCAATGGGTAAACAGTTGCAGGCCATGGGAGTAAAGGAAATCAACTCCGAAAGTTTCAAAGATGGCGTTAAGGTTGCATTCGATGGAGGCGAGCCTGCCATGCCGATCGAAGAGGCCCAGAAGTTGATCAATGATTATCTTGAGGATCTTTCCAAGAAGGCTGAGGCAGCCGCGCGCGAGGAGGGTGACAAATTCCTTGCTGAGAATGGGAAAAAGGAGAATGTAAAGACCACTGCAAGCGGTCTGCAGTATATCGTAGAGAAAGAGGGTGATGGCGCACAGCCTACAGCCGAGGATGAAGTAACCGTACACTACACCGGTAAACTTCTCAATGGCACAGTGTTCGACAGCTCTGTGAATCGCGGCGAACCAGCCACCTTCCCCTTAAATCGTGTGATTCCGGGTTGGACAGAGGGCGTTCAGCTTATGAAAGAGGGTGGTAAATATACATTCTTTATTCCTTCGGATCTTGCTTATGGTCCTAACGGAGTTCCAAATGTGATTCCTCCTCACTCAACACTTATCTTTGAGGTTGAGCTGATCAAGGTGAATAAGAAATAATATATACAGTGCAAATGAAAAAATCAGCTTTCTGGGCCTTGGCCCTCGGAGCAGTGGCCCTTTTGGGATCCTGCGCCGGCAAGACAAAGGAAGCGGCAACTGAATCTGAATCGGTGGAGGTCTCGGAGGCATCTGAGGAGATCTTCACCGATTCTGTGGCTTCACGTTTCCGCGTTCCTGTATACAATTCAGAAGTTGCTACGGATTCTACCTATGCCGTCACTCCTTCAGGTCTGAAATATATGATCATAAAGGAGGGTACCGGAGCTCGTCCATCGGCCAACGACCGAGTTACCGTACATTACACCGGCAAGCTTCTTGACGGAACAATTTTCGACAGTTCCGTTCAACGTGGCGAACCCGCAACATTTGCTCTCAATCAGGTTATCCGCGGTTGGACAGAAGGTTTGCAGCTCATGCAGGAGGGTGCGAAATATGTGTTCTACATTCCCACAGATCTCGCTTATGGCGCTCAAGGTGCACCCGGAGCAATTCCTCCCTATGCTGATCTTGTTTTCGAAGTTGAGCTCATCAAAGTAGAGAAGTAAGATGATGAAAACAAAAGTAATCACACTGGTTGCTGTATCAGCTGTAACGCTCGCCGCCTCAATCATGATTTTCTCCTGTAAGGGAAGAACCATGAACAATATGGAGCCAAATGGAGAGACTATCGAGGTTGAGATAGCTCCCCAGCCCATGGTAAATCCGGTTGACAGCATAGAGATTCCCGATTCTGTCGACGGCACTATGATTATCAATGAGGTGGCTGTTTAAAGGTCTTCTCATTAAACGATCCTGATATAACAATAGGGCTGAATCCTCTTTGGATTCAGCCCTATTGTATTCCTATTGTATTAATGTAGATTTCAATAATTCTTATTTCTCGCGCATGAAGATTGCGATAGGAGTTCCGTTGAAATCCCAATGCTCGCGAATCTTATTTTCCAGAAACCGTTTGTAAGGCTCCTTAACCCACTGGGGGAGGTTGCAGAAGAAAACGAATGTCGGGATCACGGCATCTTTCAGCATCGTCACATATTTTATCTTAACGAATTTTCCCTTGTTGCTTGGTGGAGGAGTGATTGCCACCTGCTCCAGCATATAGCTGTTGAGTTGCGATGTGGGAATTGTACGCCGGCGATTTTCAAAAACCTGGACAGCGGTCTCCAGCACCTTGTAGATCCGCTGCTTTGTAAGGGCCGAGGTGAAGAGGATAGGGAAGTCGGTGAAGGGGGCGAATTTCTGCCGGATGGCATTCTCGAAATGTTTCTGGGCATTGAGAGATTTATCCTCTACGAGATCCCATTTGTTGACACATACCACCAGCCCTTTCTTATTCCTTTGGATAAGGCTGAAAATATTCGCGTCCTGGCCCTCTATCCCCCTGGTGGCATCAATCATAAGGATGCAGACGTCGGAGGCTTCTATGGCCCTTATTGAGCGTATAACCGAGTAATATTCGATATCCTCGTTTACTTTCTGTTTTTTCCTTATACCAGCAGTGTCGACCAGATAGAAATCGAAGCCGAATTTATTATACCGGTGATAGATTGAATCACGGGTAGTTCCTGCTATGTCAGTGACAATGTGTCGCTCCTCACCTATAAAGGCGTTGATGAGGGAGGATTTTCCCGCATTCGGTCGCCCCACAATGGCGAACTTGGCGATGTTTTCATCGGTGTTGTCATCCTCCTCCTTTTCGGGCATATCCTTAACGATCTCATCAAGAAGTTCACCTGTGCCCGAACCATTGGCGGAGGATATCCCTATCGGGTCGCCGAGGCCGAGACTATAGAATTCGGGTATGTTGAAACGTGCGTCACCCTTATCCTCCTTGTTGGCAACCACGATCACCGGTTTTTTTGCACGTCGCAGAATTGCCGCCACACTGTCGTCAAGGTCTGTGACTCCAGCTGAAGCATCCACCACGAAGAGGATCACATCGGCTTCCTCGATAGCGATCTCCACCTGCTTGTTGATCTCCTCCTCGAAAATATCATCGGAATTGACCACCCAGCCGCCTGTGTCGACAATTGAGAATTCCTGGCCACACCAGTCTACCTTACCGTACTGGCGGTCGCGGGTAGTGCCGGCCGTATCGTCAACGATGGCGCGGCGAGTCTGCGTCAAGCGGTTGAATAGCGTGGATTTTCCCACGTTCGGCCGCCCTACAATTGCTATTAGTTTGCTCATGTTATTTTAGGTTTTAGGCTTTAGGTTTTAGGCTTTAGGGGTCGTTAGATCACAACAAACACCTTTATTCCTCCTTATAATCATTCCTAATATTTCTTATCCGATAGGTTATAAGGGCGTTTATCATTTTTGTTACTTGTGAAATGGTATCCATAATATCATTTCTCTGCAATGCCGTTATGTAGTTCAGCCTAAAGCAAATTTCTATTTGTGTTTCTAATTCAAGAAGTGAACCTCTTGAAATATATAAAAATTTAATAAATTCATTATCAGAGTTTCTGCCATGACCTTCGGCTATGTTTGATGGGACTGATACGACGGACCTCCTTATCTGGTCTGACAAAGCGTATTTTTCTTCTGCAGGAAGGCTTTTAAGTAGGGAATATACAGTTATGACCATATCCATAGATTTTTGCCATACCTTAAGAAAGATCCCTAAAACTACTTGTCAGCATATGATAATTGGAGGATAATTACCGTATTAATTCTAACGCCTAACGCCTATGACCTGCTACCCAGCTGCCCATTGTTTATTCAATGTAGCCGAAGGAGCGGAGTTTGTTCTCGCGGTTACGCCAGTCTTTCTCAACTTTCACGAAGACCTCGAGGAAAACTTTCTTTCCGAAGAATTTCTCGATATCCTGACGAGCCTGGATGCCGATCTTCTTGATCTTTTCTCCACCTTTGCCGATTATGATTCCTTTCTGGGAATCACGCTCAACGTAGATTACGGCCATGATGTGGATAGCTCCCTGCTTTTCATCGAATTTCTCTACTATGACTTCCGTGGAATATGGGATCTCCTTGTCGTAGTTGAGAAGGAGTTTCTCACGGATAATCTCAGTGACGAAGAAACGCGCCGGTTTATCGGTCAAAGCATCCTTCCCGAAGAAAGGTGCGGATTTTGGCAGGAGTTCAACGATACGGGCCTTGAGGTTATCTACGTTGAAACTTTCTGTTGCCGATGTGGGGAATATCTCGGCGTTAGGAAGACGGTCTTTCCACTTTCCGACAAGTTCCTCAAGCTGGGCATTGTCTTTAAGCAGGTCAACTTTGTTTATGACAAGCAATACAGGAATCGTCTCCTTTGCAACGCGATTAAGGAAGTCTGCATTTTTCTCGGGGTCTTCCACCACGTCTGTGACATAGAGAAGAATATCGGCATCGGTAAGTGCGCCCTCAGAGAAGCTAAGCATTGATTCCTGAAGCTTATATTTTGGTTTCAGCACGCCCGGAGTGTCTGAATAGACAATCTGATATTCCGGAGTGTTTACGATACCCATGATGCGGTGACGGGTTGTCTGGGCCTTTGAGGTAATGATGGAGATGCGTTCCCCAACCAGATCGTTCATGAGTGTTGATTTCCCGACATTGGGATTACCCACGATATTTACGAAGCCGGCACGATGACCCTCTTTTACCTGTTCGGCGGGGGCAATGCCCTCAGCCTCTATTTTATCTTTCTCTTCTTCCATAGCAGTAATTTCTATTTTTTATATCTGTTGTTATTGACTCTCCTTTGTGAATATTGATTTCAGAGGGTCTTCATATATAAAAACCTCGGGAAAGGGGTTATTGTTCGTAGAGATATCCTCAAAGGTCGCGGAGTCCTTGAAATTTTATACACGGGCTCTAAATCAGAAGGGCATCGGAATAATCTGATGCCCTTCTGATAGTTGGAATAAAGAAAAATGTTATTTCGGGTCAATTGCCCAGATGAGATACATCGCTCCCCAGGTGAAACCTGCTCCAAAAGCTGTCATTACCACCTTGTCGCCCTTCTTGAGTTTATTTTTGAACTCATCGAGACATAATGGGATAGATGCGGCGGAAGTATTTCCATAGTGCTGAATATTTACCAGCACCTTCTCTTCCGGGATTTTGATGCGTCCACCGACAGCTTCAATGATTCTGAGGTTTGCCTGATGGGGCACGAACCAGTCGATGTCATCAACATCGAGGTTGTTTCTCTTCATCACCGAGAGGGATGAGGTGAGCATGTCGCGGACAGCGTTCTTATAGACTACGCGGCCTTCTTGATAGATGTAATGTTCGCGTGCGTCTACGGTATCGTGGGAAGCCGGTTTGGCAGAGCCACCAGCCTTCATCAGAAGGTTTGGCAGGCCGGAACCGTCAACGTAGAACTCACCGTCGATCACTCCAACAGGCTCATCGGTGGGTTCAACCAGCACGGCTGCGGCAGCATCACCGAAGAGTGGACAGGTGGCCCTATCCTCATAGTCGGTCATACTCGACATTTTTTCCGCGCATACCACGATTATTTTTTTGTAAAGTCCCGCTTCTATATAAGCCCTTGCAGCCTGCATTGTAACGATGAATCCAGCGCAAGCGGCCTGGATGTCGTAGGCATAGGCTTTGTGAAGACCGGCCTGGTGAGCAATCACGGAAGCGGTCGAGGGGAATCTATAGTCGGGGTTGGAGGTGGCGCAGATGAGGAGCTCCACCTCATCAGGAGCCGTGCCGGTCTCTTCCAGAAGTTTCGACACAGCCTTGACACCGAGGAAACTTGAGCCTTTCTCGGTGTCTTTAAGAATGCGACGCTCCTTGATTCCGACACGGGTTGTGATCCATTCGTCGTTGGTGTCCACCATTTTCGACAACATGTCGTTATCGAGAATGTCATCGGGCACATATGAAGCGATTCCGCTAATCTTGGCGTTTGCCATAATCAAATTAAATTATCGCACGCGGGCCTTGTGCGGGCGCGCGGGTGATGTGGATTTAATTGTTTTTCTCGATCACGAGCTTACCACGGTAGTAGCCGCATTCGCCACATACAGTGTGGAAGATGTGCCATGCTCCGCAGTTGGGGCAGATAGCAAGAGTCGGGATGAGAGCTTTGTCGTGTGTGCGGCGTTTTGCCGTACGGGTGTGTGATTGTCTGCGTTTAGGATGTGCCATTT
>CAZCJC010000057.1:0-16822 GCA_964499025.1 uncultured Sangeribacter sp.
AGGTTGCTCCTTTCAGTCAAGCACAAAAATCGTCTCAAGCCTGCGACCCCTGGAGACAAAAATTTTATGATTCGCTGCCTAAGTCTGCAATTGAAGATAACTTTGCGATAACTTTACAATAAATAATAGGCTATCTATTCACATTGATAGTCTTTTTTTTGCTAATTTTGCATCATGGCAGAACAATCAAAATATAGAAAGAAACCGGCGTTTGAACCCATTCGCCAAGATGTGACGGGAAAACTTCCGCCACATGATACGGATCTTGAAGAAGTGGTGCTCGGTGCTCTTATGCTCGAAAAAGACGCATACATGAATGTTTGCGACATCCTTACTCCCGACTCATTCTATGATCCGGTCAATGCCAAGATATATGATGCAATAAGCACTCTCGGTTTCAATCAGAGGCCTATTGACATGATGACTGTCACCGAACAGCTCCGCCAGAACGGAGAACTTGAAAATGTGGGAGGAGCTGTCCATATCACCGAGCTTACTGCCCGAGTATATTCGGCAGCGAACATCGAGTTTCATGCAAAAATCATTGCTCAGAAATACCTCGCGCGCCGTCTTATATCCTTTGCCTCAAAGATAGAGACCGACGCTTTCGACGAGTCAAATGATGTCGATGATCTCCTGCAGGCTGCCGAAGGGCAACTGTTTGAAATCTCCCAGACACACCTAAAGAGGGAAGTGACTCAGATTGATCCTGTCCTGAATCTCGCAATTGAGCAGATTCAGACCGCGGCTAACACTCAAACCGGTCTTTCCGGACTTCAGACCGGTTACCACGGGCTCGACAAGATGACCTCCGGATGGCAACCTTCCGACCTTATAATCATTGCAGCACGTCCCGCTATGGGTAAAACTGCTTTCGTCCTTTCGATGGCAAAGAACATGGCTGTTGATTATAGCATTCCTATAGCCATATTTACTCTTGAGATGGCCAACGTACAACTCGTGAAACGTCTTATCAGTAATGTGGCCAACCTGGAGGGTGAGAAAATAAAAAGTGGACAACTCTCAGAGGAAGAATGGGACAGACTCAACACCCGACTCAGAGGTGTATACAGCGCTCCTCTCTATCTGGATGAGACTCCGGGGCTTTCCATCACCGAACTGAGGACAAAAGCCCGACGTCTCGTAAGGGAACATGGAGTAAAGATGATTATGATCGACTACCTCCAGCTCATGAATGCTACCGGAATGAAATTCGGTAGTCGCGAACAGGAGGTATCAACAATATCAAGATCTCTTAAAGCTCTGGCAAAAGAATTGAATATCCCAATAATCGCATTGTCACAGTTAAACCGTTCAACCGAGACTCGTGAAGACAAACGCCCCGTGTTGTCCGACCTCCGCGAATCAGGTGCGATTGAGCAGGATGCCGATATGGTATGCTTCATCCATCGAGAGGAATATTACACCAGAAGCGGAGAAGATGCCGAAGGTAATGATATCAGGGGAAAAGCGGAACTTATCATAGCCAAACACCGTAGTGGTGCGGTGGGAACCATCGATTTGCGTTTTGTTTCAAAATTCGCGCGCTTCGAAAATTGGGAAGAGGGTTATCAGATGATGCGCGACACCCTGAATGAAATAGGAACAACAAGAAAATTGGAATCAAGAATGAATTCCGATACCTCATCAAACACCGATTTAGCTGAAAATTCCGCAGGAGGTTTCTCTTTCCCGGGTGGATCCAATCTTCCTCCGATACCTGATATTATGCCGGGACCGGGAGAATCACCGGTGCCATTCTGATTCAGCAGGCTCAATTGGATTGGGCCAACGCCGATGATAAGATATGTTCAAGTTCTATGGGGCTTACCTTTACGGTCAAAGCCCCATCTTTTGCTACTGATATTCCCCCCGTCTCCTCACTTACTATGACACATATAGCATCTGTGACCTGACTCATGCCCAAAGCGGCCCTATGACGCAGACCCAGGCTCTTCGGAATGTTCATATCATGGCTGACGGGAAGTATACATCCCACAGCCTTAATTCGGTGAGAAGCTATTATCATCGCTCCATCATGAAGAGGAGAATTCTTGAAAAATATGTTCTCTATCAACCGCACATTGATATCGGCATCAATCATGTCTCCGGTCTTTTCATAATCTTCGAGTGGCACTTTACGCTGAAAAACTATCAAGGCCCCTGTCTTTGTCTTTGACATCGACATGCAGGCATAAACCACACTCATTACTTTTGAATGCTCCTCATCATTATTCTTCTGATGGCGAAAAAAACGACTGAAATTTTTCCATCGTCCACGGCTTCCGATATCGATAAGAAACCTCTTGATCTGATCCTGGAAAAGAATCACCAGTACAATCAGACCAATGCTCATAAACTTATCTACGATTGTTCCCGTGAGACGCATATTGAAGATCTCAAATGAAACTACCCATATCACTATGAAGGCAAGCACTCCGTAAAATAATGACAGGGTGCCGCTGCTCTTCATCAGCCGGTAGAGGTAGAACAGCATCAGGGCGACAATCAGGATGTCGATTATATCTTTAATTCCAAACGGGGGCATACTATTTTACAAATTTAATATTTTTATTGCACTCAGAAAAGTTCTCATACTCTTCATTCGCCCGACACTTCTTCATATTTTCCAACGATCTTCACTGCCTCCACGGCTGCCCTCACGTCATGCACACGCAGGATATCCGCGCCATTAAGCAATGCTATCGTATTCACGACTGTAGTTGCATTCCCCGCTTCATCAGCCGAAATGCCCAGAGGAGTCGATACCATCCTTTTCCTCGACATCCCGGCAAGCACCGGCCCCAACAGCTGAAATTCCTGTAGGCTTCCAAGCAGCTTATAATTTTGCTCTACTGTCTTTGCAAATCCAAATCCCGGATCCACAATAACATCCGCCACCCCAAGCTCATGTAATCTGCTGCATTTGAATGCAAGATCCGACAACACTTCAGCCGTCACGTCAAAATAATCTGTAAGTGAGTTCATTGACGCTGGATTCCCTCTCATATGCATCAGGACATAAGCCACATCCAAAGATGCTACCACCTCCCACATCGAGGGGTCAAGATCACCGCCACCTATATCATTAATTATTGACACATCCCACTCCTCTACACATCTCCTTGCAACATTTCCTCTGAATGTATCTACGGAAACGATAGCTTCAGGCCATATCTCCCTCACTGTCTCAAGCCCCTGCGAAAGCCGGGCATACTCATCTTCAGCCGACACCTCCGTTGCACAGGGCCGGGAAGAATAACCCCCTATATCTATAATATCGACTCCTTCATCTCGAATCTCACATATTCTGCGATGCAAGCTTTTTTTATTCTCTGCCCGGCTCTTGGAATAGAAACTGTCGGGCGTTACATTTACAATCCCCATCACTTTGGGGATTGTCAGCGACAATAATTTTCCTCCGATTCTGATCGACCGACCAGTATTGCTTACCTTGTGGTTGATTTGCATGCAGCGAATTTAACAAAAAACTTTTATAATAGAAAGTTCTTGACTCTTCTCATGGGAGACCAATTAAGATCCTGAAAAGCATGACACCCTCTTAGCGAGACGCATAGATTCTTTTTTCAACACTTGTATCACGGGGAGATAAGAGATAATCACTCTGACTCAGAATAAAGTTTTAGAGTCACAGGGCCCAAGATCCCGGATGATAAAAGAGGTGAATCTGCATTGAAGAATTTAAAACAACCCACCGTCTTTCTGCCTGACGAGGGTCTGGGCAGACCCTTTACCAACCAGTCGGGATTACTTGTAAGATACCTCCCTGCAACTGGCTTACCGGGGGCATAGGTATACACCAAAGGTTCGCTCCATTCCAAATCATCGGGTTCCTGCTCATCCCCAATCATTCTGTTTACCCATAGATTCGTGACACTGATTTCAATATTGTTGATTCCATCTTTTATTGCCTCCGTAACATCACATTCGAAAGGTGATTTCCAAAGCAATGATAGTTCCTTGCCGTTCAATCTCACGGATGCCATATTCTTGACCTCTCCAAGTGAAAGGATTAACCTCTCCCCTTTCGAAGGCATCATATTGGCCGGGATGGTAAAGCTCTTTGTGTAAATAGCAGTGCCGGAATAATATCTTATATCTGGATTTGCATTCTCGTGCCAGGATGAGAGGCTATCGATGGAGATTGATCCTATCTCATCAAAATTTATATCCCATTTCCCCTCCAATGACAATCGCTCGACAATCCTCAACTCTTTCTCGGGAAGTTTATCTTGGGAACCTGTGCCTGCAATGATAAACCTGGATCCGAAAGGCTCGATAGTAAGATTAATAGGCTTGCCAGGAGTCAGAGAATTCATCTCCTTGGTATATGGATTCCAAATCTCCAGATGCTTTCCAGCCGGATCATAATTCAATCTTTCGCTGGCTGCCGTATCAGTTGGATTACACACAAAGATGATATCAACATCTCCATCGGTTCGGCGGTAGGTTTGGAAACTCTTCATCCGGGGAAGCTGTTCTTTGGCAGGGATACCCTGCTGTAACAGTGCTTGACATCTACCCATATACTCGAACAATTCTTTTGCTCCGCCTGCTTTCCACCAAGTCTGACCCGGAACAAACTGAGTACCCCAGATTCCAAATGACATCCCCGGCTGCATATTAGGCCATGGATTAGTCGCTCCGGCATGAAGCATCATCCTGTTCACTCCCGTGCAGAATGCCTTGTCACACATAGGCTTCAAAGTTTCGGGGCTATCGCTCCACGCGCGCAACGGCCAACATGTGAATGCCTCAGCAATCAGAAGTTTTCTCCCAAGTTCCCTCACATAAGTCTCATGACGGCCCATATCTTTCCAACCCCATCCTGGTGCCTGCCAGAACTCAGTGGCAAGCAACGCATCCGGAGCGGCATTAGCAATCTTCTTAAAATCAATTATCCTGAAAGGACGTTGTCCACCCGTGCCGTAAGGTTCGATCATTAAAGTCAAACCGGACTCCTTTGCAAGTTGCGACATATACCCGTAGTAGTTCTCAGCCACACACTGCTTTATCGTTTCCTCCCAATCTTTCAGGAATTTGGAGGTGGTTTCCTCATCATTGACTATTTTTAATCTACCCACCATATATGGAAGAAAAGGGAGCAGGTCATATCCAGCTCTGCTCATGAATTCTTCAGGAAGATTCTTACTCCATACCTGACCCCCGGCTTCATAGCTATCTATCTCTATATTTACGAATGTTTTCCCAATATGCTTCCCCGCCGTTTCTATAAGCATGGAAGGATACCCTTTCCAGAATTCTACAACGGCCTCTTTACTCAGTTTGTCACACTCCAGACCACGACCGGATTCCGGAGACTGCGCCTCATTTGTCTTTCCATTGGTGGTCTGGCCAATTCTCAGAATGCTTCCTGCCCGCAATTTTTTACCCTTCGGTAAGACCAACTCTCCTTTCAAAGGATCAAAATAACTCGTAAGGTCTACAATCTCATTAAAAGTAGCCGTTGAATCCGCGGGGACTGCAATCACAGCCACATCCTCATAATAATTCCATCTTGGATCAACCTCGGGAGCAGGCAACATTATCTTTCTGCTTTTCCCGGTATAAGGAGTATCGGTATACACCAGTTCCTTCATCGAATATTCCGGTTTCACGTCTACATAGGCACTTGATGACCAACCTGGGCAATTATGGGTGCCGAAAGTTAGACCCAGACGTTCACATTCATCGAGTGTCCACCTTAAGAGTGATTTCCAGTTTTCGCTCCCAATTGCATTCTCGGGATTACCGATGCGCATCTGCTGGGGGCCACCAATCTGAAAATTGTGCACTCCTGCCAGCCCGGCGGCCTTGAAAGCCTCAAGATCTTTCGTTATCCCCTCCTTAGTGACCAACCCATCCATCCACTGCCATATGATTAGCGGCTTATGACATTGCTGAGGATTAAGGAAAATCTCTTCAAGAGAGGTTGAACGGGAAATTGCATGACTATGATTCAGATTTACTATAATCAGAAAAAGAAGTGCAATTACACGCTTACAGAATTTATATGACTTGTTCTTGTGTGGCATACCAATAGTTGTAATATCAAAAATATCCAAGTAGTTGTTCCTATGAAACACATACACCATGACAGATAATTATGAATAGTAGAGTTCTAAATTGAACAGCTACTTACCATTCATTGTGGAACATAAAACCTAAATATAAATGCCTTTGATTAAAGAAAGGGGAGGATAAGCTACTATAATTTATAAGTAGTTGACTTCGAATTTAACAAAAAACTTTCATAATTGGAAAATAAGTTGTAATTTTGCACTCAGTTTTGTAATCTCTGATAAGACGGGATAAAGAAATGGTTTGGCTGATAAGCTGAACCTTATCCAAGGGGTTGTCCCCCGTGCCCGAAAAGGAAGCTTATTTATATTGCAAATAATTTAAAAACAATAAATCACAATGGATTTAATTAAAATCGCAGAGGAGGCATTTGCAACTCCCAAGAAAGAGTTCGATTCATTCGGCCCCGGCGACACAGTGACTGTCGCATACCGAATCAAGGAGGGTAACAAAGAGCGTATCCAGCAGTATCGCGGTGTCGTTATTAAAATCAACGGCCAGGGCGACAAAAAACGCTTCACTGTCCGTAAGATTTCAGACGGTGTGGGTGTTGAGCGTATCTTCCCCATGGAGTCTCCTTTCATCGAATCAATCACCGTTATGAAATACGGTAAAGTACGTCGCGCAAAACTTTATTACCTCCGCAATCTTACAGGTAAGAAAGCACGTATCAAAGAGCGTTACGTTAAGAAAAACAAGGAGAACAACTAATCTCCATCCCCAACTCATAAAACAACCCGTTCCCATACCGGAACGGGTTGTTTTTTTCAAAAAAATTAGCTAATTTTGCTTAGACCTACAACCTGAGATTTCAGAGTCCCTGAGGGCTTGGAGGGCATGGGTCATTATATAATTCATTGGGCGTTATATAATTCAAATAAATTCCGGCATCATCAATTTTAATATTGGTCAAGCCCATACCTCTCTAATTTTCGTATATTTATCGGAGCGGATGAGCCTTTTTAGCCGGTTCTTTGTTACAGAATTGGAATAATACTGAAATTATTGAAATCTAATAGATATGTCAAAAAAATCATTGCTCATTATCCTTGACGGATACGGCATCGGCGACAAAAAGAAAGACGATGCAATCTTCAATACCCCAACTCCCTATATCGACAGCCTCGTTGCTGAATATCCCCATTCGCAACTTGAGGCAAGTGGTGAGAATGTAGGACTCCCCGATGGTCAGATGGGAAACTCGGAAGTAGGTCACCTCAACATCGGTGCAGGCCGAGTGGTTTATCAGGATCTTGTCAAGATTAACCGTGCGATTGCAGATGGCAGCTTCGCAGAAAATCCCGAAGTGAAAAGTGCTTTCTCTTATGCTCGCGATCATAATGTGCCCGTGCATTTCATGGGTCTTACTTCCGCAGGAGGCGTCCACTCATCTTTAGGACACCTTTACGCACTCTTTGACACTGCCAAAGCATATGGTCTTGACAAAGTATATCTCCATGCTTTCATGGATGGCCGTGACACTGATCCAAAGAGCGGCGCCGGCTTCTTGCGTGAAGTAGAGGAACACTGCAAGAAATCCACAGGCAAAATCGCAAGCGTAATCGGAAGATATTATGCTATGGATCGCGACCATCGTTGGGAAAGAGTGAAGGAGGCTTACAATCTTCTCGTCTATGGTGAAGGGAAACGGGCTGACAATGTGATTGAGGCCGTTGAGGAATCATACACCGAAGGTGTTACCGATGAGTTCATCAAGCCGATTGTCAACGACAGGGTTGATGGCCGTATCGGAGCCGGACATGTAGTAATATTCTTCAACTACCGCAACGACCGCGCCAAGGAGCTCACCACAGTCTTGACTCAGCATTCCGAAGAGGGCATGAATCCTATCCCCGATCTTCAGTACTACTGCATGACTCCCTATGATGATTCTTTCAAGGGGGTTCATATCCTGTTCACAAAATCCGACGTGCCCGACACACTCGGAGAATATCTTTCTTCTCAGAATAAGAAACAGCTACATATCGCTGAAACTGAAAAATATGCTCACGTAACTTTCTTCTTCAACGGAGGTCGCGAAGAGCCTTTCCCCGGTGAAGACAGGATCCTTGTTCCTTCTCCCAAGGTGGCTACATACGACCTTCAGCCCGAAATGAGCGCACCTGAAGTAGCCGACAAACTGGCTAAGGAGATTGACAGCGAAAAATACGATTTCATCGTTGTAAACTTCGCAAACGGGGATATGGTTGGGCATACCGGCGTCTATCCCGCCATCCAGAAAGCTGTAGAGACTCTCGACAAATGTGTTGAAAAAGTAGTGGAGGCTGCAAAAACACATGGTTATGAGACCATCATCATTGCCGACCATGGTAATGCTGACCATGCCCTCAATGAGGATGGCACTCCAAACACTGCCCACTCACTCAACCCTGTGCCTTTCATCTATATCGGAAGTCACAAGGATGCAAAAGTGAAAAACGGCCGTCTTGCCGATGTTGCTCCATCTCTGCTTAAACTCATGGAGATTCCGGCTCCTAAGGATATGACCGGCGACTGTCTCATAGAATTCTGACACCGACCTTAAAGTACGTTTATTAATAAGCGCACTATGAAAAAATTTATTCTATCATTATTTCTTCTTGCGGGTGCTACATGCGTGGCACCCGCTGAAGACTTGGTGCTTCTCACCACCAATGATACCCATTCAAATATCGATTTCGATAACAATGGAAAAGGTGGGATTCTACCCAGAAAGGCTATCATAGATTCCGTGAGAAAAGCGGAGAAAAACGTGATTCTTGTGGATGCAGGAGATATGGTGCAGGGCACCCTCTATTTCAAATATTTCAAGGGTGACGTTGAATACCCTATCTTCAATATGATGGACTATGATATCAGGATTCTGGGAAATCACGAATTCGATAACGGGCTTGATGAGCTGGCTGCCCACTGGAAAGATGTTAAAGGCAACCGGCTATCCGCGAATTATGATTTCACCGGCACTCCCGCAGAAGGCATGTTCAAGCCTTATGTGATAAAGAAAGTCGGTAAAAGAAAGATTGGATTCATCGGTATAAATGTCGATCCGGAGAGCCTTATCTCCAAAGATAATTACGTGGGCATGAAATATACCGATGCTATCAAAAAGGCCAACGAACTTGCTGCTGAATTGCGAAATAAGAAGAAATGTGATCTCGTTGTCGCAGTCACGCATATCGGCTACGAGATGACCCCGGGCAAAGCTTCTGACGTTGAGCTTGCCCGTCAGAGTAAAGACATCGATATCATAATCGGAGGTCACTCACATACCTTTGTCGACCCCTCTACTCCTGAGCTGACACCTTTCTGGATTGAGAATGCTGAAGGAAAGCCGGTGCTTGTGACGCAGACAGGAAAATATGGACGCAATGTGGGCTACATCAAGATTGATCTCGATAACTTATCCGACAAAAAATATACTTACGAATATATTCCTGTCACCGATAGGTTCTCTCCTGATTCTTACGATAAGGAGATTCAGGCATTTCTTGCTCCGTACAGGGCCAAGGTTGATTCCGTGAACTCCAATGTTATCGGGTGGAGTCTACAGGATATGTCAAACAGCGACCGTAATGGTGCTTATGCAAACTGGACTGCAGATTTCGCAATGTGGGCCGGGAGGCATATTGCTGACAGTATCAGGACTTCAGGGAATCCATTCCCTGATATTGATCTGGCCATAATGAATGTTGGAGGAATCCGCCAGATCATGAACAAAGGAGCCATTACCGAAGGGCAGATGCTTTCAACTTTCCCATTCTCCAATCGCCTCACTATAGTAAGGATCAAGGGCCAGGATATAATTGACGGTCTCAAAGTTGCAGCCGGCAAAGGTGGAGAGGCAATAAGCGAGAACGTGCGTGTCGTAACCGATAATGACGGGAAACTAATCCGTGTCGTAATCAACGGAGAGGAAATGGATCCGGAGAGAGATTATGTGATGGCCACTATTGATTACGTGGCTGAGGGGAACGATGATCTCGTAACTCTCGGAAACAATGTGCCCCTATGGCTGGGCAAAACAGAAATGAGTCAGGAGATACTTAAATATATCCGACATCTCACATCTCTCGGACTCCCGGTGAATCCGGATCCCAACGGGCGATTCGTAAAAGAAATTAAAATTGATTGATTTGGTTATCCAACAGATTGGGGAGTCATGAAACGCTCACTTCTTATAAGCGTGATTCTGACCGCACTTCTTATTATCAACGGAAGCGGATGCACAACCCCTGCAGCAAAAGATAATATCGACTCAGCCTCCGAGGTCGGGATTCAGGAAGACTTCGACATCACTGACGTGGCTCAATCCTGCGCCGATTCTCTTCTGCTAACAATGACCTCAGAAGAGAAAGCGGCGCAGCTTTTTATTCCCGCCGTATACGCTTCTGCCGATTACTATAACCTGCGGAAAATTAAGGATTATGCAGAAAAGGGGATCGGGGGAATTCTCCTCCTGAAAGGAGATGCGGAGTCTGCAAAGATAATTGCAGACTCATTGCGCAAATGGTCGAGGGTTCCCCCTATCGTTGCCATAGATGCGGAATGGGGACTCGGAATGCGACTGAAGGATGCACCCTCCTTTCCTCCAAATTCGAGGATATCAGAAGATATAGATGAGGAGATTTTATATGAATATGGGGTCGAAATGGCCCGAGAATGCAGGAGTGTAGGAATCAATATGGTCCTCGGCCCGGTACTCGACGTTGCTGGTAAAGGTTCTTTCATCAAATTCAGGTCATATGGCGAAGATCCGGAACGAGTCGCCATCCTATCTATAGCTTATGCGAGAGGGCTCGAAAGCGGAAATGTAATGAGTGTGGCCAAACATTTTCCCGGACATGGCGCAGCATCGGGCGACAGCCATAAAAAGAAACCTACAATCGAAAGGAGCTTGAATAATCTCGATTCAATAGACTTCATTCCCTTCAAGCGTTATATCGAACAACGCCTGTCGGCTATAATGGTGGGACATCTTGCTTTCCCGGCGATTGATCCGCAGATGCTCCCGGCAGCCGTGTCCAAAACCGTAATAACTGATCTTTTGCGTGAAGACCTTGGCTTTTCCGGCTTGGTCATTACTGATGCCCTTAATATGCATGGCGCAGAAGGATATGGCGCTGATAGGGCTATCGCGGCAGGTGCGGATATCATTCTTGCTCCGACCGACACTGAGAAAGAGATCTCCAACATCCTTTCTGCTCTTTCATCCGGCTCACTTACTGAAGAAGATTTAAATTTATCTGTAAGACATATTCTTTTCCGGAAGGCACTCCTGAATGCCTATCAGGAAGAGAATAAAAAAGAATCCTCCGGACATCTGTCCGAAGAATTGAACTCACCTGAGGCCACAAGAATCCGGAATGCCCTGAAATAAAAGAAGTGGCGAAATATACAAATTTGCTGCTATTGACTTTAAGAACCAACTTGGCCAAATCTTAGGCAGCGAATCATAAAATTTTTACCTCCAGGGGTCGCAGGCTTGAGACGATTTTTGCACTTGACTTTCAGTCACAACCGAAAGGTTGTGACTGAAAGTCAAGTGCAAAAAACGGCTGCTCAAAACCGCCCCTGGAGGTAAAAATTTTATGATTCGCTGCCTAAAGTTTCCCTTCGTTGCTGTATGAATAATAATTATCAGCGGTAACGATTATATGATCAAGCATACGCAGCTCCATGGATTTACAACCGGCTTTCAAAGATTCAGTGATACGGTCATCCTGGATACTTGGCCGCAGTTGACCCGAGGGATGGTTATGTGCTATAGCTACTCCATCAGCATCTCTGAGCAAAGCCTCTTTAAGTATCTTCTTAAGATCAAATATTGATGCTACGGCACTCCCGGTAGTCACCATCATCTGGCCTATTACCTCGTTACCCCTGTTAAGGAATATGGCCCAGATCTCTTCGTGCGGAAGATTACCGATCACAGGACGCATCAGACTGTAGAGATCATTCGGGCCAGAAATTTTTACCTTGCGCCTGGTCGTTTCGGATGAATACCTCCTTATAAGCTCCATTACAGCCTCTATCTGAAGTGCTTTAGTCGGTCCGATGCCGGGAATATTTAATATCATCCCCCTCTGCTTCCTCTCAAGTTCGAATAAACTTCCGTTACACGACCGCATGATATCACGACACAATTCCGTGATAGGCTTTCCCTTTATTCCCGTCCGCAATATAACGGCCCACAGATCAGGGGTTGAAAGAACTTTTATTCCATGTTTGAGAGCTCGCTCCCTGGGCTGATCATCAGGATCCATCTCCTTGACCGTAAGGATTCGGCCCTCCTTCTCTACCCCATATTCCTCAAAGTCCCTCATTGCTCCCTTTTCTAATTTCAACCTCTTTGGCGATATCTCTCCCTTTTCCAAGAATTATCTTAGAAAAATAAGCCTTAATGAAACCTGTGCCATATCCTACCAGTTGCACCAAAGCCGCTGCTACGCCAAGGCTTCCCGTCTTGAGACTTTTTGTCGATATGATTCCCCCTATCCATAATGCCAATAGATACACCACCAATGGGATGATCAACCATTTGCAGAAGAAAGAACCTATTATCAAAAGGGCGGCTCCAATTGTGAAAACGGCAGGTAACCAGTGAACAAGTTTCATGGAGCCGGGATAAAGAAGTTCAAGTGTAATTCTCGACATACCGAAAACATGCACTTGCTTCCAAAATTTCTTCAGATTCCCTCTTCTTTTGTGATACACATATGCATCCGGGAAAAGAGCTATCGAAAATCCGGCCATCCTGATTCGGGTGCTCATATCGATATCCTCACTGAACATCTCCCTGAATCCTCCGACCTCCTCGTAAACTTCTCTCGAAAAGCCCATGTTGAAAGTACGGGGAGTAAACTTCTCCATCGACACTTTTCCACCCCGTATTCCTCCAGTGGTTAGGAAGGCTGTCATTGCATAATTTATTGCCTTCTGCGTGTCGGTGAAGGAATCATGGGCTGCGTCAGGCCCTCCGAAGCAATCAGAAGGCTGTTCGGAAAGATATTTCCTGAGCGTGGCAATATACTGAGGGGGCAAAATGCAATCGGAGTCGACAAAGACAAAATAGTCTCCGTCGGCTCCGGCAATTCCATAATTCCGGGCTATGCTACGCCCTTCATTTGATTTCTTGTAATACTTAAGACGCAAATTCTCCGGACCTCTCCCATCAGGAAGACTCGGAACCGTCGAACCATCCTCCACAAGGATTATCTCAAATCTTTTGTCGGTCTGTTTCTCAAGGCTTCGGAGCAGGTCGGCAACCTCCTCCGGTCGATTATAGACCGGAACGATGATCGAGAACAATATCTCCTCAGCACTCTTCATGACTACGCCTTTTAGCTATTACGCCTTAACGCGGCTTACGTAGCTTCCGTCGCGGGTATCAACCTCTATAAGCTCACCCTCATTGATAAACAAGGGAACCTTTACAGTTGCGCCTGTCTCAACAGTGGCAGGTTTCAATGTATTTGTGGCAGTGTCACCCTTAAGACCGGGCTCAGTGTAAGTGATCTTAAGAATTGTCTTCATTGGCATCTCTGCATAGAGAACAGTATTTGTTGAAGAGTCACTTACAACCTCCACTGTATCACCCTCTTTCATGAAAGCAGCGCCGGTTACGAGATCCTTGCTGATAGGAATCTGTTCGAATGTCTCGTTATTCATGAAGATATCATCCTCTCCGTCAGCATAGAGATACTGATAGGGACGACGCTCCACGCGCACATCCTCAAGTTTCTCGCCGATGTTGAAACGGCGCTCGATTACGCGACCGTCAACCACATCTTTAAGCTTGGTACGCATGAATGTATTTCCCTTTCCGGGCTTAACGTGAAGGAACTCCACACAAAAATAAAGACGGCCGTCGAGGCGGATGCAGGTGCCGTTCTTGATGTCCTGAGCGTTCATCATAATTTTATGGTCTTTCTGTTTTGCGCACGCCTACTCTTATCGGAGAACGTGCAATAAGTTGTAAAAATCAAATTTACTGCAAAATTAGTAATTTTTTTTGACTGAGAAAATTTGGCTATTCAAAAATGATTAGTTAATTTTGCACTCCGAATGCCAAGTAGCACAAATTAATAAATTACATAAAATGAAAAGAACTTATCAACCCTCCAACCGTCGCAGAGTCAACAAGCATGGCTTCCGCGAGAGAATGGCTACAAAAGACGGCCGTAAGGTATTGTCTCGTCGTCGCGCAAAAGGTCGCGCTTCACTCTCTGTTTCCGACCATATCGCCGGCAAATAAAGCACGGTAGAAGGCAACAAAACCGAGGGGTGACTCTTCATGAGCCACCCCTCAGCATTTTATATTACTCCTATCACCTATCCTCTCCCACCTAAAACCTAAAACCTAAAGCCTAAAACCTCCCCCCTACCACCAAACAAAAAGGTTTCGAGTGCTCTCGAAACCTTTATCCCGGTCCTAACAAATTTCGCGCCCTTTATAAGAACCTTGAATGGCCGGGTGTTATTTTTATAATTCTTCTTATCCGTTTGCTATGCCTAACAATGCATCAAATGTGCCGATAGAGAACAGCCACCATAAAAGAATCAGAATAAGAATCAATACTCCAAACCAGAGCCACAAGCGATTAGTCTTCATAGTGTTTTTATTTTTTCTAATTTTTCCTTGAGCTTTCAATCCTCTTGCTATGGGTTCTTCATAACCCTCTGTAGCTTCACGAATCTCTCTCTTTGCGTTTGATTCGTTTTCTTTGATATGTCTTTCCTTTGTATCCATAACCTTTAATGTTTTGTTTATCTCTAAAACACACTAAAGCTGCAAGAGGTTCAAAAATATTTAAATATTTCTCAAATATTTTTAATTCTCCGGCCCCATCTCTCTATTCTCATTCCCGTATATTCCAGTGAAGATTGAGCATAAGAGTGGAAGCCGACTTGTGAGGCATAGCGTATGAAACCCCGAAACCGAAAGACTTCATCCTTATTCCACCACCTAATGAAAAACCGGAAAGAAAATTTCGCTGATAGGCCGACATATCGGTGCGCGTCTTATAATTATATCCTATGCCGATATAGAATTTTTCGGAGGGTGAATACTGGATGCCGAAAACAAGATGTCGGAAAAGATCTGAAAAGAAATTAGACTTAATCGTCTGTTGTTTGTTCTCATCATTCTTGTCGTGGGAATAATAGGGAAGCTTCCACTTGGTAAGATGCCACGCCGTGATCGACAACTGGAAGGGGGAGTTACCCAACCCCTGCATATAGCCCAGCCTAAGATCGAAAGGAAGTCGGTTGTACTCCGTATCGAATCTCTTGACCTGACCACCCATATTGGTCAGGACTGCCGACAATGAGAGATCCTTCTCCTCATTATAATAATTGATACCCAGATCCACAGCCATGGCAAAAGCACTGTATTGCTCGTAACTGCTGGATATCATCCTGAAATTGACACCTCCTCGCAGACGATCCGTGATGTCATGAGAATAAGTCCCTTCAAACACCACATCTGCCGGAGTAAATGATCCCGTTGGAGTTCCGTCAGGTTGATAACCCTCGATACTTCCATAATTCAGATAACGTATCCCGGCAGCCCAGGCTCCTCGTTCTCCGGCTGCCATCCCGAAACGTACACCTCCGAAATTCCCACTCCCCATATAATGCATATATCCGGCGGCCGCTTGCATCCCGATCTCCGGACCGAGCAAAGCCGGATTCTGGTCAGTCAGCATCACATCACTGTCGATCAGAGAAGGTGTTACTCCACCCAAAGCATACGCGTGAGAGGACACAGGAATATCAAGGAAACTATAGGCAGACGACGAATTCTCCCCTCTTGCTAAAGAAAGAGAACACGCGCAAACAGCTAAAACAATATATTTATAGTTAAATTTCCTACTCATTATTCAGCGTTAATCCGAATCCCCCAATTTATATGTACATCTCTATATGTACAATCTATGTACATCTCTTCCACCTTTAGATTAACGTAGAAAAACTCCCAATCGTATTTCACACCCCTCCTCCGATAGCGAAAAGGCAAAATCCGCCCCGGGTAGTGGCCCTTAAGCAGAACAATCCCTCCTCCAATCTCACCGCATAACCCTATCATAACCGGAATTTGACAATCTAACCTCTAAAAATCTTTTTGGAGTTGAAATAGCCCCAGATAAGCAGCTCACATTCAAAAATATTTAGTAATTTTACAACTTCCGATAATCCCCCATTATCAGAGTATACCATATGACTCCAGAACAGATAGCTCGTAAAAAGATCGACCGCATGTTTAAAGATGCAGGCTGGGCCGTAGTAGATCGTGACAACTATTCGCCCGACATCAATGCTGTCGCAGTTGAAGAAGGTTTAATGAAAGGAAATCTTGAGACTGACTATTTGCTATTTATAAATGGCAAAGCATTTGGTGTGCTTGAAGCAAAACGAGAAGAGGTAGATGTAACCTCCTCAGTGGTTTGCGAGCAAGCTGAATTATATACTAAAAGCGTTCCATCGTGGTGTCCGGCATGGTATGAGCCACTCCCTTTAGTATATGTTTCAAATGGGAAGGAGTTGTTTTTTCGAGACATGCGTGATCCTGAAGGTTTTTACAAACCTTTAAAAACCATCCACTCTCCAAAACAGGTTGCAAAGATGCTTGGTATAATAGACTATTATGCAGCTTTGCCCAACCTCCAAAAGCGTGGACTGCGAGATTGCCAATATGAAGCCATTACCGAGCTCGAAAAAA
>CAZCJC010000058.1:0-16421 GCA_964499025.1 uncultured Sangeribacter sp.
TCCCTTGTATCTCTCTCAACTCGGTATCTAAGTCGATACCGCGCTGCTTGTCTTGGTAGCATTATGTCATTGTTCTTGCGCTCACGGGCTTCTGTCTCCGTCAGGTTTTCACATCCCGACTGCCGTGTCGTTTTCCCGTTTGCGGATGCAAAGTTATAACAAAAAATTACGCTGTGCAAATATTTCTATGAAAAATTTTCAATTGTTTTATTTATTTACTTTTAAATCTCTAATATTCACCTACTTCAAAAAAATTAAATTTTTGTAATTTTTTCTTAATCATTAAAATTTAAGTAACGGATATAACTAAGAAGTGACCCCCAAAAGCTTTTTTCCAACTTTTAGGGGTCACTTCTTAGTTCAAATTTATGCATACCCTCATACTTTTAGCCGTATGGGGAGTGGGGAATCTATTTCCTTCTGCGTCTTACGGACTTTGCAGCTGCCGAATTCGGTTGATTCGACCCTGATGAGGATGATTTAACTTTTGATGCCTTCGGTTTTTTTGCCGTAGAAGTGCGTTTTCGGGTACGCGCTGAAGGTTTCTTTACAGTGGAGGCTTCTGCAACCACTGTTCTTCCGGGAATCGTGTCACCGGCAGCGAGCGCCTTAGCGATCTCCTCCTCCCGTTCTTTCTGCGCAAGATATTCCTCCCTGGTCGGCACCCAAAGATTCTTTCCATAATTCTTCAAACGCTGATCAATACTATCCTGGGCCAGCTTTCTCATATCCTCATCGGGATAGAGCTGTGCCATTGAAAGATTTCGCAGATTCCTTGTTTTATATATCTCTCCGTCATAAAGTCCAAGATTGAAATAGTCGTCAAGGCTGTATTGCGGCACATTGTTATCATCACTTACAAATACATGTTGACGCGCAAGGAACGGGCGAAGTGAATCAAATTTGACCCAGAACATCGGATACTTAGCCTCTCCGCCAAAGTCTCCCGCTCTTGTCAATACCGGGCAGATAGCTTCTACCCTCGTCTTCATCCTATTTGATCTTCTGTCAAATTCCCAACGTTCAATGATATAATAGGTCAAGACCTGGCCGGTAGGCATATCGGCTTCTTCTATAACATATTTGGGATTTTTTGCTGTTGACCCTTTTGCCTCAGTATGATATATACCAAAACGATCGAGCATCTCACCTACATTGATCTTGTACTGATCGGTGAAGATCTCCCTTCCGTCAAGATATTCATAGGCCGGGATCGTACCATTTAGCACGGCCCCGAGTATCACCCTCAAAAGATTCTCCTGACCGTCAATAACATCTTCAGGATAATAGAGTGGTGCATTCTCATTTTTTGTCAAATCGAGCTCCCTGTATATCTGACGCATATAGGATACATCCGCTTCATGGGCATTCTTGGTTTCATAGAATGCCTGCATTCGGTCGGTCACGCCTACATTCTTTTCGGTTTTTTTATTCTCACGTTCGCTGCGTTTACGAATCGAGCCTCCCGTCTCAACCTGGGAGAAAGCACCTATAGCTGTAAAAGCTGCGAATGCAACAAAAGCGAATCTAATATGTAACTTCATCGTTAAGAAATTTTCTAATTAAGAGCTACCTCCATCGGAGAGATATCTCTGGTTATACCATCCGGACCTTTTGCCTTAACATTTGATATAAAGAAGCTTTTACCCGGTTTGAGCCTGCGGAATTGCTCACGCTGGCGTGAAGAGAAACGGGGTCCGTCAGAAAGTTCCGGTATCGAGTTACCCATCTGATCAAGGAAATTGGTGGTAAACGATATCACGGTGTAGGTAACGTTCAGTATCTCGTCATCAATGGCCGCCCCAACACCTTCTGAAGCCATCAGGGCTGCTTTGGATATTCTTTTCGGGGAGCCCTTATAATGGATAGTATTACCATTGCCATCCTTCACGGCAAGATAGGGGGAAGGATCAGGCAACTTACGAACACGGAATTTCATTGACCCGACGGTCTGAGAGCGTCCTTCGATCTGAGCCGATACGGATATCTCGGCTTCCGAACCTACTTTGCCCGGATGTGCAATCCACTGGTCGCCATTTCTGGTCAGCGTACCGTTGGTCATGGTGGCCTGGACTGCCGACATTGGCACACCCGGCACCGAAATACTAATCGGGTTGGCAATTCCGGCATAAAGCACATTCATCATCGTAGGTGAGATAGTTGCCATCGGCTCTATTACCGTATAGGATGATTCGAAAGGTCGGCGATCAGAAGAGCCATCTGCCCTGGGAACCTCAATATAACCTGAAAAATCATGCTTACCCACACTTCCGGCCACAAATTCCAGCAAACCTGCCGGATTCGAAAGTTTGGAGCCATTTACATAAATATCCGGACGCTGCGTTGTATCAATTGCCGCAAGAACTATATTCGCAGAATACTTACCACCCCTCATCACCATATTGGAATGAGGAATAACGTAGGCATTCAACTCATTAACCCTCACGTCACCTATATCGACAGCCGTAATTAGACTCGAAAGGGCCTCCGACTCCGCCTGACGGATATCATTCTGAACCTTTGTCAGAAGAGTCACTGCCGCAACCGCAGGCATATTCTCAAACATCTTCTGCTCCCAGGAAGTGGGACCCACTGTGCCGGCCTTGTTGGTGACTGAAGTGGAAAGCATTTCCACAACCACAGCACGCTTGGCCGAATCCGGAATCAAGGAAGCAACGTAGGTCCGATAGTCATCGATATTCTTACGAAGCATCGCTCCCTTATTGGTGGCCGGATTAAGCATGGTCACCGATGAGGCCTCCAGATCATCATTATTAACGATGTTATGATAGTCACCTTTCTTGCCGTCGGCAGCCCGCGCTATATCCTGCTTAAGATCCTCAATGATCTGGTAAACATCATTGGATTTCTTATGGAGAGTCACACCCTCCTTATACCATTTCCCCGCTTTTCCGGGATTCTGCTTATATAGATCCTCAAGGTGTGCGAATTGCACTCCGTTTCGGGTAGTAATGTTCTGATTGGTCCGCTGAATACCATCCTGCACCTGACTGAAGCCGTTCAGCACATCGCTCGAAACATTGAGGGCCAACATAGCCGTAAGGACGATATACATAAGATTTATCATCCTCTGGCGCGGCGACATCCTCGCAACATTATTTCCTGCTCCTGCCATTTATCGTGTTACGTTTTCAGTTTACGATTTTCAGTTTTCTGTATTCTCGGGCTCCGATGGCTGGGCGAATGGATTCACACCCCCCATCATGGGA
Organism: uncultured Sangeribacter sp.; assembly: GCA_964499025.1. GTDB lineage: Bacteria > Bacteroidota > Bacteroidia > Bacteroidales > Muribaculaceae > Lepagella. The sequence goes on from CAZCJC010000058.1 coordinate 3,231, forward strand.
GCCTGCATGTTGATTGTCATTGCAGTGATCATCTTCTCATACACTGCATTCAGCTGACGCATATAACGAGCCATCTTCTCAGTCTCTTCGCAATAACGCGCAGATTCGTTGGCAGACTTCTCATACATGTCGCGTATATCCTTCAAGCCACTGTTCACCCGATCCATCGTCTCAAGTTGGGCAGATATACTTTTAAGCTGAATTTCATAAATAGTGTTAAGACCGGCCACATTCCTATTGAGATCCTCCATGCGGGTAGCATAGGTCTCATTAATTGTAGCCATCTGCTCAGCTATATCCTGCATACGGGTAATGTACTCTCCGGAAGCTTCGGCATATCCGCTGACATCGGGCAACTCCGGCATTTCAGGAACATGAACTTCAGAGGCGGGCTGCGCTACAATAGCAACTCCGGCAGTGGCCTCCGAATATTCAGAAGACGGATACACTCCACCTGTTCCTCCTGAAACAACGCCGCCGACAACTATTGTGCCCCCTCCGGTTCCTCCACCTTCACCCGACATTACCACATCCGGATGAGCAGAGAAATCTGGACGATCCTCAGGATTTTTGGAATCAAGCACGGGGAACACATCTTCCCAAGCATATTCTTTTGGCGGACGGTCGAAAGCGGTCAGAATAAACATTGCAATCTCGGTTCCCATACCGATACAGAGAAGGAGACTTCCACCGGGAAGGTGAAGAATCTTAAAAAGAGCTCCCCAGATCACAATAGCGGCTCCGATTGAATACGCGAAATTGAAAAAGCGCTGGCCTTTCTCTCCATGGAGGAACCTTTCGATTCCGTTTGCATATTTACGTATCTTAACCATGTCGGTTTTCTGTTTTCTATTGATTCAAATTTCAGTTTCTCTAACTGGATTCTACTACCCTTCCTTACTTATTTCTTTTTCTTCTGGGTGCCTCTCGCAAATCCGATCTGCGAGCGGACGCAACGGAATCCAATATACGATCTCTGTTCATTCTGGTATTCCCACATGCGAAGATCAGAGCGGATATTCTGCGCAACATCTTTCCAGCTACCACCACGGACAATCTTACGTTTCATCTTGTAGGGATCCTCTTTGGCAGCGTCATACCTATATTCAGGATTGAGATCAGATGTAAGAGCGCCCACACTCTCCACAAAGGCAGTCGAAGTCCATTCCGACACGTTTCCAGCCATATCATACAGACCAAAATCATTCGGCTTGAAGGTTCCGACCTGCGACGTTATCACATGTCCATCCCTCACGAAATCCCCATCCATGGGTTTGAAGTTGGCATAGAAGCATCCCCTCTCATCCATAGGTAGTGTCTCCTCCCAGGGATATGCAGATGCTGAATTTCCGGCACGTGCCGCATACTCCCATTCTGCCTCTGTCGGCAGACGGTAAGGTTCGATATAGACACCCTCTTTCCCCAAAGATCTGCGAAGGAAATCAGTACGCCAGTTGGCAAATGCATTTGCCTGCTCCCAGCTCACTCCCACTACAGGATAATCGTTATATCCTGCATGTGAGAAATACATGCGGGTATAGGGTTCGTTGTAGGCGTTCTCGAAATCGTTAATCCATGCCGTGGTATCGGGATAGACATTAACGATATAGGTGTTAAGGAAATCGTAATCTCCGGTAAGCGGACGGCTTATGGTTTCACGGATAACTGCACCATCCTCCGAAAGATATGCAGTGTCTTTGGATATGATGGGAAGATCTGTAGGAATTGGGCGATCCGTGTTATATTCGCGACGTTCCGGATCAAGGCGGTTTTTACGCTGAGCGGCTGCAGTATGGTTGAAGATTTCATACCTGTAGTTGAGCTGAGTGGGATCAAGCTCACGCTGACCGGTGATGGGATTAGTGCGGTAAACGCTCTCGATTGCCCTCGCCTCATCCTCATTCGGATTGCGCCATGGAATTGGTTTATTCCAGTTGAGATAAGGCTTGATAGGATTTCCCTCTTTATCCTCCTCTATTTTGAACACCTCATTCCCTCCATAAGCGGGATCGGCCAGACGCTCGCGGATAATTGAATCCCTCACCCAGAATACGAACTGTTTGTATTTCGAGTTAGTTATTTCAGTCTCATCCATCCAGAAAGCATCAACCGATATTCCTTTGGGATCGGCTTTTATCCCGGCCACGGAATCATCAGTTGCAGGCCCCATAGCTATGGAGCCACGGTCGATAAGTACCATCCCGTAAGGAGTGGGCTCCGACAGAGTGGATCCTCCGACACCTGTAACCTCGCCTCCGGCGCTACCTCTTCTCGCTCCGGCACAGGATGAAAGAAGCCATACAGCCACTACGACTGCAAGAGCCACCGGCACCAGATGCATTCCGCTAAAACGGATTTTCCTGTATGTTGATCCAGATTTATTCATCTATTATATTTGGTATATACGTTTTACTTCTATTTTATTGAGCATCATCAGAGCTCTTACATTATTCTAATCGAACGGTGTTTATTACGGTTTTTTCCATTGAAGTCAAGCTTCAGGCTATATCCGAGTATTATTTCATGACTTCCGGAGGATGCTCTGGAAATCGCGGAGGTCGGATAATCATAAGAATAGCCGACAAAGAAGTTCTTGAACTCAGCCGCTACCATCGCACTTACCGCATCCCTATATCGGTATCCAAGCCCGAACGAGATAAATTTATTGAACGACGCCCTCATTGTGACTTCGGCTGAGAAATTTGTAAAATCAGTCTTAACAATCAGAGAGGGATGCAATTCAAATAACGTATTTTTTATCGGGATATTGCCGTTGCCCGTAAAATAGAGTGAGCGGGTAAGCACTGTCTCGAATTGCGAAACTTCGGAACTATTTTCTGTTCCCTCATTATCCAGTCGCACGGTGGGCTCAAGAAGATGAAGTCCGGATACTCCCACCGAGAAGTATTTATGAGTATACCATACTCCGGCGGAAAGATCGAATGCATCCCCGGCGACATCCTGATTGGGAATTGCCTCATCTGTTGATTGGTGATAATCATCTCCTTCAGGAATATATACCTCCGAACCTTTGAACTTGGTGGTGTAATATCCACCCTGCACTCCAATCGAAAGCACTCCTTTCAGAAATTTCATCTTATAACTTCCTTGGACGTTGATAAGCATATTGGAAAACAGACCCAAAGATTCCTGAGTGAAATTGGCTCCGACCCCTATCCTCTTCTTTCCAATCTTCACCGGCATATCAGCCGCTCCCAGAAAGCTCTTGGGTGCATTGTCAATACCGACCCACTGCAGACGTCCTCCACCTCTTATACGGAGGAAATCCACTTCTCCGGTGGCCCCCGGATTGTAATATGAAGGCACCGCCCAATACTGGGTCAACTGCACGTCATTCTGCGCGATGAGGAGTCCCGCAGGAATCATCACGAGCATGAAAAGCAGAGCACGCAGCATATTTGTGTTGGGCGAAGTCGTCACTTTAATAAGTTTTTATTCGAAATAGAAGGTCAAGACAAACATTTTCGATTTTACTTTCGACAAAGACTGGGTAATCTTGAATGTTTCAGGGTCGTCAACCAGATCCGGACGGTCGTGCCTAAGAATATCTGTAAGGCCGAAACAGAACTTTATTTCCGGGTTAAGTTTGAAGAATGGGAGATAAAAATCACATCCCAATCCTATGGTGAGATAGGCATCAGCCGTGTTGAACTGAAGATAATCCGACCTCTTTTTCCCCACATCGAATGTTGCCATCCCTCCCAATGTCACATACGGGCGCGAGTTATAATAGCGATCGCCCGAAATCTTCAGGTCAAGAGGGAGAACCACCTGGGCCGTCTTTATCTCCTGCCTTAGGGTTGCGCCGCTGGTGTTGTCAAGCATCTCCACACCTTTGGAGCCGAAATACATCCCCGGGGAAAACCTAAGATTGAAATATCTATGAAGTCGGAGATCGGCAAGCACGTTAGCGCAAATTCCCGGAGAATATGTCGGCACCTCCATATACCACTCCTCCCCTTTATCGGTGACAAATCCGTTATGAGTAAAGGAGAGATCAGTAAACTGCGTACCAAGCGAAAAGCCGAAATGCCATCTCTTCTGGTCAGCGTAAGGGCGGTTCAGCACCTTGTCACCGGGTTTCGCCATAACCAAAGCTGGCATCAGTACGGAAGCAACCAGGGTAGCGAAAACCGCTGCATGACGCAATATATTTCTACCGGACATCATCATCACAAAAATAACGCGCCTTTAAGGTGAATTATTGTTATACCTGCGGATATAAGAAATGTTAATCCCTCATCTTTATTATTTTGCTATTTTCATTATCTTTGCATAATATTATTGCAGACACACCCGATAATATAGCAGACACACGCAAAATCATATTTCAATAATGAACTGGGACAGGTTAATTTGCGACAAACGCCTCGGAATGGAAGAGTTTCATGATGACAGGCATCAGACTCGCTCGGATTTTCAGCGCGACTACGACCGCCTTATTTTCTCTTCACCCTTCCGTAGATTACAGAACAAGACACAGGTTTTCCCTCTCCCGGGAAGTATCTTTGTGCATAACCGTCTGACCCACAGCTTGGAAGTTTCCTCTGTCGGACGGTCTATGGGGAATGAGGTGGCAATACGCCTTCACGAGAAGTATGATGGTGCCCGTTGGACTCACAAGCTCGATAGCATCCGGGATATAGTGGCGGCCGCTTGTCTTTGTCATGACCTGGGAAATCCACCTTTCGGGCATTCCGGAGAAAAGACTATCTCCACGTATTTCAGTGAGGGGGACGGACAAAAACTTAAAAACAGACTTGGAGAACGCGAATGGTCTGATTTCATCAATTTTGAAGGAAATGCAAATTCTTTCAGGCTTCTCACCCACCAATTCCGTGGCAGAAGAGTTGGTGGAATGGCAATGACCTATTCTGCATTGGCATCTATTGTGAAATATCCTTATTCTTCCGTTCATGCCGGAAGGAAAGGGAAGTTCGGATTCTTCTCTTCCGAAGAGGATATTTTTCGCAGGGTGGCAAACCAGTTAGGAATCCCTGAAGTATCTCCCGGAAAGTTCTCACGCCATCCTCTGGTATATATCACTGAGGCGGCCGATGACATATGCTATCAGATAATGGACCTTGAGGATGCTCATAAATTAAAGATTATTGGTCTGGAGGAAGTCAGCAACCTCTTTATGGACTTCTTCCCCGATAAAGATCGCCAAAGAATGACCAGGACTCTCAATCGGCTTGATGACCCAAATGAGAAGTTGGCCTACCTGAGATCAAATGTTATTGGAGCGATGGTCGTGGATTGCGCGGAAGTCTTCACACGCAACGAAGAGGCTATTCTCTCAGGAGACTTTTCAGGTAGTCTCATCGACAACATGAATCCACAGCTCGCCGAAGCCTACAAGGCATGTTCCGATACAGCCTGGGGAAAAATTTATGGTGCGAGAGAGGTTGTGGATATTGAATTGGCAGGTAACCGCATCATCACATATCTGCTTCATACAATGATAGATTCGGTCTTAAATCCGGAGAAGAATTATTCCAAACTGCTACTTAATATCATACCCCGCCAGTATGACACCTCTGCCCCGACTCTTTATGAGAAGATTCAGAGTGTGTTGGATCATATTTCAGGAATGACCGACGTCTACGCTCTCGATCTGTTCCGCAAACTTAACGGACACAGTCTGCCTGCAGTTTAATCTACGGAACTCATTTAACTTTTCGAAAGTTCATGATGAGTTCTTTAATTCAATCCCCACAATGCTTAGATTTTTATCATACATATCATTACTTTTCATCTCTTTTTCGATCATCGCGCAGGATTATACTCCGGAGATGATGCCGAATGTGAATCTGGAGAATAGGTATGAGTTTGTTTCTGACCCTGCCGGACTGATGTCGGAGGGCGCAAAAGAGAAGGTAAACCGTGAATTATGGAATATACGTCAGCAGACCACTGTTGAAACCGTGGTAGCAATCCCCCCTTCAATCGGCGATATGACAATTGAGGAGTGGAGCGAACAACTATTCACTCTCTGGGGAATCGGGAAGAAGGATCGCGATAATGGCTTGCTTATTGTTATCGCTCCGGAGCAGCGCAAGGCAAGGATTCAGACCGGTTACGGCATGGAAGGTGTGCTTCCTGACATTGCCTGCAAGAATATCATTGGGCTAAAGATTATCCCGGCAATGCGTGAAAACAATCTCGATTTGGCGGTGGAGGGCGCAGTTAATCTGATTGGGGAAGCCGTAACAGACCCTTCCGTAGCAGAGGAGCTGCGATCGGATCTTGCCGACAACTACTCAGGAAATGTTGACTCATTATCGGGAGAGGAGTTGTGGAGCTATGTTAAGATTATTGCTGCCTGTGCATTTGTTTTCACACTTTCAATTTTCATCCTCAATCTCTTCACACAACGCAAGCGCGACAACTACCACAAGGCTATACGCTGGCGCGACCTGCTCCCAATTTTTGCCGGTGGAACACTATTTTCTTTAGGTAGTGCGGTCCCGTTCCTTATTCTGGCTTTCTTACTGTATCGGTACTACCGTACCCGACGTCGGAAATGCTCCACATGCGGAGCGGCCATGAACCGTCTGGGAGAAGTGGAAGATAACGAACTTCTATCTGCCTCCCAAGACTTCGAGGAGAAGATCGATACTGTTGATTATGATGTGTGGGAATGTCCGGAATGCGGCACAGTGGAGAGATATCCTTTCAAGAAAAAGCAGACCAAATATACGGAATGTCCCAATTGTCACACAATTGCTATGTGTGAGATAGGAAACCGTACCCTTCGCCCGGCCACTACACAAAGCTCAGGTATGGGTGAAAAAATTTATGAATGTCAGTTTTGCCATAATAAAAAGAGGACTCCCTTTGTTATACCAAAGAAAGAATCTGTCGCACCCTTCGTGGCTGGAGCAATTTTAGGTTCCATGTCGGGCCGTGGAGGTGGTGGCGGCGGAAACTTCGGAGGAGGTTTCGGTGGTGGTTCTACCGGAGGGGGTGGCGCCTCAGGAGGCTGGTAAGCCAAGACTGGATCTTTTTTGAATTTAAGAATATGAATTTTACACCTGACAAATAATATTTAACGACTACTTATTTAAATGAAAAGAATTTTCTTTTACCCTATCCTATGCTTAGCAAGCATGGCCCTCTTTTCTTGCGCCGGGGGTGGAAAAGCTGATGAAAAGGGGAGCAACAGTGAAATTAACCGCGATATCAAATTTGAATCATATTCCTTTGATATGATCGGGAAATATGTCGGCTCCGACACAATTCCTCTGGAAGGGAGTAGATATATACGCTTTATTGCCCAAGGCGTGCTCCCGCAGGATGTAGGGGCAAACAATGTCTCTCTCCTCCGCGACACTCTCTTGAAGCTTGCCCGTGTCTCATTCAATGAGTCAAATTTTGCGGAACCCCTCCTGAACGATAGTGTGCAGCTGGTCAATATACAGCCTTCTGAAGCTAACGCTTGCGGGGAAGTGGTGTCGAACCTCTCTACTACCCTTATGACTCCCAGAGCAATTGTCTGGCAAAACAAGCTTTACTCTTATCCCTGCGGAGCCGCACACGGATATACTGCCACCACTTATATCAATTATTCTATGAACGATGGCAAAATCTTGGAATATGAAGATCTGATGATCCCCGGATTTGAAAAAAAGCTTGCAGCCATGATTCAGGCAAAGATAAAGGAAGAGGAGATTCAGCTGCTTATCCCTCTTTCCGATGTGACTGTGCCGGTTGAATTTGAGCTTACTCCTCAGGGAATGATCTTCAGTTATGACCCATATCAGATCGCTCCATATTCGGAAGGGACTGTGCAGGTAGAGTTATCAGCTTATGAACTGGAGGATATTTTGAGTAAGGAGGGGAAATATATCCTCCTTGGCATCAACGAGTAGTCACTTTTCTGAGACGCAGTTCCGACCCTGCCGCGGGGAAGACAATCTTCAATAATCCCTCTTCATGCTGGGCCTTTATTTCCATAGGAACTGCCTTATGCTCTGCATCGTTCCACTCGACATAAAAGATATCTTCAAAAGCAGAGGGGACAAGACGACCCTTTGACATGCCTTCCTCCCATTCTGAATGATTGACTTTGGCTCCGGATAGATAGACTATGTCGTATCCATCCGGAGTCTTTATTATGGCTACCCTATAGTCGCCTCCTATCCTAAGATAATCATCCTCCAGAGTCCGGTCGAAGATCATCCATATTCCTTCGATTGGATCCATGCTTCTCTGAAGATATTCATCCAGATTCTTCCTCTCTCCTTTCAATTCAACTCTCTTATATTCGTTCTCTCCAAATGAAAGTATTATATTATCAAGCTGAATCTCACCTCCCGGAGCCACTTCGAATCCAATGACTTTAATATCTTTCCTGACCTCCTCTATATCAAGAATCTTCACCATCTCCCTGTTTCCACCAAGGAGAATGATCCTGTTCCCCTTTTTCATGAGTCGGAATGCATTCTCCCCATCATGAAGATCAATACCTTCGGTTAATGTTTTCTCCTTAACAGATACTCCTTTTTCAAGAAAACTAACCTTAACGTATGGTGTTGTGTATGTTTCATCCGTGATGTTGTCTGAGGCTTTGAAGATCATCTCCAGAGTCTCATCATCTTGAGTCTGCATCATTATTCCCCAGCCCGGGAAAGATACTTTATGACCTTTCCCTGCCTCATCCCGGAAGGAATATGAACCTCTGGATTTATTATGAAGGTTCACTACCCTGAATTCCAAAACAAAATCCCCAACGGAATCCGCGGGGAGCATTCGACAAAGTGTCTTATCAGTAGGATTGCTAATAATGCATGTCGGGCCGGTGTTTTCCTTGAACTCACCAAAACCTCTGGTGGAATTAAGATAGAGGGGTGTCCTTGATTCTGCCTTTATCAGCCCGGATGTGGCTGAGATTATTCCCACAATGGCAAAGAGGAATATAACAACCCCTATTATTTTATTTATTAGCCACATGGAACGCAGATTGAAGTGTGCGCGGACTTTGTCAACAAAGAAAGTCACAAGATACCACCACAATAATGCGCCAATGAATATGAATATAAATCCAATGAGATAATGATAGAATTGAATCTCAGGCAACATGAAATTAAACCGCGCAAACAGTCCTATTATAAGGAAAATTATGAGCGGATTTGAAAACGTGAACAGGAATCCATGCAGGATATTTTTTCCTGCGGGAATATTGTTCTCGGTTGGTTTCTTGAGTTTACGCGAAGGATTGGATTTGAAAAGATAGACTCCGAAAGCTATCAGCACCACACTTCCTATAAGCTGGATGATATTGCTGTTCCGCTCAAGAAATTCCTCTACGAACGACAGCCCGAAACCGGTAAGCAGACAATAGATGAGATCTGAGATAGCAGCTCCGACCCCGGTATACAATCCGGTGCGTCTGCCTTTCTCGAGGGTGCGTTGCACACACAGGATTCCTACCGGACCCATGGGAGCCGAGATGATAACTCCTATAGCTATCCCTCTCCACATCATGTATAGCAGCCCTTCCAGTATTCCCATTCTATCGAGTTATTACATATCCTCCATACGTAGAGGGAATACATTGATAGCGCATGAGGCCATATTTTATTTTCCCGGCTGCCGCTTCTCCGGAGACAGGCGCTCCTCCCTGCATCGTGACGTCGTAATGCGAGCCGCATTTCGGACATATTGCCTCAAAATTCGACTCGTCTATCCGAACCCGGATATCGGCCTGACGCTCCACCGGGCAGGCCAGATCATAAGCAAGCGGAACATTCGTATCATTGGTAAACGGATCCATCCCCATTATAAGAAGTACACCTCCAAAGCCTGTAGCACTGTTGGCGACATATCGGAAACCGGACGGCTCATTTAGGGAAGGAACAAAATAACGGAAGAGGCCGAAACCCGCAACGCCATAGGCGTTCCAGAGTCCGGCATCGGAAAGATTGATGTTTACCGGCAAGGATGGAATCCGCTCATCATCGATGGTATGACACCCGCCAGACATCAGGCAGACCATACCTATGAGCACAGTTATAACCTTATACCTCAAAATAAGAATATTGTCAATTGAAAGGAACGGCCCTCAGCATCCGGGCAAATTCTTCTGTCATCTTTTTCAGAGGCCCGTTTACCATCGGCTTCAACATGGCGGGAATCTGAAGATCAATCTCAATAGTGGCGCCGCATGTTTCTTCTCCTAAAGGAAGGATGTGAAGACTCATAGACATGGGCACGGGAGTACCATTCCCCTCAAGCTTTATAAGGGTAGGATTCACACTCTCGGTTTTCTGGAGAGTGATTGCTCCCATAGGGCCAGCCGGAAATGAAATTGTATCCTGCGTCACAGTGATCTGTTCCAGCATATCTCTTTTGTCGGCCGGTATCTGATCGGCGGGCGCATTCTTTATCATCTCTCCAAGCCCCTCGAGATTATCAAGTTTAAGAAACACCTTCTCCGCAGCAGCGGAGATTGTCACTTCTTCGCTTTTATAGGTTGCCATTCTCTTCTAATGTAACTACTATGTATAACTATTACGCTAAAATTTCTATCTTTCCGCGATCAGTCTATGCTTCGGGGCACCCAATTGGCCGGATCCTTACGCCATTCCTGCAAGGTCTCGATATCCTCCTGACGGATATAATCTATCTCCAGAGCTACTTCAAGCATTGAGGAATAATTTACCAAAGGAATAAGGGATATATCCTCATCGCGAAGTCTCTTCACAGCCATGGGAAACTCATAATTGAAGATAGCGGTCAGGCCAAGAACCTCTCCTCCTGCCAGACGAATCACCTCCGCAGCCTTTACCGAACTTGCACCTGTGGAGATAAGGTCATCAACAAGCACTACTTTCTGACCGGGTTTCAGATTTCCTTCAATCAGATTCTCAAGACCATGATCCTTTGGGGTGGATCTCACAAACAGGAATGGGAGGCCAAGCGTATCAGCCACGATCGCTCCCATAGGAATAGCTCCCGTCGACACACTTGCCACAGCATCCGCTTCAGCGAAATTCTCTACTATCACCTTAGCCATTTCCACCTTGATGAGATTCCTTAAATCAGGGTAAGAGAGAAGTCGTGGATTTTCATTGTAGATAGGTGAATTCCACCCCGAGCCCCATACGAACGGGATATCGGGTTGTAATTTTATTGCACTAATCTGCAGAAGTTTCTCTGCAAGAATTCTATCAGGTTTTTTCATAACTTCTATATATTTAATGTCTCTCCGGCTGCACCCGGGAGATTGTCGGCCCGGATATCGGCTCCGGATCACGCGGGAATCTGCTCTCGCGTGATGATCAGATTCCGGTTACAGAACACAAAATTACCACTATGGCAGTAAAAATGCAAATTATATATCCGGAACTTATCCAAACTTATTCTTTATTAACATTCTTTTCATCTCCGTTGAGGCTCCATGCAAGAGCGGAAGCTCCCAGAATAGCTGCCTCTGCATCCGGTAATGAAGATGGAATGACTTCTATCCTGTTTCTGTAGAGATGCAGGGTCTTTTTATTCATCATATCTTTCATTGGGTCAGAAAGAAGTTTCCCTGCCTTTGCCACCCCTCCAAAAAGAATTATAGCCTCAGGATCCGTATAAGCAGCAAAGTTTGCGCACGCCTCACCAAGCACCTCGCCGGTATATTCAAATACCCTTCTCGCAATTTTATCATCCCTCAAAGCAGCCTTGTAAACATCTTTTGCCGTAAGCACCTCCGGATCAATCTCCCTGAGGAGTGAGTCCTCGTCACTCTCTCTGAGAAATTCAAGAGCAGTGGCAACCACACCCTTTGCCGAGCAATAGGTCTGGAGACACCCTTTCCGGCCGCAACCACACAGACGGTCACTATCGGCCTTTACAATCACATGTCCCAGCTCCCCGGCAAACCCACGCGCCCCGGAAAGCAGATGGCCGTCACAAACTATGCCGCTTCCAACGCCCGTGCCAAGCGTGATCATTATAAAATTGCGGATTCCTCTTGCCCTTCCATAAGCCATCTCGCCTGCAGCGGCAGCGTTAGCATCATTGGTGATGGCAGCAGGCAACCCGAAAGCATCTGAGAGCATCCTTGCAAGAGGCACAGGAGACTGCCATGGCAGATCTGTTGCCGCCTCAATACAGCCCGTCTCACGGTTGGCACAAGGTGCCCCGGCTCCTATTGCACGTATTCTTCCTCGGGTACCTGTACGGTCGATAACTTCATCCAATGCCCTCTTAAGAACCGATATGTATGCATATATGTCAGGATGGCCCGTTGTCGGGATCCGTCCTCTTCCCATAATGTCCCCCCGGGCATTGATCACGGCAAACTCAGTATTGGTTCCACCTAAATCTATCCCGATTACAAAATCTTTATCTGTCATGGTATTCCGGTTACTTCCAACATATTAAGTAGCACACAGAAATTAATGAATAAGTAGCTGGTTAAAATTAATCGATATATGTTAGTTTATAATCTTGAACAATAAAACTGGTTCTTTATGGCATCTTTTGCCTTGTCATTCAGTCGTATACGAAAGTATGCTCCTTCTCTCCGCAGCAAAACCTCCTCAAAAAATAACTTCGTTTTATTTGTTCATTAATTTTTACCAACTACTTGGATAAAACGCAGTGAGTTTGAATTAATTTTGGTTTCGGCTGAAGCAGCACAGCGAGCTATGTGATTGAAGGCGAGGCCAAAAGTAATTCAAAAGAACCGGTTTTAGCATTCATTAAGCTCATATTATTTACATTAATTAATTTTTGTGAGCTACTTAAGAGCTTAATAAACAGCTATCAGCCCTATAAATCAAGACTACAAAGATAACAGGGAAAGATTAAAAAAGCAAAAAAATTTGGAAAATAGGAATAAAGAGATTAATTTTGCAGTGCAATATGCGAGAAAGCAGTAATTCTGTAAGCATATCCTGCGGTTCGGTCCCATAGCTCAGTTGGTTAGAGCACCTGACTCATAATCAGGGAGTCCTTGGTTCAAGCCCAAGTGGGACCACCCCCTAAACTCCCTAACTCCCGGAAGCGGTTGCTGACTTCGGTCATCGACCGCTTCCACCTTTTTTACCCAATCCTATACACCACAGCCGGCTACTCACAGATTTATCAATATTTTTGGCCTAATTGTAAAAAAGTAGGCCTAATTGTAAAAAAGTAGGATGAAATGTTTGTAAGTACGTGTATCCTACA
>CAZCJC010000059.1:0-15622 GCA_964499025.1 uncultured Sangeribacter sp.
AACGAAAAAGATTGAAAATTTTTAAAACCAAACAATAATAACTTATCTCTAAATTATTACGTATGAGAAAATTGTTTTTAATCCTGATGACGCTGATGGCGTGCAGCTGGACTCTCTCAGCCCAGACGCGCACCTATCACGGCACGGTTGTCGACGCGAGCTCTAACGAGCCGCTGATCGGCGCCACGATCCTCCCCATCGGAGGCGGCCAGGGTGTCGCTACCGATGCTGACGGTAAGTTCACACTCAACGTGCCCTCTTCGGTTTCAACAGCCAAGATATCTTATGTGGGCTACAATTCCCAGACAGTAAATCTCCATAACAATATGGTGATCCGTCTGCAGTCTACTGACACAAATCTTGACGATGTTGTTGTCGTAGCTTACGGTACGGCCAACAAGGAGTCCCTTACCGGTTCTGTTGCCGTTGTAGGCAGCAAGGAGATCGAGGACCGTCCCGTGACCTCCGTCACAGCAGCTCTTGAGGGTAACGCACCCGGTGTGCAGGTGAACAACTCTACCGGTTACCCTGGTTCACAACCGTCAATCCGTATCCGCGGTTTCAACTCAATCACCGGTTCAAATGCTCCTCTTTATGTAGTAGACGGAATGGTGTTTGAAGGTGACATCGCCGATCTTAACCCTAATGATGTTGAGTCAATGTCAGTGCTTAAGGATGCTGCCTCGTGTGCTCTCTACGGTAACCGTGGTGCAAATGGTGTGATCCTTATCACAACAAAGAAAGCTAAGAACGTTGGTAAGGTTGACGTTACGCTTCAGGTTCGCCAGGGTATGTATAACCGCGGTCTTCCTTTCTATAACAGAATGGGTGCAGACCAATGGATGGAAACCATGCTTGCCGGATATACCAACGGTCTTGCAACTATGACCGACATCTTCCCCACTTATGCCGATGCAGCAGCTTATGCACGTGAGTATCTTATCGAAGATGTTGTACAGAATAATATCTATGACGCAGCTGACAATGCGCTTTTCAACGAGAATGGAAAGCTCGTTGCAAAGATGCTTCCCGGATATACTGACCTTGACTGGTGGGATGTAATTTCACAGAACGGTTACCGTCAGGAATATAACGTTAATGCTTCTGCTGCTTCAGAGAAGTTCAATATCTTCACTTCTGTAGGATATCTCAAGGAGCAGGGTTATATCATCCGTACAGATTTCGAGCGATTCAACGCTCGCGTAAATGCCAACTACAATCCCGTTAGCTATTTCAAGATGGGTCTGAACCTTTACGCAGCCCATCAGGAATCAGAGCAGGGCCAGGCAGATGCCGATAACCTTGGTCTTGTATCCAACCCGTTCCTTGCAATGGATAAGGCTCCTGTATATCCTTACTATATGCACGATGCAACAGGTGCTATCATATATGATCCCGAGACCGGTGCTCCTGTTTGGAACAATGATGTTTACAATAAGGGTAACAACGTTGCTCAGGTTATGCGTCTTGACCAGAAGCGCTATGCAGCTACTACTATCGACGGCTCCATTTACGGAACAGTTATAATACCTTACGGTTTTGAACTTACTCTCCGTGGCCAGATGTATCGTCGCAAACAGACATCTTACGATTACATGAATAATCAGTTCGGTTCACAGGCCGGTATCGGTTATCTTAACCAGGCATTCGGCACATACAAGAGCCACACATTCATGCAGCAGTTGACATGGAATCATGATTATGGCATGAATCATATCGACGTTCTTCTGGATCATGAGAACTATGAATATGGTTATGATCTTGCATCTGTATCAAAACGTGGTCAGATCCTTCCCGGAATCCTTGCCTTCCCGAACTTTGACACAGCTTACAGCGATGCACAGTCAATCCGCATGCGTCGCACAGAGTCTTATCTCGGCCGCGCACGCTATAACTGGGATCAGAAATACTTCGGTGAGGTTTCTCTCCGTCGTGACGGTACTTCCCGTTTTGCAAAGGATAAACGTTGGGGTACATTCTGGAGCGTTGGTGCAAGCTGGATCATCAACAGGGAGAAATTCATGCAGAATGTAGACTGGGTGAACTATCTCAAACTGCGTGCAGCTTACGGTTCTGTAGGTAATGATGCTTCAGCCGGAACTTATGCTTACTGGGCACTTTACGGATATAATACCCCTCTGAACAACAACGGAACAATTACTCCTGTACAGCTTGCTGCTCCCGATATCAAGTGGGAGGCAACCAAGACTCTTGATGTGGCTCTCGAAGGCTCACTCTTCAACGACCGCTTCAACTTCAGCATCGGTTACTTCAACAAGCGTAACACTGACCTTCTTTTCAATGTTACACTTCCCGCATCTGCCGGTACGCTTGAGAATGATGGCTACAACCCCAGTATCCTGAGGAATATCGGAACAATGCAGAATATCGGTTGGGAACTTCAGTTCGGTGTGGATATCATCCGCAACAGAGATCTCAAATGGAACTTCAATATTGATGCAACATTCATGAAGAACAAGATCATCAAACTTCCCAATATGCAGGATATGGCCAGCTCGGCTCTCTTTATCGGCAAGAGTATCTATGAGAAATATACATATGAGTATGCCGGTGTTGATCAGTTGACAGGTCGTGCTCTTTACGATATGGCTCCTGATTCTCCTGACTACTACAGCTACGATGGAGATGGCAATAAGGTTTACAATGAGGCTCTTTGGAATTCAAACCTCAACACTGCTCGTTCAACAGGTGAACTTGTTGAGCTGAATGGCAAATATTATACGACCAATACATCTTATGCACGTCGTAAAATCATTGGTACAGCTCTTCCGACAGTATACGGCTCGTTCAGCACTAACCTTTCATGGAAGGGTATCAATCTTGGCCTTCTCTTCACTTACAGCCTCGGAGGTAAATCTTCTAACTCGGTGTATCAGAATATGATGTCATTGACCGATGACAGTCCTCAGGCTCTTCATACAGATTTGGCAAAATCCTGGACACATGCTCCCGAGGGTATGACTGCTGACAGCCCCAACCGTATCGATCCCAATGGTATACCTCAGATCAATACAGAGTATAGCCAGTATAACAATGCAATGAGCTCACGTTTCTTGATCTCCAACAACTACCTGACATTGAAGAACCTAAATGTATCTTATGATTTCCCGGCAAAATGGGTGAGCGCTCTCAAGATGCAGAATCTCAATATCGGTATGTCGGTTGACAACCTCTTTATCGTAACTCGTCAGAAAGGTTTCAACCCTCAGTATAGCTTCGGTGGAGGCCAGGGCAGCTACTATGTTCCTGCTCGCGTGTTTGCATTCCAGCTTAACGTTAAGTTCTAATCCGCAACCCAAAGAAAGAATATAATATGAAAAGAAATAAAATATTTATCGGAGCTGCATGTCTTCTTCTTGCGGGAGCGATGACATCTTGCGAAAGCGACTATCTTCAGCTCAGTCCTGTGACCGACCTCGGTACTTCTGTAATCGGAGACGATGTGGCAGGTGCCAAGGTTGCCCTCAACGGTCTCTGCCGTGCGATGTATGACGGTTATTCTGTGGGAAACAACCAGAATGTTGGTGAGACTTATGTGAACTCACTTTTCAACGACTCTTTCGGCCCTGACTATTTCGGTAGCCTGATGTCTAACTATATGACTGCTACCAATTATAAATGGGCTGCGATGAATAATACCAATACATGGTATACACAGGTTCTCTGGATGTATCCTTACAACCTTATCAACCAGGCTAACCAGATTATCACTTCCGTTACTGATGCTACATCAGGAACAGAGGCTGAGAAGAATTTCGTGGTAGCCCAGGCTTATACAATCCGTGCTCATGCATATATCAAGCTTCTTCAATTTTACGCTCCCCGTTGGGAAGACAGTAAGAATGGTGAGACCTATGTGTGTGTGATCCGCAAAGAGCCGAGCACAGAGAATGTTGCTCTTTCAACAATGAACCAGGTGCTTAAACTCATCTATGATGATCTTGACACTGCTATTGCCCTTTATGACAATGCTCCCGGTCAGATGCGCTCATTCAAGTGGGCTCCTGATAAGAGTGTAGCTCAGGGTCTTTATGCTCGTGCAGCCCTCATCAAACATGATTGGGGCACAGCCCAGACAATGGCAAATGCGGCCCGTGAGAATTATACTCTCCGTAGCGCAGCCGAATGTTTCAATGGTTTCGTAGATCCTACAGATGATGACATGTGGTGCTCTTCAAATGACTACAACAGCACAGTAGGTTACTGGTCATGGGGAACTCACCTTGCTTGTAATGGCCGTTACACACAGACCTGGCAGCTTGGAACAGGAGCAATCAATATGGATCTCTATCGTGAGCTTGATCCCAACGACGTACGTCGTGACTGGTTCCTTACTCCGGATAAGATTTATGATATCTACGGCTACATGCCTGCTTTAGCTCAGTATAATCTTCAGGAGTCGGACTTCTGGAACAAGAACTATGTTTCAGGTTCTACAATGCAGTTGACAGGTAACCTGCTTCTTGCATCCGCATATTTCGGTCTGTATCAGTTTGATGAGGTTAACAATTATCCTGACAAGAGTGACTGGTATTATCCTTATCTTGCTGTTACTGAATCAGGTCAGCTCGGACTTTGCCGCAACTATTTCGGTTCTCAGTACAAATTCTGGGGTAAGGGTGGTTATGCTGCCGGTTCATATCCCTATATGCGTGCTTGCGAGATGGTGCTTGCAGAAGCTGAGGCAGCCTACATGGCAGGAGATGAGACTACTGCAAAAGCATGTCTGACAGAGCTCAACTCAAAACGTATTGCCGGCTATTCTTGTCAGACAAGCGGTCAGGCTCTTCTTGATGAGATCCGTCTTAGCCGTCGTATTGAGCTTTGGGGTGAAGGCCAGAACTGGTCTGACTTCAAGCGTTGGAACCTCCCGATGGTTCGTCGCGCATGGGTAGAGGGTGATGTTACCTCAGGAAGCTGCCCCTCTACTATGGCAGTAACCATTCAGCCTAATGAGTACGATGGATGGCGTTGGGGCCTGTCTCGTACAGAGTCAGATTACAATCCCGAGGTTAAGCCGGAAATGTTCCTGCAATAATATCCTCATAATCTGTTACACATATAATGTTTGAAGGATGCCGCATCATAGGTGCGGCATCCTTTATTTTTTTGTGTAAAGATTCGAATTTTGAGAATTCGGAATAAATTATTATCTTTACAAATTCTTAACTCCGCTTGCGGATGAATAAAACTTGCAATTTGTAACTCCTAATAATTAATATGAAGCGAATAATTACTGCCCTCCTGCTTTTGGCAGCCTTAGTGGGAGCGTCAACTGCTGCCCCCCTCTCACCTGAGGAGGCTTTGAGCCGCGCCGCCAAGAGCGGGCCGCAACGTTTGAAGTCAAAAGGGATGAAAGGCGCAAAACTCGTGCACACTGCAGCTACCGAGTCAGGGATAAACACATTATATGTCTTTAATCGGGCTGCCGATCAGGGATATCTCATCCTCAGCGCAGATGATTTGGCATATCCGGTTTTAGGATATTCTGATCAAGGAAGTTTCAATATTAATGATATTCCTCCTCAGATGGAGTGGTGGCTGGGTGAATATTCCCGTCATATGGAGTTTGCCATAAGTAAGGGAACAGGGGAAGTCATGTTTCGGTCTTCCCGGTCGCTTGGAGATGCGATCTCTCCGTTAGTGAAAACGAAATGGGATCAAAATTCTCCCTATAATCGTTTATGTCCGACCTCAAACGGCACGCCGTGTCCTACAGGGTGTGTGGCCACTGCCATGGCTCAGGTTATGAACTATTGGCAATATCCTGCGAAAGGCTCGGGAATTGTGAGGATAAGTCTTCCCTCCGGTCTGGTCGGAGTCAACATGTTGAACCTTGGAAACACATCGTTTGACTGGGATAACATGCGTTTATCTTATGCCGGTTCTTATACAGAAGCGGAAGCCAATGCCGTGGCATATCTTATGCAGGCGTGTGGATACGCCTCAAATATGAGTTATAGCCCTAACGGATCGGGAGCGATAAGCATATATGCTGCGCAGGCTCTGATAAAGAATTTCGGCTACAATATGAATATTGAATACTGTTCCCGGAATCATTATAACTCAGAGATGTGGGAGCAGATAATATATAATGAGCTGAAGTCGGGACGTCCGATAATGTATGGTGGGCAGTCTACTTCCGTAGGTCATGAATTTGTTTGTGACGGATATAATGGAGAGGGATATTTTCATTTCAACTGGGGTTGGGGTGGAATGTCTGATGGATATTTTCTTCTTGATGCCTTGAATCCGGATGCAGTAGGTACCGGGGGTGGTTCCGGAGGAGGATATAATTATGGTCAGGATATCATAATTGGAGTTCAGCCTCAGCAATCATCTGTTACCATGCGTTTGCTGCAATATGGAAACCTTAAACTTTCTGATGATAGTGGCAGAATAAATGTTGATCTTGATAATGGAGGTGGGACCAGTGGATGGTATAATCAGAATCTATCTTCATACAATGTTGAACTCGGAGCGACCTTTACTCCGGATGGGGGGTCTGAGCCTGCGGCTTCCTCATTGTTATCCAAAAATGGATCAAAATTAAGTGGAGATATTGCAGGATTGACTCTCAAAGGTAATGGATTATCATATGCCGGATGGAACGCTCCTGCGGTTTGTGCTGTTCCGGAGAGTTTGCCAAACGGGAGATATAAGGTTACGATCTGCAGCCGTCCGGCAGGCGGAGGAGATTCCGACTGGCTTCCGGTGCTTACCTCTTCAAGTAGCTATTATAATTATGCCTATGTAACAAAATCAGGTTCCAGCATCACTGTCACGAATATGGAGCCTTGTAAACTTTCCCTTGTTTCGGCAGAGTTTACATCCCCGTTATATTCCGGGTGTGTGGCTAATTTGAAAATATCTGTCAAAAATACTTCAGAAAAAGAGATCACATCCGGATTCTATCCCTATCTTTTCCCGATAACGGATAATGAGGAAGAAACAGTGACTCCGGATTTTATGGGTGAAGGTATTGTGATGACATTAAAGCCCGGAGAAGCTTTGACTCAGGAATTCTCAACAATGATGGAACTGGTTGATGGAAAGAAGGCGCCGGCTATAAGTACGGATTACTTCTTACTATTCTTAGATCCGATGACCGGAACTCTCTATCCTCTTGAGACCAAGGTTACACTGAATGTGAATCTTACGAAACCGACGGTGAGGGTTGACAAATTTGAGATGCCCGGTCTTTCGGTAGCGACTGAGAATGTAAGCGGTAGCGATAAGAACGTATATATTGTTAGAAATAAGGCAGCGATACCATTTGCGGCTACAGTGACATGTATGAGAGGCTATTTTGGATATCCCATGGCAGTAGCAGTATTCGCAGAGGGCCAGAACTCATCAAACATCATTGCAAATCTGGGTCCGGTGTTGATGCTGGGTGCACAACAGAGTGGCACGGCAAGCGGTACACTCAGTTTTGGTGATGGCGAGGCTAATAAATATTACCATGTCGCTCTATATTATAGTTCCGGAGGCTGGCAACAGATGGGAGCTCCCTATGTATATTTCCGCATTGATTCATCTGCAGTAAATGAGATTGAGCCGGAAGATGGCTTCTTTATCACATATGATAATAAGTCATATGAGCTTAAGGTAGTTTGCGAAGAGGGTCTTGGGGAATTGTGCGTGTATGATCTGAGCGGTAGAAAGGTTATATCTTGCGAAGGAGCAGGAGCTGAGATGAAAACTGTGTCGCTCGAAAATCTTCCCGCAGGTATTGTCATGGTTGTTGCGCGGAGTAATTCAGGAAAGGTTAAGAGCAACAAGCTGATGCGCTAAATAAGTCCTAATTTTTATTATATGTTGAAGAAAATCATATTGATTTCAGCGCTTGCGGCAGGAGTCGTATGCGCCTGGGGGAAACCGGCGAGGAGGGAACCTATGAAAGTTACCCAGTCAGACGGGACAACCCTTACAATCATTAAGCGAGGGGATGCACGTTGTCATAATACCTTTACTCTTGATGGCCATCCTGTCGTTTGGTCAGAGGGCCTTGGGTATGTTCATGCGGTTGCTGAAAAATCCGGAGTCTTCACTGAGTCCGATATCATTGCGCATGATAAGTCTGCAAGATCAGAGAAGGAACTCACCTTTCTCAGTTCAATAGATTCCGGAGCAGTGGCAGAAGCATTGACAATTAAAGCAACCGCTGCGAGAGAAGGGGGCAGGTATGTCAACAGGAATGTGCGCCTTCTTCCGGGTATGGGAAAAATGGGTGATACGAGAGGACCGGGGCTGTTCAATTATGACTTCCCTGTGAAGGGTAAACAGAAGGCTCTGGTGATTCTTGCTCAGTTCAAGGATATAAGATTCAATTCGAAGAATGCAGCCGAGTATAAAAAAATTGATGCTCATACATATTTCTCGGAGATGCTGAACAAGGAGGGTTTCTCAACATATTCCGCAACCGGCTCGGCTCGCGATTGGTTCTTGGAGAATTCCAACGGTCAGTTTGATCCCGAATTTGATGTGTTCGGCCCTGTTACTCTTCCGCAGAATATGGTCTACTATGGGAAGAACGATGCATCGGGCAATGATTTGCGTCCTCATCAAATGGTTATAGACGCTTGTACGGCATTGGATTCGGAGATCAACTATAAGGATTATGATCGTGATGGAGACGGATATGTAGATAATGTTTATGTGTTCTATGCCGGCTATGGGGAGGCTGATTCGGATGTGGAGAACAGTATCTGGCCTCATTCTTGGGAGATCTCTTCAGCTACGGCACCTAATGATTATGTTGCCGGAGATCCGTTGACCCTGGATGGGGTTAAAATCGACCGTTATGCGTGCTCCAATGAGACCATGGGTTACATAGATTCATATAATATGGCCAATCGTCCGGATGGTATAGGAACATTCGTCCATGAATTCAGTCATGTGATGGGACTTCCTGACTTATATAGCACCGCAGAGAGCTCAAGTTATCGTACCGAGCCATTCACTCCGGGAGAATTTTCCGTGATGGATTACGGCCCCTATAATAATTTAGGTCTTACTCCACCTAACTATTCAACATATGAGAGATATGCTCTTGATTGGCTGATTCCAGAACCGATAAAAAGTGGAGATCTTTCGTTGGAAAATCTGGCAGATTCAAATCATGCCTATATCATTAAGACAGAGAAGGAGCAGGAATTCTTCTTGCTTGAGAACAGACAGCAACAGGGATGGGATGAGTATATTCCGGCAGTCGGTATGCTTGTCTGGCATATTGATTACGAGCCTTCGAAGTTCTATGATAATGAGGTGAACAATACAAAAAACCATCAATATGTAGATCTTGTTGAGGCTGACAACATCCAGGACTATCCTACCGGAGTAGACAAATGGTCGGGTTATTATAACTATCCGGATCCTACTCTTGACGGCGATCCTTTCCCGGGCGCAAAGAATGTAACTTCCTTCGGTTACCGGACTACACCGGCTTTGCGTTCTTGGAGCGGTCAGAACCTTGGCGTTGAGATTTCCAAGATTGCAATGTCAAACAAAAAAATATCATTCCATGCTGAGGTGGAAGGTAGTGGTGTGGATGATATAGAAATTCCATCAAATATATTGAATGGAGATATTTATAATCTTAGCGGGACTAAGATTGGAGAGATGAAGGATGGGAAGTTGCCCTCTCTCTCTAATGGAATTTATATAGTGAAATCAGGAGAACTTTCAAAGAAAGTAGTGATTTGATAATCAGCAACCGTTTCAGATTTCTGAAACCGGCCTAATAATAAAGAGCCGCATCGTACTGACAATTTACGATGCGGCTCTTATCTTGTATAATGTGTAGCTAATTTATCTGGGATTTACATAAAGGCGTGGTGCGGATAAAGGGGTCTTAAGGAAAGAACGTATTGAGTCGAGGTTTTGCATGGCTTCGCTTGCTGAAAATGGTAACTGACGTATTTCAGTAACTTTAGCTCCCGGAATGATGGCCTCTTTCAGTTCGGATTGAGTAGGCACCTTTTTCAGTGCGGAATATTCCTTAAAGGTATATTTGGTGAAGCATGAACCTGCACCTATTCCTTGACGATTCAACCACCATCCATCACCCAAGTCAACAGGGGCGGAATTCGCCGAAATGTCGGTGGGAGCGGGAAAATAAAGCATCTCTCCATTAGGGCCGAGAGTTACAGCAACATTGTCGGCGTAGTCCCCCGACATTTTGAATGCGGTAGCCTTTGGCATGGCGTTGACCGGTTTTGAATCCCTATAACCGATCGCCCCTCCTCTATAGGATTTGCCCTGAGATATAATCATCTCTGATTGCTCCGCCTGAGCCCCTACTGCTGCGTTATCAGCTACATTCTTGTGGCTGCAAGCAGATGTGGCAATAATAATTGACACGGATAGAGGAATAATAAGTTTTTTCATATTTTAATACATTGGAGTGAAAGGTGCTGACTTCTTTAATTTTGAAGTGATGTCACCGACGAGATCTGCGCTCTTCGATGTGTCGAGTTTGAGGACAGGAGCACCTTTCTTCAAATTAACCTTGTTGAGATCGACGTAATAGATACCGGGATTGGTTACAATATCGAAATAGTAACGGAGATCGCGGATGTTGGAATAGCTGCGCCACTGTGTGGAACTTAGCTCCGGCTGGCCCTGAATCTCATAGGTATATGGAACGCATGACGGCATTATTACACTTCTTGCAATTGCTACTCCGAGATCGGGATCTGAAGTCTTCTTCACATGGTGTGCGAAATAGTTTGCCCTTACGCATCTGTCCGGACTGGTAACAGTGCCCGGAAGCATATTCTTGCCGCCAATTTTTTCCCAATAATCAATGATCGCTGTCATCTGAGGCCAACGAGGGTCATTGGTCATTGCCAGATAATCTCCCATCTCGTAAACACTGACTTTGCCGCGGTCGAACTCGAATATAATGCTTTTACCAGAGGCATCAGTAACTCCCCAGTGGAGAGCAGATACGGTTCCTCCGTCGAACGTTGCACCTTGTATATCATAGTTCCAGTTTTTGAGAGCCTCGGCAACTTCATCTGTTGTTGCGAACTGGTCGAGCATCCATGCTACGAAAACAGCCAGCGACATCTGCGGTTTGCCATTAGCTTTTTCCTCATTGTAGATGGTGCCTTTGCAGAAGAGACCGTTAACCACGAGTCCTTTCTCATTCATACCTTCAGTTACTCCTCCGTCATAGCCGACTGCATAGACTGCTCCATATTTTGATACCCAAGAGGTGTGATTCGGCTGATCGGAGCTGACCTTAGACATTCCGCGGGGGTAGACATACAGGTTTGTGGGAATAGGGGTTTTCCAATCCAACGACCTTGCAACGATATAAAGGGAGTCATTCCCTTGGTAAAGCACTCGTGAACAAGCACCGGCGTTGTTTTGAAACAGAGGACAACTTGCGGCAATAGTCAAAGCAGACATGGCGATAAGTTTGAGCGATTTCATAAAAAAGATATTTTATAGTTTTAGATTCTGAGTTTTATAGTTTTATATTCTGAGATGAGATCGAGATGAGACTCTTGCTCCACTTATGTGTCGCCACTGGGCTTTGGGATTTGCCGTTTAGCCTGATATTCAGCAGTTTGATTCATAGCTGTTTCGCTTTGGATTCAAACTTTAGACTTTTCTTTTTTTTGAGAGCCGAAATCTCCTGTAATCTCTGATTGATAAACAAGTAGATGGAGTGAATAGTTTAGAATCACGGCTTGGAATGGGGGAGATTGCTTTGCTGATCTCAGGAATATTCGCCTTCGCTAAAGCTCAGGCCCGGAGACAAAAATTTGAGATGGAAGGCAAATTTGGGGAGGATTGGGAGCAGAGTTGGATTTGAGGATGGAAGGCAAAATTGGGGGTTGGGATTGGGAACAGGGTTGGATTAGGGAGGATTATTTATCGGAGTCGATTGCGGGTGGATCTATCTTTTTCTGGCCGAAGGAATAGATGGCTGAGACTGAAAAGCCAAAGGGGGAGGTGGCTCCGTAGCCGGGGATAAACCAGGGTGAGGAGAGGGATTTTGAATTGACTTTCATCTTCATGTGGAAGCGAGCAGTCCATCCTAATGAGAAGGGACCGACAATCTTGACTTTTAAACCTGCCAATATTTCTCCATAAAAGGCGGACGCTGACAAGCCTTTTAATGAGAGGTGCTGGTTATCACCCCAGTAGCCGTTTGTGATCGAGATATTCTCAACATTGTATTTAAATGAGGAGAAACCAATTCTAAATCCTAAGAATAATTGATAGGCCGGATCACTCTTATACATGAAATTGTAGTTGAGTCCAATCTTTGTATAGAATGAAGGTGAAGTCTTGTATGTGAAATTGCCATTTTCGGGAGTGTTATTGGCATAACCGATTCCTGCCTCTATAACCGGGAATACCCAGTTGAATAGGGAAATGTCGGACCATATGTCGAAACTGCCATATTTCTGACCGGCTGCCATAAATATCGCATCGCCAAAGTTGGCTCCTATGCTCCAGCCGTTAAGAAGTGGATATATGGGTTTTGATTTTGGTTTTGTAACTGTATCGAGAGTTGCAAGGAATCTTACGGGCTCGGGAAGTGGATTGCCGTGTTTGTCGTAGTAATGGAGGGTTACCTGGGGTTTGGTGTCATCAATGTCTACAGGTGTAGTCTTTCTCGGGGTTCGCTTTTTTGGGGCGATTGAGTCTATTTTATTTAAAACCGAAACAGAGTCGGGTATTATCAGTTCGGGAAGTGAATCGACAGGAGCCGTGGCTGGCACAGAATCCCTGCGCTGGGCATGTAGATCGCTTAAGGTTATGATAGCGAAAATAAGAGCTAATATTTTTAGCTGGTCTCCTGTCATCAGTCGGGTAGTTGTCGGTTTAAATATATTGGTTTTTATGTGTCGATGAATCAGATTATTCCGGATTTACGCGGAAATATATATGAAGATTTTCTGTTGCCATATTGGTTATCTGTCCGAATGGACAGCTGACTGAATCGATTATCGCATGAGTGGTTTCGATTGAGTCAATATCAAATACGTAACTGACTCCACATGCCGAAGATACGAAACGAGGTTCCCGAGTGTAAATGAATCTTATGGTATCTGTCAGATTCATGGCTGCGAGTTCCTTGTGAAGGTATCTAAAAACATAAGCAGTGGTATCGTGATCGAGTCTAAAAGGGAGGTAAAGCTCATTTATTGCGGATTTTCCGGCAAAAAGGATCGAATCGCCGGGCGCACCTAATCCAGATACTTCAATTGAGTCAACGTTTATCTTAGTATCTGGAGAATAGGAATTATAAAAACCGGCCAGGGGGAGAGCATTCTTATTCTGCATGCACTCATCGGATGAACAGCTCCACCCCAACATTATCAGGATGATGAGGCCGAGAACCGGAAATATGAGCTTAAATGGTTTCAAAATTCCTCTGCGATAAGGTAATTGTTACGTTCGGCTGAATTGCGAGTGATTAGTTCTCCTATTAGGCCTGTGCAGAAAAATTGCACACCGAGCACCATGGCTGCGAGTGAGAGGTAAAAATATACCGAATTGGTAACATAGAAGTGATATGAGGAGGAGTTCATTGAAATTATCTTGAGGATAAGAACAACGATTACTGCAATGAGGCCGACCATAAACATGAGAGAACCGAGCAGACCAAATATATGCATGGGTTTGATCCCAAATTTAGATTGAAACCACAGTGTGCCAAGATCGAGATAGCCGTTTACAAAACGGTCAAGACCAAATTTTGTGTGTCCGTATTTACGAGCCTGATGATGGACAACTTTTTCTCCAATTTTTTTGTAACCGGCGTTTTTTGCAAGATAGGGTATGTATCTGTGCATGTCTCCATACACTTCGATATGCTTCACTACCTCATTACGGTAAGCTTTCAAGCCGCAATTGAAGTCGTGCAGGTTCTTTATGCCGCTTACCTTACGCGCAGTAGCGTTGAAGAGCTTTGTGGGGATTGTTTTAGACAGAGGGTCGTAGCGTTTCTTTTTCCAGCCAGACACCAGATCATAACCATCTTCGGTAATCATCCTGTGGAGTTCTGGTATTTCATCGGGGCTATCCTGGAGATCAGCGTCCATTGTTATCACGACGTCTCCCTGGGCTCTGCGGAAGCCAGTGTCAAGTGCCGGCGATTTGCCGTAATTTCTGGAGAAAGATACGGCATGAATAGCCGGATTCTCTTCGGCAAGTTCATGTATGACCTTCATGGATCGGTCGGTGGAGCCGTCGTTTATGAAAAGAATCTCATAAGAGAAATTGTTTTCCTCCATAACCCGGCGAATCCATGCAGCGAGCTCCGGGAGTGACTCCTCCTCATTATATAGAGGTATTACTACAGATATGTCCATCTTTAACTTTAGCAATGAATATACAAAGGTAGTAAAAAAACATTTATATTCAAAGTGAACCATATACCCCCGGAGAGTCCAAGTTTATATGGGGTGGGGACTAAAATTCCATTCCTGCGTCACGGAATAGTTTGCGGTCTGATTCGATGTCGTTGGATACAGTGGTGAGCATGTCGCCCATTAGCACACCATTTATTCCTCCGTTCAGGAGCCTTACCATCGACTGATGGCTCAGTCTCATTCGCCCTCCAGCAAAACGTAAAGCTTGCTTGGGGAGAATGAATCTCCAAACTGCCGCTGTCCGGATTATATCCTCTTCGGAGATAAGTGGGGTGTTTTCCAGCGGAGTTCCCTTGACGGGGTTAAGGATATTGATGGGGACGGAGTCCACTGCAAGGTCAGCCAGCTCAAAGGCGAAATCAATTCTATCGGCCATAGTTTCGCCCATTCCTATTATTCCCCCTGAGCATACATCCAGGCCGGCTTGACGGGCAGCTCGTATGGTCTTTTTCTTGTCTTCAGGTGTGTGGGTTGAACATAAGGTTGGGAAAAAGCGTGAAGAGGTCTCCATATTGCAATGGTATCTTTTGACGCCGGCATTTTTGAGCTCGATCATTTCCTCATAACCGAGTAAGCCCATAGAGGCGCAGAGATAAAGATCGGTTTCTTTAGATAGACGGCGGTAGATATCGCAGAATTTTGTGAGGTCTGAACCGGTGACAGCCCGACCGCTTGTGACGAGAGAGAATCTCTTTATTCCCTCCTTCTGATTATGTGAGGCGGCATTCATAACCTCCTCCTCATCGAGGAAGTTGTAGGTTTTGCAACCTGTTTTGTGTCGTGTAGCCTGGGCGCACCATTTACAGTCTTCTCCACAGAGTCCGCTCCGGGCATTTACGATGGAGCAGGAATCAATTTTCTTGCCTGAAAACTTACGTGAAATTTCGTTAGCTGCATCGCAAAGTTCATCTATGTCGGGATATGAAGCAAGAAAGTCGGCTTCCTGACGAGAAATTGGCTGGTTATTTAAAACCTTATTTTTAATGGAGTTAAGCGTCATAAGTGTAAAAAGTAAAAATAAGAAGGGAGAGATAGGGTGAGAATTTGAGACAAAATTATAAATTTTTTTGAGAATTATTTGGAGGAATAAAAAATATGTTGTAATTTTGCATCGCTTTTCGAGGGGAACGCCTCGGAAGCCAATAGGATGATTCGCTAGCTCAGCTGGTAGAGCACAACACTTTTAATGTTGGGGTCCT
>CAZCJC010000060.1:0-15441 GCA_964499025.1 uncultured Sangeribacter sp.
TACAATTAGGAAATGAATGGTCTTTTTTATCCTACCATTTTACAATTAATCTTCATTATTGTTTGTCAGGCTCGTTGGGTGTAAACTCGGCTTCGGTTTAGAAGGAGAGCTTTAGACCAGAACTCGAATTTTGACAATGTGTCTTTTACAAGTGAGATGATTTTTCATATGTTAAAATTTCTGCGAGGTATTGGATAATTGAACAGAAGAAGTTATATTTGCGTTGTAATAACAAGCAAGAGAGCTGCCCGAAGCCGGTTCCACCGATTTGCTCCTGATCGAGACGGATCCGAAGTAACCGGAGATTCGGTCAAAGTTTACCACATCAAAGCTAATTGGGAAACTCATCAAATTTAAAAGAAATACCGAGACAAGCTTGTCTGTCAATGGCGGGCCCCACGCCGCAAGGCGTTGATTTCGATCACAGGCGGATTACAAAGATTGACAAGTCCTCAAATCCTGTCATTCGGAGTTTCGTCACATTCCTTTGATGTGGACCTTATAAGACCGGTGAGCCAGGCTCTCCGGTCTTTCTTTTTATGAGATGACGTCTAAACTCTAATATTTGAAATATAACCCGAATATAATGAAAGATGTAAAAGAGACTTTGCTGGAACGCACCAGTATCCGGCGCTACGAACGGGAGGCAATTCCCGCAGAGACCATGGAGTTCATATATAAGGCCGTGGAGAACACTCCGACCTCCTATAATGGTCAGCAATTTTCCGTAATTGATATAGATGATCAGCCTCTTAAGGAGGAACTCTATGCCATTACGGGTCAGAAGCAGCTCAAGACCTGCAATCGACTTCTGATATTCTGTTCGGACTATAACAAGATAACGATGCTGGCGGAAAAGAAGGGTCTGAAGATGCCAGAGATCACCGATACGATGGATGGCGTGACTATAGGTATCATTGATGCCTCCCTGGCTATGATGAGTGCTGTAGTGGCTGCAGAATCGGCCGGATTGGGTTGTAATTGCATCGGGTATCTGCGTACGGCTGATCCCGCAAAAATTGCAGAGCTCCTGAAGTTGCCTAAGGGGGTGTTTGTAGTCTGTGGTCTGGCATTGGGTATTCCTCGCGAACATCCGGATCTGAAACCGAAGCAGCCGACTTCGCTGGTTTTCCATAAAAACAGTTACCGCGATGATTCCGCCAAGATGGTCGATGAGCTTGAGGAATACGATGAGGTTGTGAAGCATTACAACCGTACACGTGCCGGAGGCACTACAGATAATGACTGGGTAGCCCATATCCTCGGATATTACGATCATGCGGTGGATTACAGAATCCTGGCATATCTTAAGGCTCAGGGATATGACGTAAAGTGGTAATCCTATCTGTTAGAAAATAAATAAAACGGAGCGTAGGCCTCGACCTATGCTCCGTTTTGTCGCTAAGCATTGTTTTATTATTTCAGGCAATGTCTGCGACATTAACCTAATGAAGCAAAAAGGCTTCATAATTAAGACAATTACCGAGAGGGAATTGTTTAATGAAATATTCTTAAAAAAGTTTAATTATATGTGCGCCCCGGCTCAAATTTCATTCATTTTCAGAATTCACTCGAGAAGTGGAATCTGATCTTTGGAAAATCCGCCTGTGCCATTTGAAGAACATAGTTGCTGTCAGCAAGGAAAACATCCCGACCCTCTTTATCAGTAGCCATGAATTGATGTTTTCTCTTCTTGAAAGCTTCCAGCGCCGCTTCGTCGTCGCTTTCAATCCAGCAGGCCTTGTATAGGCTGATAGGTTCCCAGCGGCATTGTGCGCCGTATTCATGCAGCAATCGGTATTGGATAACCTCAAACTGCAATTGCCCGACCGTGCCGATTATCTTGCGGCCGTTGAATTGGTTTGTGAACATCTGCGCCACACCTTCATCCATCAGCTGATTGATTCCCTTGTCAAGTTGTTTAGCTTTCATGGGATCGGCATTCTCTATATACTTGAACATCTCAGGGGAGAATGAGGGAAGTCCCTTGAAGTGTAGGTTCTCACCCGAAGTGAGGGTATCTCCGATTTTGAAGTTACCTGTATCGGGGATTCCGACAATGTCTCCCGGATAGGCTTCATCCACAATATTTTTTTTCTGAGCCATGAATGCTGTGGGAGCTGCGAAACGCATCATCTTATCCTGCCTGACATGTTTGTAATTGACATTGCGTTCAAATTTTCCTGAGCAAACTTTCACGAATGCGATGCAGGAGCGGTGATTAGGATCCATGTTGGCATGAATCTTAAATACAAATCCTGAGAAAGATTCCTCTTCGGGCCTTACCTCCCTCTCCTGCGCCACAATCGGGCGGGGTGCGGGAGCAATCTTTACGAAGCAGTCGAGAAGCTCCTTGACGCCGAAGGTATTGAGCGCTGAACCAAAGAATACCGGTGCAACCTCTCCCTTCAGATATGCTTCTTCATCGAAATCGGGATAGACCCCCTCGATGAGTTCAAGATCTTCCCTCAGTTTTGCTGCATCTGCCTCTCCGATGAGATCATCCACCTCTTTGGAATTCACATCATCTATCTCTATTCTCTCGCTCACCGTCTGTTTGGAGGGGGTGAAGAGGTCGAGACCATGTTCATATATATTGTAGACACCCTTGAATTTTGCACCAATATTGATAGGCCAGGAAAGAGGGCGGACTGAAATCTGAAGTTCCTTCTCCAGTTCGTCGAGAATATCAAAGGGGTCGCGCCCCTCACGGTCGAGTTTGTTTACGAATATGATTACCGGAGTTTTCCTCATTCGGCAGACTTCCATAAGGCGTCGAGTCTGCGTCTCCACACCTTTGGCCACATCAACCACTATAATAACCGAGTCAACTGCTGTCAGGGTCCGGAAAGTATCTTCGGCAAAGTCCTGGTGACCGGGAGTATCAAGGATATTTATTTTATAATCACCATAATTGAATCCCATCACTGAGGTTGCCACAGAAATACCGCGCTGTTTCTCTATCTCCATCCAGTCGGATGTGGCGGTTTTCTTTATCTTGTTGCTTTTTACGGCCCCAGCCACATGAATGGCACCTCCGAATAGGAGCAGTTTCTCCGTAAGCGTGGTTTTTCCCGCGTCAGGGTGGGAGATGATGGCGAATGTGCGCCTTCTGCTTATTTCTTTGTTTAATTCTTCGCTCATTTAGTTGGTTGCGAATAAAGATTGTTAATACAAAGTTCGAGGGAATCTCGCCAGTAGGGTATTTCAAGGTCGTAAGTGCGTTTGATTTTTCCCTTGCTCAACACGGAATACAGAGGTCTTTTTGCCGGGGTAGGATATGCTGATGTCCGGATCGGATTCACCGCCATATCCTTACCTGCGATTTCAAAGATTGCCTTTGAGAAATCATACCATGAGGCTACTCCCTCGTTAGTGTAATGATAGATGCCGGGTTTCCAGTTGGGGTGACTTATTACAGCATGAATTGCCGCAGCGAGGTCTCCGGCATAGGTGGGGGTACCTATCTGATCGCACACCACATTGAGTGAATCCTTTTCATCGGCAAGACGGAGCATGGTTTTGACAAAATTGCTTCCGAACTCCGAATATAGCCATGCTGTACGGATTATCAGTGCATCTTTGCAGAAAGAGCTAAGCAATCCCTCCCCTTCGAGTTTTGTCCTCCCGTATATGCTCTGGGGAGAAGGCTCGTCATTCTCCTCGTAAGGGCGGAAATTCTCACCGGAGAATACATAGTCGGTAGAGATGTGAATAACCTTGATCTTATATTTTGCGGCTGCTTGACCGAGATTTCCGACTGCAGCCGTATTTATAGCGGCTGCCTTTAGGTTGTCGGCCTCTGCTTTGTCAACGGCAGTGTAAGCAGCACAATTCACAATGACATCTACCGGATGGTCCTCCAGAAATCTCTGCAGAGCATAGGAGTCGGTGAGATCCAGCTGTTCTACATCCGTATAAATAGCCTCGATATTCTTGTCATCGGCAAGTTCCCGGCGCAGAGCGTTCCCTAACTGGCCGTTGGAACCTGTAACTAAAATTCGTGTCATAAGATTATATTATGGAAAATGTTGAACCCGGAATCAATCCTCATCGAGATCGAGTTCGTTATTGTAATCCTTTTTGTAGTAAGCGGCCAATGTGGCAAGAAATTTCGAGATCTGTGCAGCAGCTTCAGCTGTCTCCTTGGAAATCTCCTTACCCTGGAGACGGAGCATTAAGATGCCATAAAGAGCATCGAAACAGCTTTCAATCTCATCTTTCTTGTTCTCTCCGGCCTTGGAACGAATCTCCACGATGAATGGGAGAGTCTTGTAATACTCGGCCGCATACTGAGCGAATTTGGAATTTGCGAGCAGTCGGTTATGGAGGCTCCTGAGATCGAGCAGCACATTCTTGTTAAGTTGAAGATGACCGCTTTTCCCGACTCCTTCACGTCGCATCATGTCGATCAAAGACTCATACCAGTCTTCCATCTCTTTACGCTGCTCTTCTGAAAGGTTTGAGTATTTATCTATTATGTTTTCCTTAATTTTATCAAGGTCAAGGTTATACGCACGGATTATATCCTCTATTTGCCACATGTAAAGAAGATATTCGGCAATATTCTCTCTCTTTTTTGCTGAAGCTGTAAGCATAATTACTTATATTTGTCAAAGACTTTACAAAATTACTAAAAAAACCTCATTATTCCCCTCCCAAAGTATAACAAACGGAAGAATAATATGGTTATTGATTGAAGGAAAGGGAGTTTGTAATCTCAATATCAAACCAGTTCTAAACTTCAGATACCCACAACAGACTCGAAAATGAAACTTACTTATATCTGGCATGACTGTTTTGTAGCGGAATTCGATAAATGCTCCATAGTTTTCGATTTCTGGAAAGATCCGACTGTGGCAAAAGATCAGTTTCCACGTTTCATCTCCCCGGAAATGGAAGGACTCTCAATTCCCCGGGATAAACCGCTGTATGTATTGGTCAGTCATCATCACAAGGATCATTTTGTCAACGAAATTTTCAGTTGGGCAGCATTGTTCCCCCAGATTCATTACATCCTTAGTAAGGATACCATGCGTTTGTGCAGGCATGTGTTCAGTGAGACTTCGGTCTATAAAGGGCCGAGAATAAGTCGGGAGTCAGTGACGGTGCTTGGGAGAGATGAGGAGTTTGACGACAGCGTGCTGTTTGTTAGGGCTTTCGGTTCGACCGATATAGGCAATTCATATCTTGTAGAGACAGAAGGTTTACGCCTTTTTCATGCCGGGGATCTCAATGCCTGGATATGGAAAGATGAGTCTACACCACAAGAGGTGGAGGCGGCTGTCAGAGATTACAGGCTTCAACTTTCAGGGATAGTGGATTGGCTGAAAGATTCTCGTGGAGAAGCTGAGCTGGATATATGTATGTTTCCGGTGGATTCAAGGATAGGCACGGATTATTTCACGGGGGCTAAAATGTTTGTGGAATCTCTTTATGTTAAAAGGTTCTTCCCGATGCATTTCGGGCTGGGAGAGAATGAGGAGCAGCAGAGATATCAGTTGGATGCCGGCCGGTTTGAATTGTATGCAAACAGGAATCGTGGAGAGTATATAGCGCTGCAGAGTCCCTATTCTGCGTTTCTGACCGGGAGAGAATAAACTGAAATTGAGGAATGTCAAGAGGGCACCCGTTTTCGGATGCCCTCTTGCGTTTTGGATTATATAAGTGTAATTTCAATAATTGAGCGGCTTTAATGTAGCCTTTGCTCTTAATCCTAAATCTAAATGGAATTTATTTAGCTTCTTATATCGATGAGCCACTCTCGCGGCATGCTTATCTGTAGTCTTTGAGAAGACCCTGGAGACGCTTGCGTGCGAAGAAGATACGGCTCTTAACAGTTCCGAGGGGGAGATTCATCTTTTCTGCGATCTCACTGTACTTGTAACCGGCGATGTACATCGTGAACGGCTCTTTGTATTCCTGAGAGAAACTGTTGATAGCAACCGAAATTTCTTTAGCTGCATATGACCCTTCCGGAGTGGAGAGACCCGATTCCTGAGAAAGGTTCAGATGATAGAGGTCTTCTGTTGTATCCACCACTGTAGCGCTTCTCACCTGACGACGGTAGTTGTTGATGAAGATATTGCGCATGATAGTGAATACCCAACCTTTGAAGTTGACGTTGTCTACATATTTTGCCTCATTGTCAAGCACTTTTAAAGTAGTGTCCTGTACGAGGTCCTGAGCTGCTTCTCGGTTGGAAGTGAGCTGACAGGCGAAATTAAACAGGTTTCCCTGAAGCCCGAGTAATCTCTGTTTGAAAGTTGATGTGTCAGCCATATCTGTATAGTTTTTATGTGGATAATCGTTAATTAATGTTTTATGTAATTATAACACCGCTGCGAGAAAAGTTATCATGGGGAATCTGTATTTTTTAAAGTTTTTTTATAAATCGGGCTATAATCATTAAAAAACGTTTAAATTTATTTAAGGTTTGGCCGATTATTATATTATAATGATTAATTTTGCGAAATTAAGATTAGGTAATCTTTACCCGGTCTCTCAACGAGGTATACCGACCTGACATATTGAACATCAATATCCATGAGTAAAAAGTTAAAGAGATGGAACTTCTGGGTTCGCCGCAAATCGCATTTCGCGTTGCTGGCGATAGGGAGTCTTATGGTTCTTATATTATTCTTTAACGAGGACGCGTCGATGAAGCTCAATATGG
This sequence comes from uncultured Sangeribacter sp., assembly GCA_964499025.1. GTDB lineage: Bacteria > Bacteroidota > Bacteroidia > Bacteroidales > Muribaculaceae > Lepagella. The sequence continues at coordinate 6,677 of CAZCJC010000060.1, forward strand.
AATATCAGGAGCAGATCAAGCAGATCACTAAAGATATCAAGCAATGTGAGGATTCGGCTGCCTGGTATCGTGCGCGTCGAGAGGCCTTATACATAGGCACGGAGGAGTTGGAGCATGTGGTGCGCGAGGAATATCACATGCAACGTCCGACGGAGGATGTGTACCTTATTAAATAAATATGGAGGGATTTGTCCTTCTTTTTTACTATGACTAAAAAAAGTGTCTCCCCGGTGGATCTGGCGAAGAGAAGGAGAATAGTCGAGATACTATCCTCGTTCGGGCTTATACTTGTGGCAGTGGGTTTGGTCGCGCCATTCGCAATGCTTGATAATTCGCTTGCCATATCCATCTTCAAATGGATATTCTGTGCCGGCGCATTGCTTTTTACAGGCGCGCGCATGGTGAATGTGAATGCTCCCCAGGATTCGCTCCGTCTCCGGAGGCTCCGCAGGATGGAAATGTGGGGTGGTTTCTGTTTCTGTGTGGCTGCGGGGTTCTGGATTTATAACTCAATTCGTTTTGAGGGAATAGTATTCTCTCTTCCTGTGATGAGGGATACGGTGATGTTTACCATGGCAGGAGCCATCATCCAGGTCATATCTTCATGGATGATCTCGGCTCGGATGAAAAAAGAGCAATCAGACTTCAATCAATGAGAATCCTCACTCTCGACATAGGGAACACGGCAGTGAAATGCACGGTTTTCCAGGATGGACGGGCACTTGGCTCAAGTGTCCTGTTCGAACGGATTCCGGAGTTGCTCCGCCCTTTCTTTAGTCAGGTCAGTCCGGATGCCGGTATATATTGCAATGTTGCCGGAGATGCTCATGATTTTGTAAAAAAAATAGAGATCCTTACCGGGATAGTGATAATGGAATTCACACGTTCCACTCCTGTGCCGATAGATATAGAATATTCAACCCCTGAGACTCTGGGGCTCGATCGCATTGCGGCTGCTGTGGGGGCGTTACTTGAGGCGGATTCTGCTCTGGTGGTGGATGCAGGGACAGCGATTACCCTTGATGTCGTGGCAGAAAAAAGTTTCAAAGGTGGCAATATCTCGCCGGGAGTGGATTTGAGATTCCGTTCGCTCCACGAATTTACGTCACGTCTGCCATTGGAGCATTTCAATGACTCCAAGCTGCCAGCGTTCGGAAATTCCACGTCGACAGCCATTCAGGCCGGAGTGATCAATGGGGTAGTGGGGGAGATTATTTCGGCATATGATAAAGTAAGGGAACTTTATCACGATGCGCGGTTACTCCTCACCGGAGGGGATGCTCCGAATCTGAGCCGTCTTATCCTGGAGAGGGGCATTGATGCGGAAACGTATCCCTCACTTGTGGGAAGGGGACTTGAGGAGATTCTATTGTATAGCAAACTTAACAGCTTCTTATCAAAGCATGAATAAAATAAAAATATTGTTGGCGGCGATGACTCTGCTTGCTGCCGGAGCTTCAGCTCAGGTGGATACACCTTATTCGATGTATGGTTACGGTATGATAGGCGATCGCGCCACATCCATGCAGCGCCAGATGGGTGGAGTGGGTTATGCCATGAATTCAGGCCGTCAGATAAATGTTATGAACCCTGCCTCGTATGCAGCGATAGATTCGTTGACTTTCCTGTTTGATATAGGAGCGGATATGTCGATGATCTGGAGTAAGGAGGATAACGCACGTCGCCATTCTATTGGTGGCGGAGTGGATTATGTCACGATGCAGTTCCCTATATCCAAGTTTATGGGAGGTTCGTTCGGCCTTCTTCCATATAGTAACGTAGGATATTCTTTCGGAAATGAGATTCAGCATGGTTCAATGGAGAATCAGGGATCGGGTGGAATCAACCAGCTCTATTTGGGACTGAGCGGGAAGGTTGCCGGTTTCTCCGTTGGTGTGAATGTTAGCTATGATTTCGGAACCATAGTCAATGACGTGTTTGCTACTCCTTCCAACGGCGGACAGACCAAGTTCGAGCATGTGATGGAGATCCGTGACTGGAACATTAATGCCGGCGTTCAGTATACTGCAAAGTGGAATAGATGGAACAAACTTGTTGTAGGTGTTACCTATTCGCCCAAAAAGTCGCTCCACGGCAGAACCTGGGCTACGATGCAGGAGACTTCACAGGATTCCGCTCCTGATACTGTGGGCTATATGAAATTGGGGAAGAAATATTATACCCCGCAGAGTTTCGGAGTCGGAGTTAGTTACACCTATGAGAAGAGCTATAGGTTGATGGTAGAAGCCGATTTCACATTCCAGGATTGGAAGAATGCCCTTTATTCTCCGTTGATGAGCAATAATCCGGATACACCCAATGAGGTGGTATTTGCCGGCATGGATTTCAATAACCGTACGAAATTTGCGGTTGGAGCCGAGTATGTTCCGCGTCTACGAGGTAATTACGGAGAGCGTATTTCCTATCGTTTCGGAGGCTACTACTGCAATGATTATCTGAAGATACGCGGTAATGCTGTGAAGGAATTCGGACTCTCCTGCGGGGCCGGTCTTCCTACTCCGGAAGGACGCACACTGGTGAACGTGGGCCTTGAGTGGAAACAGCGCAAAGGCACTCCGAATCCGTTGCTGACTGAGAACTATTTCAATATCACGCTTGGCGTGAACTTCAACGAGCTCTGGTTCTATAAGAGGAAGATACGCTGATGCGTTTTGAGTCGAGACATACACTTATCCTGCTGTTTGCGCTGATAATTGTGTCGGCATGTCATGAGGAAAAGAAGGTAGATGTCGCCGCCGGTCTGAATCCTGCGAAAATGGCTACTATGTCTACCCGGAATATCTCCACTCTCATTTCCGATTCGGGAGTGATCCAATACAAGATAGTTGCTCCGTTATGGCAGGTATTCGATGAGGCAGACACCCCTTATTGGTATTTCCCCGAGGGCCTGTATCTGCAGAAGTATGATCCCTATTTCCATGTTATCGCTACGGTGGCCTCAGATAGTGCCCGCTATTTCAAGAACCAGCGTCTATGGAGGCTTGAGGGTCATGTGGAGATGACTAAGGAACCAAAAGACCTTTTCCTTTCCGAACGTGTGTTTTGGGATCAGCGGCAGGGTAAGATCTACAGTGATACCTTTATCCATATAGAAAATGCTACCCATGTTCTGGAGGGCACCGGGTTTGTATCGAATGAAAATCTTACGCAGTACAGAATCCTCAATCCTGAAGGAATATTTCCGGTGAACCGGGACTCAATCTAAACAAAATAACATGGATCTTCCGTTATCCCTTCTGATAGTGATTGCCGTTGTGGCAGTGATATTCTCAGGTCTTTTCTCAGGCCTTGAGATAGCTTTTGTGCAATCGAGTAAAGTCCGGATGGAAATCGACGCTGCCCGTGGAGGTCTGGTCGACAGGATTATAAAAGGTTTTTCCAGTCATGAGGATATGTTTATCTCGACATTGCTTGTCGGGAATAATGTGGTGCTCGTGATCTATGGAATCGCCCTGTCGGCAATTATCAATCCTATTCTGGAGGGGTGGTTTGACAATAACGAGGCCTTGACTCTTATCTGCAATACCCTGTTTTCTACAGGTCTGATTCTTCTTTTAGGAGAGTTCCTTCCCAAAACTACATTCCGGATTAATCCTAACCTCATGATGCGTCTTTTCGCATTGCCGATCTATCTTATATATCTTGTGATTTATCCGGTGTCATGGTTTGTCTCATTTGTGTCGACCGGGCTTATGCGCCTATTCGGAATTAAAAATGAGGAGACCGTGAAACAGAAACTCACAATGGAGGAACTTGATGACTATATCCAGCAAAGTCTCGAGGACCGGAATAGCAAATCTGTGGTAGAGAATGAGGTCAAGATTTTCCGTAATGCCATAGATTTCAAGGATACGCAGATCTCGGAATGTATGATACCCCGTAATGAGATTGTGGCCGTTCCGATTCAGGGTACCACCCGGGAGGATCTGATAAAGGTGTTTACGGCTACCGGGTTGTCGAAGGTGGTGGTCTATAGGGATGATATAGATGATGTGGCAGGATATATCCATGTTGCGGAGCTATTCAACACCCTTACCAATGCTGACTGGAGAAGACGTATCAAACCCGTGATATTTACCCCCGAGACCATGCTCGCCAATAAGATGATGCGGCGCATGATGAGTGAGAAACGCACCTTGGCTCTTGTCGTGGATGAGCACGGAGGCACCGCCGGGCTTGTGTCGCTTGAGGACATTGTTGAGGAGATCTTCGGTGAGATTGAAGATGAACATGATGTGAAGAAGTTTGAGGCAAGGAGATTGCCCGATGGAGCATATGAATTCTCCGGAAGAATGGAGATATCCGCAATAAATGAGGAATTTGGCCTGGATATCCGTGAGAGTGAGGAATACCATACCCTGTCGGGCTACATACTTGAGAGCCTTCAGGAACTGCCGAAACAGGGCGATACATTCGATATAGGAGATCTTAAATTTAAAATTGAGAAGATGTCGGTGACAAGGATAGAGCTCGTGAGAGTGGAGAAAATAGAGCAGAAATAAAATTTGTGGTTTCGGTTTGTATGTAAGGGTATTTCGATTCGTATATGATAAAGGTGGAATGGAATTCGAATTGAAAGTGAACAAAAAAATGGTGTAAAAAAGTTTAGAAGTGACCTGTCAGGTGTTTGAAAATCCGAGATTATTTATTAACTTTGAACCCGATAAGAAAGCGTTGCAGGGAACAAAACGCTGACTTGTCACAAAGAGGTAATTTATCTTAAAAATAAGAAACTAATCTTACATTGCTTACGGGCTTACACACCCGAAGTTATAGAAAGGAATTTTATCAAGCTTAAAATTTAGCAATCTCTTGGCTTAAACCTTTTGTAGTATATACCCAACGGGTTTGTCTTCAATAAGTGAATTCCCTTAGTCTTGCTGAAATTAAATTTGAAGATTAGATTACTTCCGAAGATGGCATATTTGAAAATATATTGGATGATATGCTGCTTCGATTCCACTAACCCGAGATATAATTTTTTATCAAAAACAATTCCCTAATTAGAAAGTCGATGAGCAAGCAAAACACCTTTAAATCCTCGGTAATCGGGATGCAGGGCAATCTTCTTTCGTTTGCGCTAAAATTGACGATGGATAAGGAGGAGGCGCAGGATCTTGTGCAGGATACCACCCTGAAGGCTCTCAACAATGAAGAGAAGTATGTTGAGAACACCAACTTCAAAGGATGGATGCTGACCATCATGCGTAACATCTTCATCAACAACTATCGTAAGAGCGTAAGAGAGAATACTGTGGTGGATTCGACCGAAAATCTTCACCACCTTAATCTTTGCCAGGATTCAGGCTTAGAGACGCCTGACGGTGCTTATGCTGTGAGTGAGATCTCTCAGATTCTCGCTAAATTCCCCGCGGATTTTCGTAAGCCTTTCTCAATGCACGTTGCAGGATACAAGTATGAAGAGATTGCCCAGAGTCTGGGTATGCCTCTCGGCACGGTTAAAAGCCGTATTTTCTTCACCCGTAAGCGTCTTCGTGAGATAATGAAAGACTACCGTTAATTCCACCTGATTAGATAAAGCCGGGAAACCGATACATCCAATATCATCACCAAGTCAAGGTGTCGAAAGGGTTTCTTGTTGAGAGCCGTCAGGGCAGTTCCCACCTAAGGCTATCTAAAATATTATCTAACGTATTTGCTCCGAGAGTTAATCCTCCCGGAGCATCTTCTTTTATCTACCCTTAGCAGATCTATACCGGAGCATGGGCTGAATGAACACCCGATTACAAGAAAACGGATCCGCGTAATTAATTACGCGGATCCGCAGATGTTATAAGGCTTTTCTATGCAGTGTAACGGTAGTTTTTACTTTACCAAAACCTTTGTGGTCTTGTTGTCTTTCACGCGGATATAAACGCCCGGAACGAGCTTGGTAGCTTCTACCTTCTGCCCATCTAAGCTGTAATATACGGCCTCACCTTTGGCAATCTCAATCTCAGCAACGCCGGTCTGAAGTGACAGGTTGTAGGTTGTGAGGTTACTGTGAACTCCTGTTGCGGGATTACAAGCGTAGAACGAGAGTGCTGAATGTTTGCTGGAAAGAGTGATCTCCTCTCCGTTATGTTTTTCGAAACCTGCATGATCGTCTGTGCAAGCAGCTCTTGTAGTTGCCTGAGCCTTGACATTGCGGCGAGAGGCATTTGTATCAAGGCTGAAATAGATATGATAACCGTCGATAGCTTTAAACTTGATTTTTATCGGGCCTGCACCGGTGATATAATTTCCGTCAAGGGTAAAGTTCTCACTCTCCTCAATCTCAGGAACCGGAACTTCCTCGGCGTCGCCAAGAAGGATTGTTCGTTTGGGTGATGCATAGCCGTAATTCGCAATGTAAAATACCAGTTTCCCGTTTAGACCCTTGTCGATGTTGATCTCATCCTCGTAAAGTTCGAAACCTGCCTCCTGATCCTCATCGTCAGAGGGAGTAATCTCAGAAGAGGAGGGATTTTCATCATCAATAATCTGCCAGTAGATCTTAGCAAGCTCCGGAACACGGAATGTAACGGTCACATCACTGTCTGTTTTGATATGCTCGTCAGTAACTTCAATGTCATTTGCAAATACATCGAGATGACGGTAAACATTCAGACGCATGATGGCGAAACCATCGCGGTAACCGTCACCGGCGGGAGAGGTTGCTTCAAGAGTATAGAAACCGGGAGTCTTGACAAGGACTTTAAGAGTCTTGCCATCCTCAGAGGGAGTGATTGTATACTCATCCTCACTGAGATGTGCAATATGGTAGCTGACCTGACGGTTGTTGGGATTTTTAACGGCATTGATAGTGGCTTCTTCCTCCATAAGGATGTTGTTCACCACCTTGCCAAAACTTAGGGCAGCAGATTGCAGAGACGCTCCTGCAGGCTGATACTGCACCCAGATGGTGCTTATCTGTGCGGTTTCTGTTCCGGAATTATCAAATTCTACGTGAGTCACAGTCTCATTCGGTGCTGCATGCCAGGTAAGTTTTACATCAGAATCCCATTCATCTGGGCTTTCAATCTCATTTATATCCTGGACACCTGCAGGGGTATATGCTCCATTAATTTTACCTCCTACCATACCGATAGCAGAAATGGTATATCCTTCCGGAACATTTATTGTGAATTTGTTTTCAGCATCTTTATTAACTCGAAGTTCATAGGAAGTAACACCTCCGGAAGTTTTCTGCCAAGATCTGTATTGTCCTTCAAATGTGATAGTGGTTACGTCATCTGCCTCAATCTCTTTTACTTTTTTCTCATAGGTTGAGCTATTGCTGGTAGTAGTCATTCCGTAAGGATCCTTTGTTGTAAAGTCGAATTTGCTTGTTCCGGCTGTTACCTCTCCATTAGGATCCTTGAGAATGATTGTATAAGAAGCCGACCCCTCAGCATATGTCTCAGTTTCTGCCAAAGTGGCAGTGATAGTAACTTCTCCAGCTGCAAGAACATCCTCGGGCTTGATTTGGCCGGTAGATGGGTCAATTTTTATGATCGTATCATCAGATGTGGAATATGTAAGCACCCCATGATCATCAGCATTTTCCGGTTTAGTAATAATGACAGGTTGCCATACTACTCCGACAGGATATTTACCGATAATGATCTGGTCAGCAAAAGATAATTCCGGAGCGATCTTGGTTACGGTTATTGTGAAAGAACCGGATCCTTCTTTGAATTTATCGGCGATAGCCTCAGTTGTGAAATTGATAGTTGCCGTGCCGGCTTTGAGAGCCGTGAATGTTTTGGCATTGTTATCAACCTGAATCACAGTAGGATCAGTAGAAGTAAAAGTATAATTGAGTTCTTTAGGGAGGATTTTACCCTCAAGTGATAGCACCTCACCAATCTCCAGAGTATAACCCTCAGTTTCATAACCGCTATAGGAAGGATCTATCGCACCCGAAGCAGCCACCTCTTTATAGAATCTTACCTCAGAATAGTCAGCTGCAGAAGCATTAGATGACGCGTAATTCTTGAATGCGGAGTTTCCTCCCGAAATCATGAATTCTCGTGTTGTACCCGCTTGGCTAACCATTTTAATTGTTCCATCGGTATAAGTGAGGGCAATTTGATAAGCATTCCCAGAAGGAACTGATGTTCCTGACGTCTGAACCATATCAGTTTTACTTGATCCACCCATGAAAAAATTTTTCGAGTTTTCATAAATGGCATGATATGTACTTCCGTTAGCTTTAATGGAATATAGTCCGATACCTAAAGACTCTACGTCAATATTAAAACTATCGTCAACCTGAGATACTCCCTTCTTAATATCGATTATGTTATATGCTTTGCTTGCAAAACTATTTCCAACAGCATATACATTCCCATTAAGAACTTTTGCCGCAATCATCACGAACTGATTGTCGGGATTTAGGATCTCCGACTCAACGGTACATAGCTGATACGTCTTCGTCTCAGCGTTTGCCGACAAGCCTAAAGTCAGCAATGCTGCCAAAGAAAGTAAAAACTTCTTCATAAGTTATTACCTGCCGGAGACGTATGTAACTAAGACGCTATTTTCCAAGATATTATCCCATTAATTTTGTAAGTAAATATTTTTAAGTTCTCAAGTAAATCCTTTTGGCTATTCAGGAATTTTCTTTTAATCCTTTCAGAAAATCCTCTTAGATTATTTAGCAAAATTATCTTAGGCTCTCCTTAGTCAAAAAAGGTTGTGTGATGGCAGCGCGCTGCCCCTAAATCACCCCAGAGATAATTTCCTCTGAGCCTCCTTCT
>CAZCJC010000061.1:0-14975 GCA_964499025.1 uncultured Sangeribacter sp.
TAAACCAGCAGATTTACAGTCTGCCCCATTTGGCCACTCTGGTATTCGCCCTTATGCGGATGCAAAGTTAATAATATTTTTTGAATCCGCAAAATATCTGTCGGTGGGGCTGAGACAAAATGAAAATCATATCGAGAGTCGACGCAGTGTTGACATCAGCTCCTGATTGATGGGCTTATCATTCTTGATAGCTTTTGTGAAAGGCACGTAGCATATCTCATCATTTTTTATACCGATCATCACATTACGCTGATCATCGAGAATGGCATCTACGGCCGCTGCGCCCATTCGGGAGGCGAGGATACGGTCGTGAGCCGTTGGGCTTCCACCTCGCTGGAGGTGACCGAGAATGGAAACGCGCACGTCATATCCCGGATACTCCTCTTTCACACGCTGAGCGAGCCCCATTGCGCCGCCCGTGATGGGAGATTCAGCAACGAGCACGATCGAAGAGTTTTTGGATTTGCGGAAACCATTCTGAATAAGTTCCGACAACTGATCGACCTGGGTTGAAATCTCTGGAATGATTGCTGCTTCCGCTCCTGAAGCTATGGCTCCGTTGAGGGCAAGGAAACCGGCATCGCGTCCCATAACCTCGATGAAGAACAGACGTTCGTGGGAAGTGGCGGTGTCACGGATTTTGTCGACACATTCCATGATTGTGTTTAGTGCCGTGTCATATCCGATGGTGGTGTCAGTGCCATAGAGGTCATTGTCGATAGTGCCCGGGAGGCCAACGATAGGAATAGAGAATTCATTTCCGAAGATACGCGCTCCGGTGAGCGAGCCGTCGCCACCTATCACCACAAGGGCATCTATCCCGCGTCGTTTCATCACATCGTAGGCACACTGGCGCCCTTCGGGAGTCTGGAATTCCTTGCAACGTGCAGTTTTGAGGATTGTTCCTCCGCGTTGTATGATATTGGAAACGTTCTGAGTGCTGAACTCCTCTATCTCATCATAAATAAGACCGCGGTAACCGCGATAAATGCCGAATACTTTGAAACCAGCGAAAATTGCTGCGCGTGTCACGGCGCGTATAGCCGCGTTCATACCCGGGGCATCGCCTCCGGAGGTAAGGATACCGATGGATTTGATTTTAGTCATATGTGGGAATCATTTTTTAATTACAAGAGTAACGAGTCGTCTAATCTGATTTGCGAAAGATCAAAAGCGTCTACAATAAGTAAGTTTTCAAAATTAGTTTATATTATCACCATAGTAGGTTTAACATTGAAGCTAATGTTATTTTTGTTTTTGAACGTTGTTTTTGTTCCTTTCGCTCAGTTGCATAGCCCGCTATGCTCCTTCCCTCATGAAACAAATCCAATCGCTCAAATTCCAAAAATAACTATTAGCTAATTTTTCAAACTTACTTAAAAAATTAGATTAGGCAACTTCTATTTAAAAGAGGAGGATTCGATACAAATTTAACGATTATTTATTAATTTTGTATCATGAGCGAATTAAAAAATGATTGTGGTGTCACGGTCGGTACATTCGACGGGGTTCACCGGGGTCATCAGGCCGTGGTGGATTTTTTGGTAAAGGAGAGCAACCGCCGCGGACTCCTTCCCCGTGTGGTGACCTTTGACCCTCATCCGCTTGCCGTGGTGAATCCCGACAGGGCTCCGTTGTTGCTTGAAAGCCTGGAAGATAGGGTGAAACGGCTCCGCGAGCTGGGGGCGGAAGTAGAGGTGATCCCTTTTACCGAAGAGCTGCGGCGCACCACTGTTTCCGGCTGGCTCTGCAGTCTTAAGAATGAATTTGGAGCTAAGATGCTCGTGGCCGGTTATGACAACACGTTCGGTTCCGACGGGATGGAGATGAATATAAGTGATTACCGTCGATTAGGAGCTGAAAACGGGATAGAAACCCTGGTAGCTCCCGTTGTTGAGGGGGTAAGCTCCACGCTCATACGCAAAGCGTTGAAGGAGGGAGATGTGGAGGAAGCCGGAAAGATGCTCGGTTCCCCTTACCGGATAGAGGGGATTGTGGAGCATGGAAAGGAGCTGGGAAGGAAAATAGGTTTCCCTACAGCCAATCTCAGGATCTCCTCCCAACGTCTTTTGCCTCCTCCGGGTGTCTATGCTGCGGATGCTTTGCTGGAAGGGGGCGGAACACAGCGCGCAGTGGTCAACATAGGTGTCGCTCCGACAGTCGGTGAGGGCTTGCCCTTAACTGTCGAGGCCCATATACTTGGTTATACGGGCGACCTTTATGGCTGTGGCATGGAGCTCGCTTTGTTGAAGAGGCTCCGACCTGAAAGAAAATTCGACTCGATAGATTCCTTGACCAGACAGATAGCGCAGGATGCTCAAGATGCAGCCGACTTTAAAAAAATATGATATTGACCATAAAAATCAATATAGTTTGTTATCTTTGTAGAAATACTCTAAAACCATGATAGAAGTTATAAATTTTGCGGATAAGCCGAGTCTGGTGAACCGCTACATGATGGAGCTCCGCGACATCAATGTCCAGAAAGATCCACTTCGTTTCCGTACCAATCTCGACCGTATCGGTCAGATAATGGCCTACGAGATCTCAAAGCGTCTTGATTACCGGGAGGTGGATGTTACCACTCCGCTTGGCACGGCGATATGCCGAGAGCCGGCCGATCAGGTAGTTCTTGCCACGATTCTTCGTGCGGGTCTTCCGTTTCATCATGGCTTCCTGACATATTTCGACAAAGCCGAGAACGCCTTTGTCAGTGCTTACCGCCGCTATCGCGAGAAGGGTGGTGACACCTTTGATGTGGTGGTCGAATATATGGCATCCCCCTCGATTGAGGGGAAGACTCTCCTTCTTGTCGATCCGATGCTTGCCACCGGGAGTTCGATGGAGCTTGCATATCGCGCCCTTCTGGAGAAAGGAGAGCCGGCTAAGATTCATGTTGCATCGGTGATCGCCTCCCGTCAGAGCGTAGATTATGTGTGCAGGCATTTCCCTGAAGACAGGACCACTCTGTGGTGTGGCGACATAGATGCAGAAGTGAATGCACACAGCTATATAGTTCCGGGTCTTGGCGATGCCGGAGACCTTGCATATGGAGTAAAGGAGTGATATGAGGCTTGAGAAGGTAGAGATATTGCATTTCAAGAATATCCGTGAAGCTAAACTGTCGTTTAGCCCGGGTGTCAACTGCCTTCTCGGCAAAAATGGAATGGGTAAGAGCAATCTGCTTGAAGCCATATATTTCCTTGGGATGAGCCGTCCCATGCAGTCGATACCGGAGAGCGCGCTTATCCTCCATGGCGAGGATATGCTTATTGTCAAGGGGGATTATGCAATGGATAATGGCTCGGAAGAGAATGTCAGCTGTGGTATAGTCCGAGGGAAGGGGAAGACACTGAAGAGAAACGGCAAGGAATATGGGCGTATCTCGGAGCATATAGGGAGATTCCCGGTTGTTACTGTTACCCCATCTGACAGTGAACTTGTCACAGGCTCTTCCGAGCAGCGTCGGCGATTGATGGATATGGTGATATCCCAGGCCGACAGGGGGTATCTGTCACAACTCATACGCTACGGTAAGACTCTTGAATCGCGCAACCGCATGTTGCGTGCCGGTGTCCGTGATGCTCTGCTTTTCGAATCAATAGAGGCCGGTATGGCTGAATCGGCTTTGGCGATCCATGCCGCCCGCAAAGAGTGGGTGAAAGAGATAAGCCCCCTTTTCAAGGAATATTATTCTCTTATTTCGGGAGATGCAGAGGAGGCTTCGATAGAGTATAAGAGTGTGCTCAATGAGTTCTCGCCGGCTGAGATTTTCAAGGCCGACCGAGGGCGCGACCAGGCGCTCGGATACACCTCGAGAGGTATTCACCGCGACGACCTGATAACCGGCTTGGGAGAGTACAGTATGCGGCGTCTTGGAAGTCAGGGGCAGGTGAAATCCTATACGGTGGCCCTGCGTCTCGCCATTTTCGACTATCTCAAGAGACGGAGCGGAATAACTCCCATCCTTCTGCTCGATGATATATTTGACAAACTTGATTCCACACGGGTTGGCCGTATAATGGAGCTGGTGAGCTCGCGTGATAACTTCGGACAGATCTTTATCACCGATACAAACCGGGAACACCTTGACGAAACTATCTCCTGCCTGAAAGGGGAAAGTCGTCTGTTTGAGGTTAACGATGGAGAATTCACAGAGATATGCAACGAATCGAACCTCAGTCGATAGGAGATATCCTCCGTCTGACTCTTCAGGAGACAGATATGACTACCAAGCTTGATGAGTGTAGGGCTGTAGAGGCTTTCTTGCCGATCGTGGGTAAAGCTTTGGCCGACAAGTGCGGCAAACCAACCGTGAGACAGGGGGTGATGAGTGTTTCTGTCAAGGCTGCCCCTCTGAGGCATGAACTCACCATGAGCAGGTCGTCGTTGATAAGACTAATAAATGCCAGACTCGGAAAAACGGTGATAACCGATATTCGGTTTGTGGGGTAGGTGTTAGGTTTTAGGTGTTAGGTGTTAGGTTTTAGGTGTTAGGGATTAGGCGTTAGGGATTAGGATAAGTGAAATAAGTAGTTGGTAAAAATTAATGAACATATAAAACGGAGTTGTTTTTGAGCAGGTTTTGCTGCGGAAAGAGGGAGCATACTTTCGTATGCGGCTGAATGGCAAGGTAAAAGATGCAAAAAAAAGGAACCGGTTTTATTGTTCATGACTATCAACTACAATATATCAATTAATTTTAACAACTACTTATAATGCTTTTATGGATCCACATAATCTACCATCATTGTCAGATTTCAAGCATCGCACGGATCTGCAGATCCGTTTCAGCGATGTGGATGTGTTAGGACATGTCAACAATACCGTCTATATGGCTTTCTACGATACGGGGAAGGCTCATTTCTTCACTGCTATCATGCACCGCCCTATCCGTTGGGAACGGGTTGAAACCGTGATCGCCAATGTGGACGTAGCTTTTGTCTCGCCTATATTCTTTGGGGAGAATGTTGCGGTATATACAAAGGTTAAATCAATATCCGACAGGAGTTTCCGACTCCTTCAGGTGATCGCTGACACGGATACGGAGCAGATAAAATCAGCTTGTGAGACAGTAATGGTTTGCTTCGATTCTGAGCGTCAGGTGTCGATAGACATGCCTGCCCATTGGAGAGACGCTCTCGAAGGAAATGAGTGAGCGAAACAGGAGCTGACACAAACAAAGACCACATGGACTCTGAAATTTAATGAGAGTGAGTCTGAATAATAGATAGACAATTGAAAAAGATTGATATAAAGGAGACTATGCGCTCCATTCTTGAGCGCGAAGCCAAGGCGATTCTTGAATTGCCGGTTAACGACTCATATGAGAAAGCCGTTGACCTCATTGTCAGGCAGGTGCACAACCGCAAAGGGAAACTGATCACCTCCGGAATGGGAAAGGCGGGACAGATCGCCATGAACATCGCCACAACTTTTTGTTCCACCGGCACGCCGGCTGTTTTTCTCCATCCCTCGGAGGCTCAGCATGGTGACCTGGGAATCATCCAGCCAAATGACATCTTGCTGCTTCTGAGCAATTCGGGAAAGACACGTGAGATTGTGGAGCTTGTGGATTTGGCCCGCATATTGAACCCAACTATTCCGATAATCGTTATAACAGGAGACTCTGGAAGCCTTTTGGCAGAGATGGGAGATGTCTGTCTCTGGACCGGAGGTGCGCCTGAAGTATGTCCTCTTGGACTTACTCCGACTACTTCCACCACTATGATGACAGTGATGGGAGATGTTCTCGTGGTGTCGGTTATGGAGGAGATTGGCTTTACAACAGAGGAATACGCCAAGCGTCATCATGGCGGCTATCTCGGCCATAAATCGCGTTCAAAAAATATAACTCAAAATATAGAAAATAATGACATTTATTGAAATACCGGTCGACCGGAAGAAATTAGAGAAGAAGGGACATGATGCCCAGATAATTGAAGAGGTGGAGGTATGCCGAAAGACAGCCCATCAGCTTGCCGAGGAAAACCGTCATATCGACGCTCTGGAGCGTGTGGTGGCAGGCATGAGGAGCCTGCGTGATTTCTCGGATTTCACTAATCATGAATTCCGGGCGCTTCTTGTAGGACTCCTTTTTGACCTTTCGGAGCTACACTTCCAGCTAAAGGATTATAAACAGAGCGAGAAGGAACTTGATGTGCTCTTCAGGGTTCTTGAAGGCCTTATCAAGGAGGATGCAGACAGATTCGCCAAATATCATATCCTGGCGATGGAACTCTCCACCCGTATCCTGAGGTCGCGAAAGAAGACCCTTGAACTGCTTGTAAAGCAGCAGATCAATGCAGGGGCGCTTTATGATAAGGTGAATTCGGGAGTTGTCGCTGCCATCGACAAGCTTGTGGAGTCACTCAGGAATGTTGGAGAACTTCTGGCTGCTACCGGAGATTATCGCGCGGCATTGAAATTCTATTCCGAAGCTATAAAGCTATCAAAGAAACGTGCAGGTAGAGTGACGCGCAAGGAGATAAAGATGACAATAGAGATGGCCAAGATTATGGCTCGTCTTCGCCAGATGCGGCCTCGTGCGAAACGCCTCCTTGCAGCTGTGCTTCCCCATGCGATCGCTTTGGAGACTATAGAGCTCGAGGAGGATATCCTTGCCCTTATCGAGATAATAGACAACGATATTGAGCATGAGCCAAGCTGGAAAAATTTCATGCACAAGATTACCTCTCTCAAAAGTAAGGTGATCCGCAAGAAAGGGGAAAAGGAGGAGAAGGAGGATAAAGATAAACGTGAGAAATCCTCTGATGATAAAAAGAAAAAGTAAGGAGGGATAATGTCAACGATATTGAATACGAACGGGGCGGAATTGGAGATTCCCCGGATATTGGAGCCGGAAGGCTTTAAATGTGCCATTTTCACAGCCAAATGGAATCCCGAGATCACCCATTCATTGAGGGCTGGGGCGCTCGATGTCTTGCATAAGGCAGGCGTTGATGATTCAGCTCTGTATGTAGAAGATGTGCCGGGCACAGTTGAACTGGCGAATGCCGCCGGGCTCGCTCTCAGATCGATGCCCGATCTTTCGGCTGTGATAATAATAGGATGCGTAATCAGGGGTGATACACCTCATTTTGATTATGTGTGCGACATTGTTTCGCAGGCAACTGCACGGCTTAATGCAAAAGGGCGTACGCCGGTGATATTCGGTGTGCTGACTGTCGACAATCAGCAGCAGGCGCTCGACCGTGCAGGGGGTTGTCTTGGCAACAAAGGAGCCGAGGCTGCAGTTGCGGCCATAGAGATGGCCAACCTTCATGTGCGTGCGGCAGGCCCCCGGTTCGTCACGTTCAGGGAGTGATTCCCTGATTGTGTTTTTCGATGGCATAAGTTTTAAAGCTCCGAAAGATAGAGTCTTAGGGAAGTGGATTGATAACATTTTTTTAATGATTTTAACGCTTGATGTTGCAATATGAGGGTAATGTAGGGCGTTTATGTTTTACCAAGCGGCAAAAATAGATAGTGAGCCGGATATCGGAAGAGTATGACGAGATAACTTTGGTAAAGCAACAATTATTAAGATATATGATAAAATAGGAAGAGTGCAGAATCGATTTACAATATACATATCTTCAGATCTGCGATTCCTATAATTATTCAAAACACTTTTTTCATGACTTAGATATGTTTCAAGGCCTTAAACGATGCCTTTTGGGTGAAGTTTGATCTTCATCTTCGAAAAACATAATTGTCTAAATTTTGGGTTATATACATTAGTAATTTCTATCGTTCGCCCTGCGTTAGAAGATATCATCCTCAGGAAAATTCCCGATGGTGCTGATCTTTAAGCGTCAGAGGCGGAAAATTCCCGGTCATCGTGAGATGCTCGGGATTTTTTATTATCTTTGTAACCGGTGGAGTTTGCCAACGGATTTGGGAACTAAAGATTCTGATTATGGCTGAATATAAGATAATGTCGCCCGAAGAGGAGGATAGAATGATTGAAGAGGCTTACCAGGAAGTGCTGCAGGCTTATCTTGCGAGTAATCATCGCAAAAAAGTGGAGATCATCGAACGCGCTTTCCGTTTTGCCAAAGCCGCCCACAAGGGGGTGAGAAGGCGTAGTGGGGAGCCTTATATCCTTCATCCGATTGCTGTTGCCAAGATCGTTATATCAGAGCTCGGACTCGGGTCGACTTCGATATGCGCTGCCTTCCTTCATGATGTCGTGGAGGATACGGAATTCACCAAGGAGGATATTGAGGCTAATTTCGGCCCCAAGATTGCTTCGATTGTGGAGGGGGTAACAAAAATATCGGGAGGAATCTTCGGCGACAGGGCTTCCATACAGGCAGAGAATTTCCGTAAACTCCTTCTGTCGATGTCAAGCGATATTCGGGTAATCCTCCTCAAGATGGCCGACCGCCTTCATAATATGCGGACACTGGGTTCGATGCGTCCGGAGAAGCAATATAAGATTGCAGGAGAGACTCTATATGTATATGCGCCCCTTGCCCATCGCCTGGGCCTTTACAAGATCAAGGATGAGCTTGAGGACCTCGCCTTCAAATATGAGCATCCTCAGAAGTATGCCGAGATAATGGCAAAGGTGAATGAGACTGAAAGGCACCGTGAGGAGATTGTAGAGGAATTCGTTGCTCCCGTCCGTGAGAAGCTCGATACAGCAGGATTCAAATATGAGATAAAGGCAAGGGTGAAGAGTGCTTATTCCATCTATAACAAGATGGAAACCAAGAAGGTGCCGTTTGAGGAGATCTACGATATCTATGCAGTGAGGGTGATTTTCGAGAACGATGATGATGCCCTTGAGCGTATCCGTTGTTGGGAGATTTATACATTCTTCACCGACGGGCATAAAGTGCATCCGGAGCGTCTGCGCGACTGGACGAGCATTCCGAAAGCCAATGGTTACCGTGCTCTCCATCTCACCGCCATGGGCCCCGAGGGGAAGTGGATTGAGGTGCAGATTCGCAGCCGCAAGATGGATGAGATTGCCGAACTTGGCTATGCCGCTCACTGGAAATATAAGACCGGAGTGCATGAGGATGACACGGAACTCGACAAATGGATGAATACCATAAAGGATATCCTTGCCAATCCGGAGCCAAACGCTATTGATTTTCTTGACACTATTAAGCTGAATCTTTTTTCGGCAGAGATATATGTGTTCACTCCGAAGGGAGATCTTATAACCCTTCCGGCTGGATCGACCGTGCTTGATCTCGCTTTTGCTATCCATACCCAACTTGGCACACATTGCATTGCGGGAAAAATCAATCATAAACTGGTGCCGATCTCTTACAAGCTCGACAGCGGCGATCAGGTGGAGATCATCACATCTGAATCGCAGACTCCTCAGCCGGAGTGGATGCAGTTCTGCAACACGGCGAAGGCTCAGAACCGACTGCGCGCCATTCTTCGTAAAGACCGTAAGCATCTGCTTGAACGCGGCAAGAAACTGTTCGAGGAATTTATGGATCGGGAGGGTGTTAAGGAGACAGGTGAGCTCATGGCCAGGATTCTGGGCAACTATCACCTGGCCACAAAGGATGATCTTTATCTGATGCTTGCCAACGATGAGATAAATCTTTCGACCAAGCAGTTGCGTGAACTCAATAAGAGCCGTTCCTCCCTTCTTTCCAAACTTCTCCGAAATCCTTTCTCCTCTAAAAAAGGTGCGAAGAAGCGTGAGCCGGTAAATCGAAAGGAGGTTTATATTCTTCACCCTGATGAGGCGGAACCGAATTATAAACTCGACACTTGCTGCCAACCTATTCCCGGGGATGATGTGCTCGGATTCGTGGATGATGATGAAAACGTGATTGTGCATAAGGTAAGCTGCCCGAATGCCATGCGTCTGAAAAGTTCTTTCGGATCGCGACTTGTTGCTACATCGTGGGGGGGAGTTGCCCAGCGTTTCCTGGCCACGATTAGCGTTGATGGTATCGATCGGCATGGAATTCTTGAGGAGATAATATCTGCGATGTCGGGTAAACTTGGAATCAATGTCCGCGGACTCAATATAGGAACCAAGCAGGAGGTTTTCCATTGCGAGATAACGGTGCAGATCGACAATGCCGAGACCGTGGAGAATATCTGCAAGACCCTTAAGGAGATAAAGGGAGTGAAATTTGCGAAAAGAATTTCCTAAATCTCCTTCGCTGAAGCTCGGAGCCGGATCCAAAATTAGAGGCGATTGGGGAGCTTGGGCAGAAATTTTAGATGGGTCAAGGCCTGGTAGAAATAGAGTTGGGAGTTTAGCTGAAGAAGAAATTGGGGAGAAAATGGGAATTGGAGGTTTGATTTAGAATTGAGTGAATGAAAAGATTTAGCCGACTTTCACTTGCCCGGATAGGGCTTTTGGTGGCTGCTACAGCTATCATACTATTGCTGTTGCCTCATGCCGACAGGCAGTCGTATTCCTACGAACTTAATCAGCCGTGGAAATATCCACTGTTGACTGCTGAATTCGATACACCTATCCTCCGGGATTCAGTGTCGGCAACTCAGTTGCGCGACAGTATTGACGCCAATTTTATCCCCTTTGTCAAGAGAGATGCGGAGATAGCCCCTGCTTCTGTTTCCCGGTTTATCAATACTGCCAACGGAAAGGGTTCGCAGGGTGATATCACCACGCTCTCAGGTCTTCTACGGGAAGTTTACGGCCGAGGAGTGATCCCTGCTTCTACCTACGACCGAATCAAAGGGAAGAATCCCCCTCGGTTGCGGATGCTCGCAAAGGAGGATGGAGCAAGTGCGGTGAGAACAATTGATGCAGCCTACATGCTCTCCCCGGCTAAAGCATATGAATTTATCGATTCCATATATAGATCTTACCATGGCGCAAATCTTGACGGAGATCTTGCCCGTGCGCTGAATGTTTGCCTGGTGGCGAATGTTGTGGTCGACAGTTCGGCCAATGCCAAATTCCGCGATCATGAATATCTAACGGTCAATGGTGCGCAAGGTGTGATAAAGAAAGGTCAGAGAATAGTAGACAGGGGGGAGATAGTCTCTCCTCAGATTTATACGAACCTCAACACCTACATGGAGATGCTCGACAAATTCAAGGAGAAAGATCATTCCCACACATATTTCTATCTGGGCCAATGTCTATATATCCTGATTTGTTTCGGAAGTCTCTATCTATTCCTTTTCCTTTACCGTTCGCGGTTTTATAACTCTTTGAGGAAGATGACCTTCCTTATGAGTTTCATCACCCTCATAGTTGTATTCGCAATCCTGATGTTTGAATATTTCGCTAACGGTATCTTCTTTGTGCCGTTTGCCGCGGTGCCTGTTGTGATCCTGATTTTCTTTGATTCCCGCACGGCAATATTCTCACTCTTGGTAACGGTAATGATCTCAGCTCTGGTGGCTGTGTTTCAGTTCCAGTTTATATTCCTGGAGCTTACGGTCGGCCTCGTGGCCGCTTTCAGTATCCATCACCTGAGCCAGAGGTCACAATTGCTTCGCACGGCTTTCTTCTCTTTCCTTACCTACTGCGTCACATATGTCACGATGTGTCTTCTGTCGACCGGCGACCTTTCCGGATTCGCATGGCGTATGATCGGATATTTTGCCATTAACTCTGTCATCCTCTCCTTCGCCTATATCCTGATCCTTATCGTGGAGAAGGTGTTCGGTTTCACATCGACCGTAACTCTGGTTGAGCTTTCCGACATCAACAATCCGTTGCTGCGTCAGCTTGCGGAGGATGCTCCCGGCACATTCCAGCATTCCATGCAAGTTTCGACACTTGCATCCGAGGCTGCCAGGGCGATCGGTGCGGATACGCAGCTTGTGCGTACCGGAGCATTGTATCATGATATAGGGAAGCTTGACAGTCCTGTTTTCTTCACCGAGAATCAACACGGAATAAATCCGCACGTTGGGTTGAATCCGGAGACAAGTGCCCAGAAGATAATATCCCATGTTTCCGGAGGACTTCAGATAGCCTCAAAACATAAGCTGCCGGAGGTGATAAAGAGTTTTATTTCGGAGCATCATGGCAAGAGCATGGCCAAGTATTTTTATAACACGGCAGTGAATCAGAGCGCGGACGGAGTGGTGGACAAATCGAAATTCACCTATCCGGGACCCAATCCTCAGTCGAAAGAGACGGCGATTTTGATGATGGCCGACTGTGTGGAGGCTGCATCACGCAGTTTGCAGGATTATTCGAGACAATCGATCAACGCTCTTGTCGACCGGCTGGTTGATGGTCAGGTTCAAGATGGGTTATTCCGTGACTCCCCTATCAGTTTCCAGGATGTGGAAACAGTTAAGGATACATTCAAGAAACGTCTGGCCACGATCTATCATTCAAGAATAGCCTATCCTGAGATAAAGAAACCACAGGTGGCCGTTCCTGCTCCTGCCCCGGCGGGAACCACGCCTTCAGGGGTAAGCAGGGAAGAGGCAAATGACAAAGGAGGCAATGCTTCGGATGCTCCCCATGCCTCACATGGAGAAATAGGGCAATAGCGATATTTTTACCCTCTTCGGGCGTTATAGTAGAGGAGGAAGGCTTAAGATTCCGGCTGAAGCGAACCTAAATAATTAATAATTAATGATTAATAATTAATAATTTTTTGAGGCAGCCTTTTTAATTAATAATTAATAATTAATGATTAATAATTTCAGAGGTAGCAAAAGATTATAAGACTTATACATCTTATAAGACTTATAAATCATATGAGTCGAATAAATCTTATAAATCATATAATCGAATAAATCTTATAAATCTTATAAGTTCTTTTGCCGCAAGAACCATTAACCATTAACTAATTGATCAATTAACCCAAATTAAACTCGTCGATGTATATAGTGCTGATAATAATAAGTTGCTTACTCTGGATTGGATCACTTTTCACGCTGAGAGGACGCCAGATGATAGCACCTGCAATGTCATATGTGGCATTGTTGCTGCTAAGTTTTGCTCGTAAAAACGGATATCCGATGTTGCCGATAAATACCACAATTCTTACGGCATGGTTCTGCATGACACTTGTGGTGATGTTTATCGTTCTGCTGCAACCGGAGCCGGTGAGACGTCAGACGAGAGGCACTACCTACATGGTAGTAGGAGCCGTGACAGGTTTGGCCGTGGGGTTACTAGGGTTTACTATTACCAGCGGCATCTCCCTGCTCTATTCCCTTATGGTGGTAGGTGTGATTGTGGGTATTTTCATCGGTTTCCTTCTGTATACAAAGACGCCCGATGGCGCTCCTGTCGCTCCCGGTTCGGGTAACTTCTTCCGTTATCTGTTGGCAAAGGGTTTCCCGACAGCTATCACGGTGATGCAGGCCGGAGTCGCATTGGTGCTCGCCATCGCCGTGACTCACAGTTGATATCCAAGGGATGAAGATAGAATTGCAAGGGAGTTTATATATAAAGGAGAAATTATGAATCTTAGATTAAAACATATATTTGTCGGGATTGTGGTGGTGGCTTTCGGGCTTTCCGCCCAGTCAACTTCTGTGGAGAACAAGCGGAAAATTAAGGTAGAAAAACCGAATCTTGAGGAGATACGGTCGTCAACCCTCAATCCGTCGAGTCCCTATTATTTTCCTAAGCTTAAGAAGAAATACGAGAGTAACGACACGACGATGACAAGCGATGAATATCGCCATTTCTATCTGGGCTATATGTTTCAGGAGGATTACGACCCCTATCGTGTCTCCCCTTACGCACAGGTTACGGATGACCTGCGCGCCAAGACCACTCATACAAAAGAGGAAATTGACACGATCAGGAAGTACGCCCAATTGGCTTTGGCCGACAATCCTTTCGACCTCCGTCAGATGTCTTTTCTGGTCCATGTGTTGAAGGAGAAGCGTAAGGATATGACCGCAAAAATCTGGGAATATAGGCTTGAGCATCTTTTGGGAGCCATTAAGAGTACAGGCACAGGTGAGGATCAGGAGAATGCCTGGTATGTCATCTATCCGATGCATGAATATGATATGGTTCAACTTCTGGGATATGAAGCCACTGATGCGGCTTTTATCGAACCCGGTTATGACTATCTCTCCGTGATTCCTGATGAGACCAACAAGACAAAGCGTGATAAGTCGGCTAAAGGATTCTATTTCAATATCATCGTTCCTCAGGAGCAGTATGAGTTGAAGCATCCCGAAGATATGGATGAAGTGCCCGCTGAAGAGAGTGCCTCGCCTGCGGTGCCCGACTATTACCCGGATCCCGATGAGATTCCGGCAGAGTGATATTAATTGGAATGAAATTTGAAATATAGATTGATATGGATAAGAAAATCATAGAACCGGGAATGTTTGTGAAATATTCCTATACATTAAAAGATGCCGATTCAGGCGAAGTATTGTTCACAGCGACCAAGGAGGAGCCGGATGAGATGGTCTACGGAGTGTCTCAGGAAGTTGTTCCTGGTCTGATAGCAACCCTGAAGGGTCTTGGCGAGGGAGATAAGTTTGAGATTACACTTCCTCCGGCAGCCGCTTTCGGCCCTCGTCACGAAGACAATGTGATTGAGCTTGTCAAAGATATCTTCATGCGTGACGGCAAACTCGCCGAGGAGGTCAAGGTGGGAGCTGAGCTTCCGATGATGACAGCGGAGGGTTTCCGAGTATTAGGAAAAGTGATTGAAGTAGGGGATAAGATCAAGATGGATTTCAATCATCCCTTTGCAGGGAAGACAGTTACTTATACCGGTGAGGTTGAGGAAGTGCGTGAGGCTACGCCCGAAGAGCTTCATCCGGCACAAGGGGGCTGTGGAGGTTGCTGCGGTGGCCACGAGGGTTCCTGTGGCGACGGTGGCTGTGGCGACGGATGCTGCCATTAAGGCAGCGAATCATAAAATTTTTGCCTCCAGGGGTCGCAGGCTTCGACGCTTTTTGCACTTGACTTTCAGTCACAACCGAAAGGTTGCTCCTTTCAGTCAAGCACAAAAATCGTCCAAGCCTGCGGCCATAAGGTATTCAATCACTTTCCATAAAGAAGAATAAGG
>CAZCJC010000062.1:0-14221 GCA_964499025.1 uncultured Sangeribacter sp.
AAAGTATGCTCCCTCTTTCCGCAGCAAAATCTGCTCAAAAATAACTTCGTTTTATGTTCATTAATTTTTACCAACTACTTAAGAAATTACTTATCAAACAAATTGAGTTCTATTTGAGAACTGACTTATTTCATCTGACAACTTGAAAAGTTTTACAATATACAGGATATACATGTCGGTGGCCCTGTGGGTCATCGCGATGTGTGCCGCACACCAGGTAATGGCACTTGACGCGTCGCATTATGCAGCAAATTCTGCGTTGAGCGAGGGTAAGTGGCGCAAGATAAAGGTGAATTCCACAGGTATTCACCTTATCACAACGTCTGATCTGAAATCGATGGGATTCAGCGACGTGTCGAAAGTGAACGTGTATGGCACCGGGGGCCGGAAAGTGTGTGAGGCCCTTACTGCGGCTATGCCTGAGGATCTGCCGCTACTGCCGTGTGTGAGAATTTCGAAAGGGATTCTCTTCTATGCGACGGATAATGTTACCTGGAGACTTCAGGGTAACGGTTTAGCCACACATGAAATGAATCCATATTCGGATGACAGTTTTTATTATCTTTCCGATCGAGAGCCTACCGAACGGCGTTTGAGAGAGGCAAATTCTACACCGGAAAAGGGTTATGAACAAATCACTTCCGCTTATTCAAAGGCGTTGCATGAGAAGGATATTCAGGCCCCCGGTACCTATGGCCGTATGCTGCTTGGGGAAGATTTCCGCACCAATAAGGCACAGACTTTCAACATCTCCCTTCCCGGCCACACAGACGGGAGGGTGACGGCAACTGTGACGTTTGGTGCGAAAGTCACCAACGGCACATCTTCCATCGTTTTGGCTGTCGGCGGTAATAAACTTCAAGCTACGGCTGCCAACCGTATTCCTGCCGCTAATGATAAGGAATTCATACAGACTGCCACTGTCACTCAGGATGTGGAAATTGAGGGGGAGAAATTACCTCTGACTGTCGAGTTCTCATACTCGGGCGCACTCTTCACAGCGCGTCTGGATTATATCAGGGTGGTGTATGACCGCCCGCTCGATCTCTCCGCCACCGGAGAGGTGACCTTCTTCCATGATTTTGATGGAGAGACGGGTGTGGAGCTTGCCGGATGCGATGAAGATACAAGGGTCTGGGATGTTACCGATCCTGTTCACCCTGTAGAGGTGGAAGTCCTGCTTGAAGGAGGGAAGGGCTACTTCCGGCCATCAAGAGGCTTACGTGAGTTCGTGGCGTTTAATCCTTCGAAAGGGGGAGCATCTGTTGTGAAAGCCGGATCGGTTGCCAACCAGAACCTTCATGGAATCCCATCGCCTGATATGCTGATAGTGGCTTACAAGGAATATGCGTCGGCAGCTGAGCGTCTGGCCCGTTTGCATCAGGAGCGTGACGGCATGAATGTGCTTGTCCTCACTCCGGAGGCAATTTACAATGAGTTTTCAGGAGGTCACCCCGATATCGGAGCCTTCAGAAAACTACTAAAAATGTGGTATGACCGTAACGAGGAGCACAGGATAAAGTATTGTCTGCTCATGGGTAGAGGGTCATACGACACTAAGATGGTTTCTTCCGGTATCCGTGCCGCAGGTTATCGTCCCATCCCGATGTGGCAGTCGCCCACGGGGGTAACTGAGGTCACCGCATATTCTACCGATGACATCATAGGTATGCTTGATGATGTGGAGGAATCTAAGTTTGATATCACAAGCGCGCAGATGCAGGTGGCTGTAGGCCGTCTGCCGGTAAAGAATCTCACTGAAGCCGAGAATATGGTTTCGAAAATAGAGAAATACGTCACTCAGCCTGTATATGGGAACTGGCGTAACAGGGTCATGCTCATTGCAGATGACAACGATAACGCCATACATTACAGGCAGACTCAGGATGTATATTCCAAACTCTCTTCGATAGCACCCGACTATAAATATGAGCGACTTTATCTCGATGCATATCCTCTCGAATATACGAGTGTCGGGAAATCATATCCCAAAGCTAAGGAAAGGATGCTCCGTTTATGGGATGAGGGTGTTGTTTTCACCAATTACGTCGGGCACGCATCTCCAAGCTCCTGGACACATGAAAAACTTCTTACATGGAAGGATATAATTTCTTTCTCGAATAAGAATCTTACGTTCCTTTATGCCGCTACGTGTCAGTTCGCCGAATGGGATGGCGATGCAATATCGGGAGCCGAGGAGGTTGTGCTCAATCCTGATGCCGGTATGATAGGGGCTATAGCTCCGAGCCGCACTGTATATATGAGTCAGAATGGCACCTTGAATCTTTATATGGCCGACTGGCTTCTTACCAGCGATCCGGAAGGTGGAGGCGCAATGCGTGTGGGCGATGTGTTTGTCAGGGGAAAGAATGCCTATAGAGATGATAATAAGCTTCGTTATTGCCTGATGGCAGATCCGGCGCTCCGAATTCCGAAACCCACGGATAGGATAGAGATCCGCACCATCGACGGCATAGATCTTTCAACCGCCTCTGATTATCCTGAATTGCGGGCACAGAGCAAAGTGAAGGTTTCGGGCGTGGTCTTGAATCCGCAGGGTGTTGAGGCTACTGATTTCAATGGGACACTGGTGCTTGACCTTTATGATGCCGAGAGGGTGATCCAGACCTATGGCAATCAGGAAAACGGGGTGAAGGAGATTTATAATGACCATACATCACGCCTTGCGACAGTCTCCACTAAAGTTATTGACGGGAAATGGGAACTGACCCTTAATCTTCCGAAAGAGATCGACAATAACTATACTCCCGCACGCATCGTGGCTTATGCTTACGATGGGAAGGGAGCTGAAGCACAGGGATCAACGGAGAATCTCTACGTATTCGGGTATGAGGAGAATGCAGCTTCCGACACGGAGGGGCCCAAGGTGGAGGAATTCTATCTGAATTATCCGGAATTCATGGCAGGAACTACGGTTCATGCAAATCCGGTGGTGCACGCGAGATTCTCTGATGAATCGGGTATAAATCTCTCGGAGTCAAGTCTGGGTCACGGTTTGTCGCTAACACTCGACAATGAAAGGATCTTCAGCGATGTTAATGCCTATTATATTCCGGATCCGGAGATGGAGGGAGGAGGATACATCACATATCCTATCAGTGACCTTGCCCCCGGAGAACACACGTTGACACTTTCGGTATACGACAATGCCAACAACTCCACCAAAATGTCGCTTGATTTCAGTGTCGGGACCTCGATGGATCCTGTGATAAGGAGTCTCTATACCGATGTCAACCCTGCTTCGGTTAGCGTTGTTTTCAATCTGTCGGTGGATCGTCCGAACACTAAGATTAAATGCCTGCTTGAGGTTTTCGACCTGATGGGTAAGAAAGTTTGGAGCGCGAACGAAACAATTGCTTCGGGTATGACCGGAGAGTTGCAGACACGTTGGAATCTTTGTGACGCCGCCGGCAGACGTGTGCCGAGAGGAATCTATCTGTATCGGGCGACGGTGGAAACTCCCGAGGGCATGTATTCATCCCAATCTAAGAAACTTGCAGTTACAGCACAATGAGTACTCAAAACAACATAATCTTACCCGAACCTACCCTGCGGAGGCTTCCCTGGTATCTGGCCTATCTTGAGATCTTACATTCCAACGAGGTTGAGAATGTAAGTTCAACTCAGATCTCGAGGGCTCTCAACGTGGATGCATCCCAGATTGCCAAAGATCTGTCGTTCCTGAATGTAAAAGGGAAAACCAGGATTGGCTATGATGTGCCCGACCTTATCAAGGCCCTATCCGACTTTCTTGGTTTCACCAAGAGTCATAAGGCTTATGTGATAGGATGCGGAAGTTTGGGTAAGGCTTTGTTGCGGGATTCCGGTCTGTCGAACTATGGACTTGAGATAGTCGCCGGATTTGATGTCAACGAGACTGTGATAAAGAGGAAGGATTTAGGGGTGCCTATCTATCATATCGACAGGATTTATGAGGTGATGGAGAAGACTCCGGCATCGATAGGAATACTGACAGTGCCCGCTCAATCGGCTCAGGAATCTGCAGATATCGCAATTGGCGCAGGAGTCAAGGCTATCTGGAATTTTACCCCCTACAGAGTAAAGGTGGCAGAAGGAGTAGTTATGGCCAATACATCGATCTATGCCCATCTGGCCTTGATATTCAATCGTCTTGGAGCAAAGGAGGGTGAGAGATGAAGATAATGGCCCTCACAGGCATCCCGACTGATGGGAGCCGACGTCCGGGATGGTTCCTGCTTCCTGATTCAGCTATTTTGAGAAGTGGCAATCCATTTTTCATTCCAGAGTTCGACAATGATTTCCGAGGATATCCGACGCTAATTATAAAGCTTGACAGGCTTGGAAAATCTATATCACCCCGTTTTGCCTACCGATATTTTGAGGAGGCTACCTTAGGAATAATGATAAGGGGGGAGGAGACTCTGGCTGCACTTAGGAAAGGGGGGATGCCATGGACGGAGGCTGTGGTTTTCGACCGTTGTTGCCTGATGGGGGATTTTCATCCATTCAGAGATATCTTCAATTCTCCAGCATGGAGGTTCACTTTCGGCGACTGCATGGCCGAGTCGTTAACCCGTCCGGATGAAAAGTCGATCGGTGAAATAATTGCCTCATTAAGTGAGAATAACACTATAAAAACCGGCGACTTGCTTCTAATACCCCTTACTGAAGAGGGTATACGATTAAATATCGGAGAAACCATCGTCGCCTCTATAGATACAGACACTGTGCTTGAGGTGAGGGTGAGATGAGGCATCAGGTTTTAGACATTGTTTTAGGACCCTTATTAACAATCATAATTTCAGCATTGAAAACCAAGATATCAAATATTATATGGTTTGTAGCCCTGCTTTTGACTCTGTCGGGATTGGCAGTAGGGTCGGCCTATGGTTATACCTTTTCGGAATCAACTCTCTTGTCTTCAGGGAAATGGGTCAAGGTCGAGATAGATTCGACAGCTCTTTATGAGATTTCTTATTCCGAGCTAAGGAATATGGGTTTTGAGGAGCCATCCAAGGTGGGAGTCTATGGGAAAGGGGGAAGAATGTTTTCCATAAATTTTTCTACTCCCGGAGATAATCTTCCTTATAGTGACGTTCTGTCGCCTGTAGCCGTGATTCATGAAAACGATCGGCTCCTGTTTTATGGGGTGGGGATGGAGAATATCTCTTATTCCACGGATTCTAAGACAGGAAAGGTGTCGGCCAAGCGCAATCCTCTCAATATTTATTCGTCGAAGGCATACTATTTCTTGACGGATAAAGATCAGGCTCCCAAGATGGCGGAACAATCGACAGTCCCGTCTGCTCAGGAGTCAGTATCTTCCGGTTATGGATATATATATCATGAGAATGATCTCGAGCAGAACTCTACGGGGACCGGACAATTGTTTTGGGGAGAGAGTCTCAAGAATGAGCCTAATTCATTGTGGGTTCAGTCTACCCCTTTCCGAATTGCAGGGAACGCCAACTTCAGTTATGTGTGTTACCAGTCGTATTCCTCAAATTCTGTGATGGAATATGGGGTAGATGCACTTTTTAAAGAGAAGGCATCGCCAACCACATCATCTTCAAAGAAATATGTGGCAAAGAGTTTCCAGTATGATTTTGTGATGGATGAGAAACCGGTAACGTCGGTCAGTATCAAAACTTTATCGACTAATTCTTCATTCCTTAACCTTGATTACTGGCTGCTTACCTATCCAAAACGTTTTCCGGAATCATCGGATAAGATTTTGACTGAAACTTATTTCTTTCCCACCAAAGGGGGAAGGGGATATGAATTGTCGGTCGATAAGAGTCGGGGGGTGCTGAATGTGACTGATCCATCCTCCATTGTAAAGGGTGTGGCTACTGAAAATGGGCAGACTGTTGCTGCCACAGGCGCATACACAACGGTGCTGATCTACGACAGGGCAGGTTCCCACAGGAAGATAGGAGGGTGGAGCGAAGTCCAGCCTAATAATCTCCATTCCTTGGCTTCTCAGGGGGCTGATCTATTGATAATCACGGTTCCGCGTTTCAGAAAATATGCCGAACAGATCTCCGGACTGCATGAACTGAAAGAGGGCTTGCATACAATAGTAGTGACTCCGGAGGAGATTTACAATGAATTTTCCGGTGGTGTCCCTGATCCGGTGGCTTATCGCGCATTCGCCAAGATGCTCCATGAATCGGATAACCGTAGCTTGCGGAATATTCTCCTACTTGGTCCCTCATCGGGTAATAACCGTTTCCCGGTATCGGGGGAGACTGAATTTGACAGGATTCTTGCATTCCAGGAACCGGAAGCCACAATGGAGCGATCTGCGTCTGCTGTCTATGATTATTATGGGATGACCTCCGATCTGGTTTATGCTACCCTTCTTCATAAGGAAACCCTTAATATGGGGGTCGGACTCTTGCCTTGCGAGACAGATGAGGAATGCGAGCGAATGATTGAGAAAATAAGGGAGTATTTAGATGATAGTTCTCATGTGGCTTGGCTTGGAAATTCAATAGTGATCGGGGGAGACGGGGATACCCATACCCATGATATCCAGGCATCCGATTTCAAGAACTTTATCCGTGAATGTAGCGTGGTGCCTCTAAGCTCGACTGTAATAGCAATCGACGCATACGGATACAAGGGTGCACGCGAGCAATTCATCTCACGTCTTAATGAGGGGAGCGCACTGACAGTCTATTTCGGACATGGAAGTAAAAGGATGTTTGGAAAGAACACGAATTTCTTTACATGTGGGGAAACAGTATTGTTGAAGAATAAACCGATGGGGTTTGCCTATTTCGGCGGTTGCGACTTCACGGTTCCCGACAAGAGAATGCGTGGTCTGGGAGAGACTTTTGTGCTTGATTCCCCTCGGGGGATGGCCGGAGCAGTTGTGAGCACGCGAAGCACATGGTCTAATCAGAATTATGATTTCGGCCGTCGACTTGTAAATAACTGGTATAATCCGGAAACTCCGGATTCCGTAACCACCATAGGTGAGATCTATGCTAAGGCCAAGAGTGGTTCTGACTATGCGAATTCAACCTGTTATGTCTTGATCGGTGATCCTGCGTTGAGGATTCCGGCTCCCCGTCGGATGGTGAAATTCGATCAGAATGTTTCAGGGAGCAGTTTATCCCCCGGAGGGACATTTAACCTGAAGGGTAAGGTGTGCATTTCGGATGGCACGGAGGATTCAAAATTCAACGGCAACGCAATGGTCAGGTTTATGGAATCCGCGATTGACCTTCTTTCCGAGGATTATGTTACCGGGGATAAATTACGTGGCGACTCACTGATTGTAAGGTATGATACCTCATTGATGGAATCTTTTGAGGGGAAAGTTACCGACGGCATCCTGGATATTGCGGTGCCGGTTCCCTCTTCGTTTAAAATGTATGCGGGGGAGTCCTTACCTATCTATGTTACCTGTTATGACCCAGAGAGATCATACGGAGGAGCCGGCTTTTTGAATCTGCAGGTTGCAAGTGAGAATGCTCCTGTCTCAGAGCTGGATAAGGAGTCGCCTTCGATCGATTGCGGTTTCGATTCATGTGGTAAAAGACTTATGATAACTGCTACCGATAACCGCGCGATCAACAGCAACGGAGCAGGAATAAAGGTAGAGATTGCAGGAAAGGAGTATAAATTTGTTGCCTCAGGAAATTCAATGATTTCTGTTGGTTCGACCACCTGCGCAGGATATGTTGAACTTGCCGGATTAACGCCGGGAGAATACAGGGCATCTATTGAGGCCACGGATCTTGAGGGGAACCGAAGTGTAACCAGTTATGATTTCGAGGTCGTGAAGAATCCGGCGCCCTTACGGCTTGCTCTCGCCACCCTTGCGGTTACCGATTCTATGGAAGTGGATATAGACCGCACTGATGGCTCAACTGTAACTTCTACGTCGGTCAGGATTGAAGATGCATCCGGCAGGAGAGTTTTTGAGGGAAAATCAAACGGCAACTCCTTTACGTGGAATTGCAAGGATGTATCCGGAAATTCTGCCAAACCGGGATTATACCGCATAAAGGCTACCGGAGAGGAGAGTCAGGGCAAGCCCCTATATTCCAATTGGACCTATTTTGCGATACTTGAATGATGCCGGGTCTGCAATAAAGAGAGAAAAAATGAGTTTAAGAGATAGAACTCATTTTTTTGACAGGGCAGTTCATGCACTTTCTATGTAAGCAAGCGACTTCGATGTAAAATGAGTTCCTTAACAGAATTCTTAGGATGAAATTAAAAATAACAATAGCGGCTTTTCTTTTTTCGACTCTTCTTTGCGGAGTGAGAGCATATGCCGAGAATGATATAAAGGATAATGAGTTCAACCCGGTGAATACCGGAGTAACCACCCTCAGCATCGCACCTGATGCGCGAGGTAGCTCCATGGGTAACCTCGGAGCTGCGACAGATCCTGATATGAACTCACAGTTCTGGAACCCTTCGAAGTATGCGTTCGGATATTCCACAGGTGGACTGTCGCTCTCATATACTCCGTGGTTAAGGAAAATCGTGAATGATATCTTCCTTGCCAATCTTGCAGGTTACTGGAAACCGGGAAGCGGAGACAATCAGGCATTCAGCGCCTCGTTGAGATATTTTTCATTAGGAGAGGTAACCACAAGTTATGATGATGACAATGCATTGACCATCAATCCCTACGAGTTTGCTATCGATCTTGGATATTCAAGAAAGCTGTCGGAGAAATTCTCTATGGGAGTTGTGTTGCGTTATATACTTTCCGACCTTTCCTATAACGATACGCAGACAGGAGAGTCAAACACAGCAGCTTCTGCATTCTCCGTTGACTTGTCGGGATATTACACGACATTCCCGATGGTTGGTAGAAACGAATGTCAGTTCTCCTGGGGTTTCGATATATCCAATATCGGTACGAAAGTTAGTTACGACCATGGCGCTACAAATGCATTCCTCCCTACCAACTTGCGTCTTGGAGCAAACTTCATGTTTCCTCTGGCTGATTACAATACCCTATCTTTCGGTCTTGACTTGAATAAGCTTCTTGTGCCGACGCGTCCCCGACAGAAAGATTATGACACTTCGACGGCTGAGGGTCAGCAGGAGTATGAAGATGCGTTGGAGAAATGGGAAAACATGTCTCCCATCACCGGAATCTTCAAGAGTTTCACAGATGCTCCCGGAGGATTGAAAGAGGAGTTGCAGGAGATCGGCGTAAGTTTTGGAGCTGAATATGCCTACAACCAGCAATTTTTTGTCAGGGCCGGATATAATTATGAGCATGCAAATAAAGGTGGTAGGTCATATTTCGCATTTGGAGCCGGTTTCTCCTTGAATGTTGTTCAGCTTGATGCATCATATATGCTTGCCACCGCACAAAGTTCGCCTCTTGATCAGACATTACGTTTCACCTTGACGTTTGATATGGATGGCTTGCGAGACCTGTTAGGAAAAAGAAGAAGGTAAGATTTATTGGATATGCACGCATTTCGGATCGGACAGGGATATGATGTCCACAAGCTTGTGGAAGGGAGAGAACTATGGCTTTGTGGTATCCGCATAGACCATACCCTCGGTTTGCTTGGACACAGTGATGCAGATGTGGCCATTCATGCATTGTGCGATGCGGTTCTCGGTGCGTTAGCCTTAAGGGATATAGGTTATCATTTTCCGGATACTGATCCGAAATATAAGGGTGCTGATAGTAAACTTCTTTTGGAAGAGGTATGCAGACTCATGCGAGAAAAAGGGTATGAGATAGGGAATGCAGATATAACCATATGTGCTGAGCGACCAAAACTGAATCCCCATATCGAGGCAATGCGCCGTACACTTGCAGATGTGATAAAATGTGATGTGGCTGATGTTTCGGTAAAGGCCACAACTACTGAAAAATTAGGTTTCACCGGTCGGGAAGAGGGGATCGCAGCAATGGCTGTTGTACTTCTTGAAAAAAGATAGCTTTGATTTACCACCTGATAGCATTAATTATCTTTGCGGTGGCCATAGTGAGAGGTTACCGTAAAGGTCTTTTCAGACAGGTCCCGTTGCTTATCGGTTTCTGTTTCGGGGTGGTGTGTGCCCGGCTATTCTGTCAGCCGGTATGTGACGGACTTCATGAACTATTCCCCTCCTGGGGTGCTAAGCCGGATGGTTCCTATGTGTATTGCACCATAGCCACCGGCCTTATTTATATCATTGTCTATGAGGTCTTCAGTTTTTGCACCTCATTCCTTAAATATTTCTTCAATCCGTTGTCGAAAGGGATCCTCGGGAGTCTTGGAGGAGCCGTATTCTCGGCAGTGAGATACATGCTCATGTTGTCTATCATTTACAACTTTCTGCTTTGCCGTTCCACTGATTCCTCACTCTTCAAATACGCCAAAGCCGATGACGGGAACATAGTAGAGGAGGTTATGCTCATTGCCCCCGCGATCTTAGGGGGTGAGAGTGTAGAGGATCTTGCCCACCGGCTTCAGCTTGATGCTGCCCGTTCTATTTCCTGACTTTCCACCGGCCGGTCGGGAACTCATGTTATGATACATCACAGGTCTTTACAAATGATAAATCTGAGGATGCTATACGTCCCGGATTAAATGGGTGATAGCTTAAATGAGAGGAATTTTAAAGGAGGAGTTGTTATAATTGGTGATATGAGGGATAATTTGTAAATTTGTATTGAAATCCGATACCCGGTTTTGAGGAGTGGATATATACATTTACCTCGAACGAAGGATCAATATTTTTGAAGCATATGCTAAAAGTCAGGAATCTGCATGCCCGTATCGACGGGAAAGAGATATTAAAGGGAATAAATCTGGATATAAGACCGGGAGAGGTTCACGCAATAATGGGCCCCAATGGATCCGGTAAATCCACACTGTCAATGGTTCTGTCGGGGAATCCCGCCTATGAGGTTACTGAAGGTTCAGCGGAGTTCTATGGTAAGGATCTTCTGTCAATGGCCCCTGAAATAAGGAGCCATGAAGGTCTCTTCCTGGGATTTCAGTATCCGGTGGAAATTCCGGGAGTGTCGATGGTGAACTTCATGCGCGCCGCAGTCAATGCAAAACGGGAATATTTCAAGGAGCCCCCAATGAGCGCAACGGAATTCCTGAAGATGATGCGTGAGAAGCGGGCAATTGTCGAGCTTGACAATAAGCTTGCCTCGCGTTCGGTTAATGAAGGCTTTTCCGGAGGAGAGAAGAAAAGGAATGAGATTTTCCAGATGGCAGTGCTCGAACCGAAGTTGTCAATTCTTGATGAAACAGATTCAGGTCTGGATGTAGATGCTCTCAGGGTGGTAGCCGAGGGTGTAAACAAACTCAAGAATGATAATAATGCTACAATTGTGATAACCCACTATCAACGTCTTCTCGATTATATCAAGCCGGAATTCATACATGTGCTTTACAAGGGCAGAATAGTTAAGTCGGGCGGTCCGGAGCTCGCTCTTGAAATTGAGGAGCGAGGTTATGACTGGATTAAGGAACAGGTAGACAAGGAGGAGGCATGAGTGCACTGAGACAATATATTGATCTTTATGATGAACACAAAAAGCTTATAGATGCCAACGGTGCGGGCCCACTCAATAATTTGCGTGACCATGCAGCTGAAATTCTAAGGCATATGAAGCTTCCCAAGGAGGGGGCAGACAATTACGAGAATTGTGATCTCGAAGGAATGCTCGCCCCGGATTATGGATTGAATATTGCAAGAGTCAATATTGATGTCAATCCAAATGCAACGTTCCGCTGCGACGTCCCCTTGTTGTCAACATCTCTTTTCATGCTGATTAATGATACTTTTTCTGAAACATCCACTTCCAGAAAGAGTATTCCGGAAGGAGTAGAGGTTGGAAGTTTACGTTCCTTCGCACTTAATTATCCGGAAGAGGTTGGAAAATATTACGGGAAAGCAGCGGATATCAATAATCCGATCGTTGCACTCGACAGTATGCTTGTTCAGGATGGTTTCTATCTTAGGGTCAGAAAAGGTGTGAAACTGGATAAGCCTCTGCAATTGGTGAACATAGTTGAGAACGGGATGCCGCTGATGGCGGTGAGGAGAATTCTGGTGATAATTGAGGAGGAGGCGGAGGCTAAGCTTCTTGTCTGTGATCATACGCAGAATCCGGATCTGAAATTCCTTAACCTTGAAACTGTAGAGATCTTTGCAGGGCGCAATTCCGTTTTTGATTATTATAATCTTGAGGAATCCACTGAGAATACATCACGCCTTTCGGCTCTCTATCTTCATCAGGATGAGGGTAGTAAGGTTGGAATTGATGGTCTGACACTTTTCAACGGCACCACCAGAAATGAATATTACTGTAAGCTTGCCGGAGAGAGAGCCGAACTTCATCTCTACGGGATGGGAATAGAGGATGCATCAAGAAAGATCTCAACCTATTCTCGTATCGATCATTCTGTGGCGAGATGTGTCTCGAATGAATTGTTCAAGTTTACGCTTGATGATCAGGCTACCGGAGCCTTTACAGGGCGTATCTATGTAGCGGAGGGTGCGATGAAGACGGAGGCATATCAGTCTAACAGGAATATTGTCGGCAGTAGAGAGGCCAAGATGCTGAGCCGTCCTGAACTGGAGATATATAACGATGAGGTGAAGTGTTCGCATGGTTGTGCCATTGGCCAGCTTGATGAGAAGCAGATGTTCTACATGAGGACACGCGGGCTTGATGAAGCTACCGCTCGACTTCTGCTCAAGCAGGTTTTTATGGCCGATATAATCGACCGCATCAGGGTCACTGCGTTGCGCGACCGATTGCATATCATGACCGAGCGTCGCTTTGCCGGCGAGAGTTCCGCCTGTGCATCCTGTCGGGGTTGCCGACCGACCTTAACCGAGAATGAGGAGACAGAAGGATGATTGATATAGAAGAGATAAGAAAGAAATTTCCGATCCTTGACAGAAAGATTGAGGATCGGCCTTTGGTATATCTCGACAATACGGCCACATCCCTTACGCCAGGTGAAGTTGTTGATGAGATAGGGTATCTTTATACTCATTCCAAGGCAAACGTTCACAGAGGAGTCCATACTCTGTCGCAGGAGGCTACCGACCGTCAGGAGCATACCCGACGGCGTGTGAGGGATTATATAAATGCCGAAAGTGAGGAGGAGATTATATTTACTCGAGGCACGACAGAGGCTATAAATCTGGTTGCCTCATCATATGGACAACGATTCAGGGATGGAGATGAGATAATCCTCACTGTTATGGAGCATCACGCCAATATTG
The DNA here is from genome assembly GCA_964499025.1 of uncultured Sangeribacter sp. Classification (GTDB taxonomy): domain Bacteria; phylum Bacteroidota; class Bacteroidia; order Bacteroidales; family Muribaculaceae; genus Lepagella. The sequence goes on from CAZCJC010000062.1 coordinate 13,240, forward strand.
TTCCCTGGCAATTACTGAGGAATCATCATGATGTCAGGATTCGTGTGGTGGAGATGAATGATCGTGGGGAACTTGATCTTGATCAGTATCGTTCCCTTTTCAATGACCGCACCGTGATGGTATCGTTCACACACGTGAGCAATGTTCTTGGCACCGTCAATCCTGCAAAGGAGATGATTAGGATAGCTCATGAGCATGGCGTGACCGTGATGGTTGACGGCGCTCAGGCTTCTCCTCATCTTTCAATTGATGTAAAGGATCTTGATTGCGATTTCTATGCTTTCTCATCCCATAAGATGTATGGGCCTACAGGTGTAGGAGTATTGTATGGAAAAAAATCCCTTCTGGAATCTATGCCCCCCTATCAAGGGGGAGGGGAGATGATAAAGCATGTGACTTTTGAAAAAACCACATATGCCGATCTTCCGTTCAAATTTGAGGCAGGAACCCCGGATTTTATTGATATAGCTGCTTTCTCCAGGGCCCTTGATTTCATAGAGACAATCGGGCTCGACAAGATACGCAGCCATGAGGAGGAGTTGTTGCATTATACCTCAGCAAAACTTTTGGAGATACCCGGATTAAAGATATATGGAACTGCTCCGGAGAAATCGGCAGTAATCTCATTCAATGTGGGAGATATCCATAATTATGATGTGGGGTTCCTGTTGGATAAACTCGGAGTTGCCGTGCGTACGGGTCATCATTGCGCACAGCCCCTTATGGAGCGTTTAGGCGTGCCCGGAACCGTGAGGGCATCATTCGGTGTATATAATACCCGGGAGGAGGCTGACGCCTTTGTTTCTGCCCTTAAACGGGTCGTAATGATGCTTGAGTAGGAGCGGGATAATTCCTCTCGTGAATTTTAGGTATGTGAGACCCTGATATAAGCAGATGGCGTCTGGATTTAAATCCAGACGCCATCTGCTTATAAGTAAGTTTTCAAAATTAGTTTATATTATCACCATAGTAAGTTTAACAT
>CAZCJC010000063.1:0-14079 GCA_964499025.1 uncultured Sangeribacter sp.
AGATTTAAGACTAAATAAGGGAGCACTTAAGACTAAATAAGGTTGGACATAATGAAGGGTGGCAGGTTTGATGATAACTTTGTGCCATAAGTAGCTCACAAAAATTAATTAATGTAAATAAAACGTGCTTAATGAATGCTACAACTGGTTCTTTTGAATTACTTTGTGCCTCACCTTCAGTCATATAGACCGCTATGTTCCTTCAGCCGAAACCGAAATTAATTCAAAAATTACGGCTTTTTATCTATTCATTAATTTCTGCGAGCTACTTAACAATAATATAGGATTATGAAGAAAACTTTTATCATATATATTGCTATGACAGCTGTCAATTCCCTGATGGCACAGAGTGAAATTCCAGACAGTATTAAAGGCCTGGAACTCAGCGAAGTCGTTGTTAAAGGAGAAAAGCCACAAGTCAAGGGAAAGGACGGTATTATGGTTGTTGACCTGCCGGATATAGTAAAAGACAAGCCCGTTTCTAATATTTTGGAAGCCCTCGGTTATCTCCCCGGTGTAGTTGACAACAACGGCATGATTGGTCTTGCCGGGGCTTCTGATGTAACAATCATCCTCAACGGCGAACTGACAAACATGCCATTGCAGAACCTATATCAACTCCTTTATACAACATCCATTGACCGATTGAAAACAGTGGGGATAATGTACACCGCCCCTGCAAAATATCATGTCAACGGTGCTGTGATAAATGTGGTGCTTAAAACGCCGACTCCTCTCGACGGTTTGCAAGGACAAGTCCGTGTAGGATATAATCAGGGGCATTATGGCTCTTACGGTGGAGGTCTTGCTGCCACATACGCTGTCAAGGACTGGACTTTTGACCTCAATTATGGGCTATCACGTTCCAAAAGTTGGAATCACGAGGAGACCTACTCCAATCATCTGTTTGAGGGTCAGCGGTCAATGATTGAAGATAACATGCGCCGTGTCTCGGAGAGTTGGAACAATACCATCTATGTAGCGGCTACATATAAGAGATTGCGACTAACCTACAACGGGCAGATCACTTCGTCGGCTAAAGGTCGGAGTCTTTCTGATGGCACACTTGGCAGCTTCACCAACAACTACATCTATGACGGCCCTATAAACTATCATAATATTGCCATGCGTTACTCAGCGCCTTTCGGTCTGACTGCAGGAGGTGATTATACATATTATGGTGAGAAGCGTGATCAGTCCCTTTTCCAAGGGCCCGATTACATTCTTGGAGAACTTAACAAGCAGGATATCAACCGCTGGCACATATATCTTGACCAGCAGCATCAGTTTGGTAAATGGCAACTAAATTATGGCGCTGAGTATCAGAGAGCCGATGATCGCAGTTCGCAAGATACAGATGAATCAAACGGATTCTCCGGCACGACATCAGAGGATGTGGCCGATGCCTACATAGGACTCCAACGGTCTTTCGATCGGGGGCTGTCGTTCAACGTGTCGGCAAAGGGGGAGTATTATCACAACAACTATCAGCACAACTGGAATTTCATACCGCAACTCGGTGCCACTTACTATAAGACACCGAAAAGTATCTTCCAACTGAACCTCTCGACTATTCGCGTCTATCCCTCGTATTGGGAGCTTCGCAACGGCACATCGCATATCAATCCATATTCAAAAGTGTTGGGAAATCCGGCATTGCAGCCATATCTCAACTATGCCGGCCAGTTCAACTACATCTTTAAGCAAAAATATGTGGCCACGCTTTATGTGCAGTATGCCGACAAAGCCACAGTACAGCTTCCTTATCAATCACCCGATGTGATAAGCCTTATTTACCAGACCATAAACATGAACTACAAGAGAGTGGCAGGACTGAATCTAAACGTGCCATTCAATGCAGGGGACATCTGGAATGCGACTGCGACTGCCAATATATTCAATCAGAGAGAAAAGGCCGACCGATTCCATGACATCAGTTTTGACAACAAAAAGTGGATATTCTACGTAGAATTGAACAACTCATTCAAATTCAGCCAGAATTGCCCCGTATCTCTATCTGTGGATCTAACATATATCTCCCCCACGATTCAGGGACTTGCAGACCTTTCAAGCATGTGGAGAGTTGACGCAGGTGTTAAATGGCAATTCGGCAAGAAACGTTGCTGTGAATTTGACCTGCATGCCAACGACATATTCAATCGCTGGTCACCGACAATGACAATCAACCATGCCGGACAGGACTACCGGATGAAAGTGCACGATATGACTCGCAATCTCAAACTCACATTCATCTGGCGTTTCAACGGCTTCAAGCAAAAAAACGACTCTGGCACCGACACTTCCCGTTTCGGCACAGGGAAATAATAACACATCATGAAGAAATCCAAATACACATTCATGAGTTTACTTATAAGCATCACATTCATCTGTATGCTTAATTCATGTCGACTTGAAAAGAGAGTTATTATCACTACGAGAGGTCATGAAGCGACTTATCCGAATAGGTATCAAACTCCGGGATATGGTTTATTGCAGGATTACGATTGTTCTCCAAGAGACACTATACTAAATTACAGAATACGATAAAACTTTGACTATAAAAAAGCATCCAGTTTCTGACGCAATGTTAGAAACCGGATGCTGATACTCACGGCAAGCACAAATACATGTGCGCTGCCCGGTATTCGGGCCACCTTATGCCACTTCCACCTATAACCCCTTGATCATTTTGTGTGTCCCCTCTGAAAGAAGGAGTTGATAAAGTGTATTATATGTTATACAATGCGCCCTTGTAAATTTGAGGTAATTGGGACGCGTGAAAGCTTTTGGTGCGATACGTGCCAATGACTGTCATGACAGCGCGTAGTGTTGTGTATAAACCTCCTCATTGATGACGGGCAGTAAGTGAATTGCTCCGCTATGGTCACACGGCTTGTCACAACGATTACTACAATCAAAACGAGGTCCAAAGATTTCTATATACCATATATAAGATCGGGTCAATGTAAATATTAGTCACCACAATCATCCTAATTTATTGAATTTTGCGTGTTGCTGGGTACACATCTCTTTTATGACTAATGTTTAATTCTATGATAATCAAAGAGTAAATATAGAATTGTTTCATTACTCACCATCATTCATTACCATTCACTCGTCTCGAAGCACCAAACCCTAACAGTGTTTAACTATAAAAAAGGGATTGAAATGTAGTGACCCAGGCCAGAAATTTCGTTCAGGTCACAACTATGAATCATAAATTATGTAAAAATTCTTTGTCTCGACCAACGCTCAACCAGCAATTTTAATTATTGCTAACATTTCGTTATCCTGTCTCGTAAGGTGAGACATGTTTTTATTAATTTTGCAGAATAAAACTCAGACCATCATTATGAATCAACTACAGAAATACACGTGGCTGATTGAGACAATACGCCGAGCCGGAAAGATTTCTCACAAGGATCTGTCCGACAAATGGCAATGTCACAAGGAACTCAGCGATTGTCGTCCGCTCCACCGCGCAACATTCAATCGATGGAGAGAAGCTATCCATGACCAGTTCAGCATCATCATTGAGTGTCAGAAAATCGGTGGCTATCTCTATTATATTGCCAATCCTGAGGATATAGACGAGGATAAGCTCAAGAAATGGATGCTCGATTCGTTTGCTGTTGGATATATCATCGGAGATAATATCTCGCTCAAAGGGCGCATACTGGTTGATGAGATACCTTCTGGCAGAGAATATTTAACCTCAATATTGGAGGCGATGAAAGAAAACCGCGTAGTGAATATCAAATATCGACCATTCAAAAAGTCAAAAAGCTACTCTTTTCCAATCGAGTCCTACTGTGTCAAGCTGTTTGAGAACCGCTGGTATGTCCTCGCCCATAATGTCCGTTACGGTGATGTCCGATTATATGGATTGGACAGGTTGGAAAGTGTCGAAGTTACAGATGAGACCTTCAAGTTTCCCAAAGGATTTGATGCCGAAGAGTTTTTCTCCGGTTCATACGGCATAGTAGTCGGCACCGGCGAAAAGCCTGAAAAAATCGTTTTGAGAGCTAACCAAGATCACAAGCATTACCTCAAATCTCTCCCGATGCATCATAGCCAACGGTTGATTGAGGATTGCGATGAATATGCTGATTTTGAGCTGTTTCTCGCTCCGACCTACGACTTTATTATGAAACTACTTCAGGCAGGTGCGATGATCGAGGTAATCTCGCCGGCTCATTTGCGCAAAACAATGAAAGGATGGACAAAAGATATGTACAATCTTTATAAAAACGCTTGATAATGACCGACTTTGCCGCAATAGACTTTGAGACAGCCAACAGTCGCCGCTCAAGCGTATGCAGCGTTGGTATCGTCATTGTGAGAGACGGTGAGATTGTCGATAAATTCTACAGTCTTATTCAGCCCATGCCTAACTATTATACGTATTGGACAACTGAGGTGCATGGTCTGACAAGACGCGACACCGACGGACAACCGACATTCCCGGAAATATGGGCGCAGATAGTTCCTCGCATACAAGGATTGCCATTGGTGGCGCATAACCGACCTTTTGATGAAAGTTGCCTCAAGGCGGTGTTTGAAGAATATGGCATGGATTATCCTGGATATGAATTTCATTGCACCCTTGCCGCCTCACGTCGCTATCTTGACTTGCCAAGCCATCAGCTTCACCTCTCGGCTGCAGCTTGTGGCTATGATATGGAAAATCATCATCACGCGCTATGCGATGCAGAAGCTTGCGCCGCTATTGCATTAAAAATTTTATGACAAAGTTATGTGGTGTATCGCTTTTTGAGACATTGTTATGCTAATTTTGCCATTGTAGCCTGTAAATATGTTGTGTATCATATTGTATGTATGAAAATTGTTTCGTAATTTTGCATTTATTCACAATAATCCACACTTACGACAAAGACATACGAAAAATATACATAACGATTTGCATTGACATGCAATGACCAAATCTCGATTCGGTTAAATCTGGTAAATCTAACAATGGGTCGAAAAGAATGGTCAAAGCCTGCTTGGTGCGTCCTCCCGCGAGGGCACAGGCTGCTTTTTCTAATTCTTGACCCAATGGCTTTACCAGAGCCAAACCGAAGAGATGCAGACAAAGAGTGTTGTGTCCTCTTTTATGATACAACCGGATGATACTGAAGCCCGTTAGTCGGAAGTAATAAACTATTTAAATTTCAAAATGGCTAATTTTTATTGCAGATTCTGTGGTTATAAAGCGCCTTCATTATCCTCGCTCACGAGCGGCTACTGCACACGCCATCCCAACGGGTCAGGAAAAGGTAAACACGAAGTTTATGGGGGTGCAGAGGCCCGAGAATATGTGTGCGAATATTGTGGCTATAAAGCAGCGTCAATCTCATCGCTTACGAGCGGCTACTGCACGCGTCATCCCAACGGCTCCGGGAAAGGTAAACACTCTCCGTTTGTCGGCGGAATACAGTCAAGCTACACTTGTAGATATTGCGGTTATAAAGCCGGTTCACTATCCTCGCTCACAAGCGGCTGCTGCACGCGTCATCCCAACGGTTCCGGGAAAGGCAAACATGCTCCATTAGTTAATTTGATGATTATTTAACAAACAAATATGACACACCCTTCAAATATGCTCTTCAAGAATACAAACGATAATAATTGCGTCGTTACTTCTTTATCAGATATTCCTTTCAAGGAACAACATAACGATTTCGGAACGGAACGATATGTCAACGGACTAATCAAGTTCATTGAGAATTCTTCGGCGCCTATTACCATTGCCCTTCAGGGAGAATGGGGAAGCGGAAAGACTTCGCTGATGACCCGATTGGAACGCGAACTTTGTTTAAAAGAAAACTCACCGTTTATCGGAGTGAACATCAATACTTGGGAATACTCGATGATGTCTACACCCGAAATCACGGTCTATAAAATTCTCGCTAAACTTGTACGTGAATTAACAGGAGGGAATAACGATTCCAAAAAGAAAGTATCGAATATTCTCAGAGGGTTATATCGTGGCGGACGTGAAGCTTTGAAAATGATACCGGGTATAAACGTGGCTGTGGAAATGGCCAATATGCCCACTGACATAACCGTTGATGAAAATGAAGTTTCTTTATCTGAATTAAGAGCCGAATTACAGCGGGCAATACAAAGTCGCACAGAAGAAAAGGATAAGCGAGGAGTAATTGTTTTTGTTGACGATCTTGACCGCCTTAATCCCCCGGTGGCAGTAGAGATTCTTGAACTACTTAAAAATGTTTTTACTTTAGACAACTGTATCTTTGTGCTTGCCATTGACTACGACGTCGTGGTCAAAGGTCTTGAGCCCAAATTCGGCAAACTCACCGATAAAAACGAGAGGGAATTTCGCTCATTTTTCGACAAAATCATACAGGTCCCGTTCTCTCTGCCGGTAAGCAGCTATCGTCCCATGGACTTCATGTTTAATGCTTTAGTAGGAATAGGCTACCTGAATGATATTGATACTTCTGACCCTAACGTCACAACTCGCTTTACATCTGTCGTAGAATCATCAGTCGGAAAAAATCCCCGGTCAATAAAGCGTTTAATCAACACACTCTCCCTGCTCGATTGCATTGCCCGGTGCGGTTATGATTCACAACAAAGTGATATTGCAAATATGGATGAAAAACTACTGAATTTCATCGTCGTTGCAATGCAGATTTCTTATCCTCGGATTTACAGACTCCTTGTCCATAATCCGGCGTTTACCTCTTGGGACAAAACCTTTGCACATAAAGAAGGAATTTCTCTAAGTTCAGAGGGTCAGGCGGCCCAGGAATGGGGCGATATACTCGAAAGCGCTTGTTCGGGTGACAAATATCTCACCCAACACTTACCCGACATCTCCATTCTCTTCTCATTGATTATTGAAATTATGGGACGTAACAAAATTACCACACCCGAAACCATGGGTATGAAACTCAAACAAATTCTTGACAAATCTTCTGTAACCGGAGTAAACACCGGTATAAATGCTGAAGACTTCGACAAAAAAGCTCTCATCTATAAACTTCATGACAATGTTGTGGAGAGGATGAAACAACTCCGCCCCGATATCACCCGATATCAGTTGAAACGCAACACCGGAAATGGCGGCATCTATATCTGGTATGACGACGACTCCTGCTTTGATGTCACCTTCACGCCGGCCATCAACTCGAAAAATGAAATAGCCCTGAGATTATGGCTCGATTTCCATATCGCCCGTCCGGAAAGAATGAAGGGACTGTCTTTTGACGAGATGCTGCAAGACGAAAAGTTAGCCTCGTCACTCTCAGCACTCGACTCTGTTTTAGCTCCGCTTTTAAAATCCGCATGGTATTTTAATGGCAGGACATATGACGGACAATCTTCTTATTTCTCATCTTTTGTTGATGAGCTGCGCTACATTCATAAAATGGGATGGATGTCCGGTGACATTACAAATAATCCTCAATACTGGATTGATTTAAAAAAGCCTTCTCACTTTGAAGAAAGTAAAATCGTTGACGCTGTAGCATCAGTTCTCATAGCCAACTATGATTTCCGCAAATCGATGAAAGACTGGAAATGATGACCCGGCCTCTGCTCTCCGATAATAACAAACTGCAGCTGAAGTCTTTGAGCACGTTGTCAGGAATGGACTTCGTTATCAAAGACTATCAACGGGGCTATAGATGGACACCCATTGAGGTTAATCGCCTGCTTGATGACTTCGCGGAGTTCGTGAAACGCAAAAATCAGGCCGGAGAATTCTATTGTCTGCAACCGATAGTGGTCAGAAAGATAAATGAAGCAAGCTATGAGGTTATTGATGGTCAGCAACGTCTGACCACCCTTAACCTCCTGCTTCAATATCTTTCAGAGGGTATCGGATATCTGTACCCGAGTTTCAGACTCTATGGAATAGAATATACCACCCGACCCGAATCCCGGGATTTCCTTTCGAACATTAAGCAGCCGAAGGTGGATGCCGACACCTACATTGACTTTTACTTCATGAAAGGAGCATACCGCGCTATTGTTGATTGGTTTGCCTGGAAAAACGACGATTCCCTGAGAAACGATATTTTAACCGCGTTACTCAAGACCAATGTAGGCACAAATGCCGCCGGACAACCCGTTGACGAGGCAAACAATATCCGCATCATCTGGTATGAAGTGGCTGCTGACGAGACCGCATCTTCAGTAGATATCTTCACGCGTCTCAACATAGGCAAAATCCCCCTCACGGATGCCGAACTCGTTAAGGCCCTTTTCCTTAACGAAAGTAACTTCTCGGGGCCGGATGCAGAGCTGAGAAAAATAAACTTGGCGACGGAATGGAACCTTATTGAGCAAGACCTTCATGATGACCGCTTTTGGTATTTTCTCAACCGAAGCAATAACCCGATGAAGTACTCCAACCGGATAGAGTTTGTTTTTGACGTCCTCAGCAAGCGCACTCAAAGCAGCCGCAAGTATCATACTTTTAATGAGTTTCATCACCTTATAGCCTCAGAGGGAGTGGAACAGGTGTGGCAGAAAGTCAAGCAGACCTATAATTTGCTGAAAGAATGGTATAACGACCGCGAGCTTTATCACATCATCGGCTATCTGCTTGAGTACGGAATAAAAATCAATGACATAAAGGCAGAGTGGGCTGCCCGCGACAAAGATAAGTTTCGTCAGGACTATCTGCGGAACAAGGTAGCCGAGACTATTAAAAGCATCGACATTCTCGAGTTGTCATATGACAGTCGCGCCGACGTAAGAAAAGTTCTTCTCCTTTTCAATATCCTTACGATTCTCAAAAAAGACAATTCCGACATGCGCTTCGCCTTTGACCGCTTCAAGAAAGAAAGCTGGGACATTGAGCATGTATGCTCTCAGACTGACCGCGTCCCGGAAAAGTCTGCCATAAAACCATGGTGTAAGGAGATTCTAGAATTTTACCTTAACACGGTGGAAGCTAAAGACATGGCCGAGGCTATCGAAGAGGGGAAATACAACTCTGATGAAAAAGACGACTTGCTGCAACTCAGTGCGCTCTATTTAAGTGAAAATCCCGATAAGGACGTGGCAGACAGTCTGTTCAAAAAATTTCAGAAAAGATTCTTTGAAGGCGATGATGCAATTTCTGATAAGGATAACATCAGCAATCTCACTCTGCTTGATTCTGCCACAAACAGAAGTTACGGCAACGCCTTCTTCCCGATTAAGCGTAAGTACATTATTGAAAACGACAGTAACGGCATTTTTGTCCCCATCGCCACTAAAAATCTTTTCCTCAAATACTACACACCCCGTGTCAACAATCCGGAATGTTGGACCCAAGAAGATGCCCGCTTCTACCTTGATGCAATAGAAAGAACCATTAATGATTACGTTAAATCTGACGCTGATGAAAAACAACAATAATCAATTCGCTTTCGGCGAGGGGGAGCGGACATCCTTCTTCAAACTCTTTGCTGACAATAATTTCAGAATTGTCATCCCGATGCTACAACGCGAGTATGCGCAGGGAAGAGAGTCCGCCCGGGAAGTGAGAACTGAATTCCTTAAAGCACTCTATTCTTATCTCGACGAAGGCATCCCGGGTCGCGACCTCGATTTCATTTACGGAAATATCTCGGGGAATGATTTCATCCCCCTCGACGGCCAGCAACGCCTGACCACCCTCTTTTTGCTCCATTGGTATCTGAGCCGCATTACTCCTGATGCCAATCTCCGCAATCTATTCGATTCAAAACTGTTGTCCGGTTCGCCTCAACATAGCCGTTTCACTTATAAGACACGCTCAAGTTCAAGCGACTTTTGCGATGCCCTGATGCTCCGCGACCTTGACTGCTCGAATTTGTTAATCGACAAGGAGACCCATAAGACCTCGGTGAAACTCACTGTTGAGAACAAAAACTGGTTTCACCTCTCATGGAAGCATGACCCCACAGTTATGTCAATGCTGAACATGCTTGACGCTATCCATGAAGTCTTTAAAAATCGAGCCGAATTTCTCCCTCTTCTCATGGACACCGCGAATCCGGTTATCACCTTCCTGTTCATGGAACTGGATAAATACCATCTGTCTGATGAGCTGTACATTAAGATGAACTCTCGTGGCAAACCGCTCACCGATTTCGAAAATTTCAAGGCACGATATTCTGAATTTATCGCTGAGATTCTTTCATCTTCCGGGCTCAGGGTGGAGCGTAGCCGCCGACTCCCTGACGGCACGATATCGCCGATGAAAATCGATAAATATTTTGCCGAACGTATTGACAATGAGTGGGTGAATATGATATGGGAGTACCGCAACGATGGCGAGACGGAGAAATCGATGGACTTAGGTCAGCTGTGTGACTTCCGCATGGCTAATCTTGTCCGTGCGCTTCTGTCATTGAAATATATTGAACTCCATCCTCAGATAAAAGGCGAGACCGACCCGACATTTGCGCTGTTGGTTAACCAGTCGGGCAGAGAACCGTTGTCGTTCCTATCGCTTCGCGAAGGTCAAGCCCTTTCGCTTGAAAATTCGGAATACCTGATTGATTCGATGGATTTACTATGCGAGTCAGGGAGTAAACCAAAGTCTCAACTCCAACCGGAGTTCGCTCATTGTTTCGACATCTCATCGCTAATGGAGAAGATTCTCTTTACACCACGAGACTTGACTTACAACGACCGGGTTATGCTTTATGCTTATTTAGGCTATTTGCTTAAATACGGCAATGATGCTGGAATAAATCAATGGATGCGCGTCATATTTAACTTGGCGAACTCCGACAATAATCGTATAGACAGTGCTTTGGAGGTCAGCAATGCCATCAAAAGCATATGCTCGCTTCTAAAAAGTGCGCCCGAAATCCTCAGGCACCTGATCAGCGAAAAACGTATTGAAGCGTTCCCCTCTTGGCTGATTGAAGAGGAACGTATAAAGGCTGCTTTAATCCTGCGTCCCAATGGAGACAAATGGCTCTCAAAAATTCTTGAAACGGAAAGACACGGATATTTCAACGGCCAGATTGGGTTTATATTGGAGTTTGCAGGAATAGCAGAATACTATGAGAAGGCACATAATGTAGACTGGACAGAAGAGCAAGACGAAATGTTTTTCAACAGATTCGTCAAGTATTCTTCCGACTCTCAGGCAGTTTTTGCCGAAAACTATGAGAATCGTGTCAATGATAAAAATTTCCGCTTCGAGCGAGCCGTCTTGTTTAAAGGAGATTACCTTCCCTCGAACAATTTACATTATAACCTCCTATCAACCTCCACATCTAAGAATAACGTAAAACGTGACTTTTCATGGAAAAGACTGTTGCGACTTGATAAAGATGACGCAGCAATCGAACGACGTAGTTTTGTGAAGAAGGTGTTTGACGACCCCGCATTTGACAGTGGTCATCCCAATGAATCTTTGAAAGAGATTTTCGCAGGAAAATCAACTGGAGAACAATGGCGGGATTATCTGATAAAATATCCATCTGCCATCGGCTACTGTAAACAAGGATTCATTTCCTTTGTGGGTTATATTGAAGGCTGCGAAGGTATTCTTCCAATGTCTTCTTCTCGCCTTTCAGGTTATCACCGAGAATTATATACATGGGGATTATTCTGTGAATTACAACATTTGCCTCCCGATCCCTTTACCAAAGGTTGGAAATATGAGGAAAAAAAAGTAAATGATGAATTGCCATTCCTTTATGTTGATGGATTTAGTATTGACAGGCAAAACCACTGGATAGCCATAACCGCTAAAACAAATCCTGATGACTGGAGTTTGATAGGATTCCAACTTGAATTTATTCAGGACGGCACTCAGAAGGAATCTAAATATCTGAGTAAGTTAGAAGAGCTATTGCTTGAAGAAGGTTTTGATAGAAAAGATAACGAGATAACTTTATATAAATTCATTGACGAAGACGTTATGGTAAAACCATTCCTATCCCGTCTTTTTGAGAAATTGGGACTCTTCAGAAAGTCATTGAGCATCAATTAATAAATATCCTCCGAGAGAGCCTGAAACTGGCCTCTCGCGGAGGATTCCCATCCCTTAAATCGCACTTTTCATCGGGTAATTTTCAAAAAAATTATCGTCTTCGATTGAAAATTTCAGCGTTCATTGCTGTGTTATTGAATTTTTTCCTTAATTTTACACCGGTAAGAAAGTTTGAAAAATTAGCTAATGGTCATTTTGGGAATCTTTGCAATTGGATTTGTTTCATGAGTGAAGGAGCATAGCCGGATATGTAACTGAGCGAAAGGAACAAAGGCAACGTTAAAAATAAAAATAACATTAGCTTCAATGTTAAGCTTACTATGGTGATAATATAAACTAATTTTGAAAAACTTTCTTATAATCAGTCGAAAATCGGCATGCTGAATCTCAGGTGGAGAGACAGCTGACATCTGACGACTTGATTAGACCCCACATAATAGAAATTTACTAAGTATATAACCCAATTTTTCTCACATCATGAAGACGTTCCGAAGGGCTTGCGCCCTACTTGCCATCATCCTATTTCCATTCCTTTCAGCCCAGGCCCTCGATCAGGTCACAATCAGTTTCCTCAAGAAAGCTCCTTCCGCAAACAATAACTGCTCGGAAAGCGATATAATGGATCTCATCGAAGGAGACGGTGCCGAATGGATATCCTCTATTGAATGCAACGGAGTCTCAACCCTCTCCAGCTGGCCCGGCATCCGACTAAACGGCATAGAGGGAGCTGCGGAGCCCGCATCCATGAAGTTCACCATGAAAGCTGGGCCACAGTTGAAGGTCTCATATATCCAGTTCTATTGCATAGATACGGACGGGAACGACTACAAGATGTCCGTTTCGCTGAACGACGGTGCAACGAATCTCCTGACCGGTTCCCTGGCATACAAGTCCTCCTTCGGGACCACAGACTACCCTACCCTCCGCCAGCGTATCGAACCCGGAGCCGTAAACGAGCTCGATAGAGTCCGCACCGTAGGCAACCTTGATCCCCTGGTGGAACTCAGTAATTTTGAGTTCCAGGTAGGCCCACTCAACAAAGAATCCAACAGGGTCCAGATCCTCGCAATCAGGATATATTACGACGGAACCACCACAAACATCTCGAGCGGCCTCGACCTGATTCAGGGCAAAGAGTTGAATATCCCCGTGGAATATTACGACCTGCAGGGACGCCGCCTAAACGCAATCCCCGCTGACGGAATCTACCTCCGCAAGACAGGCTCTAAAATAGAGAAACTGATCGCCCGCTGAGAACGCCTTTATTGTACGAGACTCTACATTGCATGAGGCTGTACCCCGGAAACGAACCGGTGTACAGCCTCATGCGCATCTATATCCACCTCACCATATTCATGCGATTAGCTTTCCATCCCCTCCTTCAAACCCACCTTCCTCCTATCAGAGCCGGTATTATTTAGCATATCATTCATCTTCAAACCTGTTTAGATTGCAAAATTACCTCACACATTGCCATGAAAAAGAATTGAGCAACAACAAAGTTCGCACATTTCATTGCTCAAAACCCTCCCCTTCGGACACCATTCCCATCTTTCCCCATAAAATCCCACATTTTACCATATTCATTAGACCAAAATAGCCAGAGATAGTAGTAACTCATGCACCGTCTCCCAATCGCATTTTAGACAAGCCTCTACTGAAATCGGCAAATTATCGCAACATTCTCTTAATAAGAACTGTAGATAAACACCAATGAGATTGTGTATCTCCTATTTTTTTTGTAATTTTGCACTCGAACCCCGCGATGCATGGTGCCTCAAAGGAGGAGTAACACCGGGTGTTGGGTGGTTCGTTTTTACATACGAAAGGCGTTTATCAGCGTTTTATTTCTTGGCTTCTTGAAAATTTGGCCGTTTTCGGAAACTATAGTCAAGAGTGAAGCAATGGTAGAGGCCCCGGGTAAGTTTATGTTACCTTCAATTCATTATATCCCATCCATAGGGATTGTTGGATTGAAGTTCCGCATATACCTACTTCGCGGGTGATTCTACCTTGCTCATTCTACTATAGTGGGCGAGGCCAAATGCCCCAAGAAGCGGAATGAGCATGGTGTGGCTCCCCGTTTTTCGTTAATATCAACCCAATCTCCGCTTCGAGCC
>CAZCJC010000064.1:0-13890 GCA_964499025.1 uncultured Sangeribacter sp.
TATCATCAATGCCCATATATTTAACATTTCAACCGGTTTTTTACATTGACCCATTAAAACGGGTCAATGTAAATATTTGCATTGACCCTAATTTAAGGCAGTAAAAGAAAAAAGGGTTACTTTTTAGTAACCCTTTTAAAGTAGTCGATCCGGGACTCGAACCCGAGTCTCCACCGTGAGAGGGTGGCGTGCTAACCGCTACACTAATCGACCGTAGGCATTGTGCAAAATTGATTGAGAACTCTTTCCCATTTATCTTTTGCGTTGCAAAGTTAAGTAATAAATTTCAGTTCTGCAAATAATTCTCAATAAATTTGATAAATTATGCTTTTAACTTAACTTTAGTGACTCCTGCAGGATTCAAACCTGCAACCTTCTGATCCGTAGTCAGATGCTCTATTCAGTTGAGCTAACGAACCATTTCACAAACGAGTATTTCCCGATTTGCGATTGCAAAATTAATATTTTTGATTGAGTCTGCCAAATATTTCAGCGACTTTTTTTCCAAAAATATTCTACTCCACAGCTCCCGGTGATCCCTGAGATTGGAGGAGATATTTTTATAATGTTGACTTGCAATTCGTTGACACTTTCCCATCTTGTCGAGATACGCTGGGCAATATTAGTTGCTGCGGTTTCCAACAAAAGTCTTTCAATATCCATTTCGGATTTTATCACCTCATACAGGTCGGCATATGAAATGGTAGAGGATAGTTCATCCGGGATGAATTCGGCAGCGCTGTAACTTACCTTTACGTTTACCTCAAATTCGTTTCCTATAATACGCTCCTGTTCGGCAACTCCGATTCGCGCGTGGAAGCGGAGGTTCAGCAGTGAGATGGTAAAAATTTTTGTAACTTCCTGCATATAAGTATCAGCAAACAGGCATTTTTTCAATGCGTCTTTGGTGACGTCCTCCTTCGAAATTTGCAGAGAGATAAGTGTCTACTATTTCTTTTGCGTCTTCGACAGAGATGAATCTGGCAGGGAGAACCAATACATTAGCATTGTTATGCTGTTTGGCGAGTGCAGCCAGTTCCGGAAGCCATGCTATTGCTGAACGAATTCCCTGGTGTTTATTGAGTGTCATGTTGATTCCGTTTCCTGAGCCACACATGCAAATTCCGAAATCGCATTCTCCTTTTTCTATCGCATTGGCGGCAGGATGAGCGTAGTCGGCATAGTCACATGATTCGGCGCTGTTTGTTCCAAAATCCGTCACTTCATATCCTTTTTCGGAGAGGTATTGTTTGATGAGATTCTTTAAATCAAATCCGGCGTGATCGGATGCCATAGCTATCTTTGACATGGTGAGATTCAATTAATAATTGATGATTGATAAATTAATGATTTCCCAATTCGGGTCTTTACCGAAAGAGTGAGGCGTAGAGTTTTTAGTTATAGGTTGGTGCTTTATGACTGTGGCCGATGTTTGTGTAAAGATCCTTGGTTCGGGGATTGATTCCTGGCGAGCAATTTTTACGTTCAAGATTCGGTCTTCTTATGCTTATGTTTGAATAAGCTTCCCTGGAATATTTTGCTTGTAAAAGCGAATCTTACGAGTATGAAGTTTACCGGTACGCATATTGCCAAAGCGGGAAGAAGTGCCAATGTCGGGCCTACCAACCCTTTAAAAATAGCAACCAATCCTGTCTGCATACCCATGTTGATGAGATGACTTAGGGTAAATGCCAGACCTTTTTTTGCATTTGGATTACTTCGAAAGGTAAAGTAACTCGAGAAGAAAAAATTGGCAATAAAACTGATGGCATAGCTTATTAGTGTGGCCACAACCGGGGTTACTTTTACCGCGTGTACAAATACCACATAGATGCCGTATTGGAGTAGGGTGCAGAAGCCACCAACCGCGATGAAACGAATGGCTTCCGAACGTTTATCATGGCTTTTAAGGAGTTTATCGCTATTCATTTTCTGTGGATTGAGGGGTGTCGGATTCAGACTCTTCTTCTGAATCGGCTGTTTCTTTGAGTTCTTTATTAATTGAATAAATATAATCAAGAAGTTCCTGGCGTCCTGTCCCTTTTTCAGATGATGTTATGAAAATAGGAGGGAGTTCTTCCCATCGTTTCAGAAGTTCTTTCTTATATTCCTCCACATTACGGGTCACGGCAACAGGGCCGAGCTTATCTGTCTTAGTGAAAACAATGGAGAATGGAACGCCATTCTGCCCAAGCCAATCCAGAAACTCGATATCTATTTTTTGTGGCTCATGGCGCACATCGATAAGAACGAAGAGAGAGGTAAGCTGGGGGCGGTTAAGAATATATCCCTTGATTAACCGAGATAATTTTTCACGTTGCTCCTTACCTCTTGCAGCATAACCATAGCCTGGGAGGTCAACCAGATACCATTCCCCGTTGTCAACTTTAAAATGGTTTATGAGCAGAGTCTTACCCGGTTTCTGTGATGTTTTGGCAAGGTTCTTGCTTTTTCCGAGCATATTGATAAGAGAAGATTTTCCAACGTTCGACCTTCCTATGAATGCATACTCAGGGACATCCACTTCCGGGCATTTGAGCGGATTCTCATTACTTATCTCGTATTTAATATTCTTGATATCCATATTTTCAAACTATTAAGATTCGGTTTTTATAATAAGAACTTAACCCATTATAAATAAAATTTCTGATTCTCTGAAACTTTTAAGTTTTTAGTAGCTCGCAGAAATTAATAATAGATAAAACACGGTTGTTTTGAGTTAAATTCAGTATAGACTGAATGTGAGACCTAAGGTAACAAAATAAGAACAAGTTTTAGGATTCATTAATCACATTTTACTTACAATAATTTTCTTTGTTAGCAACTTAAGGCTCAGGAAATAAAAACTCCCTATTAAATAAAACATGCCGAATGGACAAGGTTCAGCGCGTCTTTAACATTTTCTGTATCCACAACAAGAGCTACAGTAGTATCAGATGTTCCTTCACTTACGGCCCGAACATTTATTCCTGCTCTTTCAAGGGTATTGACAAGGCGAGCTCCAAGCCCGATAGCCTGTTTCAAACCTTCGCCAACCGCTGCTACAACCGACAGGTCATCCTGTTTATCAATACTATCAATTTCTCCTGATTTTATTTCGGGAGAGAATTCCATTAGGAGTTGTTCGAGAGCTTTGCTTGTATCTTGCTGAGGCATTGCGAGTGAAAAAGAGGAGTCATCCGAGGGTTGAGCAACGAGCAACACGCTTATCCCATTTCTTGCCATCACATTGTAGGCTCTTGAATTAATCTCCGCAACATTACCAGTCAGACTGCCCTTTAGGGTCAGGATTGCGGTGTTATCAAGGGAGGAAACTCCCCGGACGCGTCCCTTGTCTGCAGTTCGGTCGGAAATGAATGTTCCGGGCGCGGAGGGATTGAATGTGTTTAGAATCTTAATGGGGATGTTTTTATGAAACACCGGATATATAGTCGGTGGATATATCACTTTAGCTCCATAAGAACATAGTTCCATACTTTCAATAAACGACATTTCCGGAATGATCCTCGCATCTTTAATGATACGCGGATCGGCCGAGAGAAAACCATCAACATCGGTCCAAATTTCGAGTAGGTCAGCATCAAGAGCTGCGGCAATAAGAGCTGCCGTATAGTCACTTCCGCCCCTTCCGAGATTCGTAATTTCTCCTGTGTTTTTATCTGTGGAAATAAATCCTCCTGTTACAGCGTGTGTATGAAGAGGTAGATCAAATTCATCTTTAATCAGTTGGTCGGTAAGGGCCCGATCGGCAATATTCCTGTTAAACCATTTCTCAGTCTTAAAAAGGTCAAGTGAATTATGATGTGTGGCATTATCAAGCATATTGGCCACAATTACCGACGACATTCTTTCTCCGAAACTTACTATCTCATCAAGTGTCCGTTCGGGAAGAATGCGTATTAGGGAGAGCCCTTTATATCTGTTTTCAAGATCATCAAGAAGCGCATTAATGGCCTGGTCAACCATCAAGCGTCTTGAGGCAGGGATTAGTTCGGCAATGATATCATAATGGCGTTTACGGATTGCCTCCATCTCCGTGAGATAGTCGGTGCTCCCCGATGCTGCCGATTTAGCTGTGACAATAAGGCGGTCGGTTAGCCCACCCAGGGCCGAGACAACAATCACAGCCGGATCCTTCAGGTTCTCAACGATAGCCTTCACATTACGCAGGCTTGCGATGGTACCAACCGATGTCCCTCCAAATTTTAAAACTTTCAACATTAATTCAGATATATTTCTGTCTAATTGTGGTTGGCTTTACATGTGGTTGAAGACTTCATCAAGCGCAACCTACTAATGTGATATGCAAATTTAACAAAAAATAATTGATTCTTAAGGGTAAAATCTGAATTTTGACTCCGTTCTCAATAAAAGAGATTAACTATTTCTCAGCCAATTTTGCGATTCAGACGTTATAAAATAAAAAGTAAATGATTATATATAACTAACAAGTGAATTTTAAGCAACTCACAAAAATCAATTAATGTAGATAAAATGAGATCAATAAATGTTAAAATTATTCTACTATGTTAATTTCGACCTCATTCTCAGTCGCTTATCTTGCGATGCACTTTCTGTTGCAACTGAAATTAACTTGAAATAACAGCGTTTTTATCTATTTATTAATTTCTGCAAGCTGCTTAACACTTTAAAATCAAGCTATAAACTATGGAAACACATAATTATCCAGAGATAAAAGTAGTTGAAGGCAAACTTACTTTCAATCCGGTTACGGAGGAGTCAATGCAGATAATCTGGCCTTATCTTTTGAGAGAAACAGGAAGGACTACCGATTTCTCATATGGCGGTCTGCTTATGTGGGCGGATTATTTCGACTATGAATATGCAATTTACAAGAACACTTTATTTATAAAAGGGAAGGCGGAAGGAAATATCACTGAGACTGCATTCTCAATTCCAGTTGGTGATCTCCCGTTGAAAGATGCGGTAGAGGTTCTGAAAGAATATTGCGATGACCGCAATATGCCTTTGCTCTTCTCTGCAGTTCCGGAATATGCGGTTGAGAATTTCAAGAAGTTGAATCCCGGTTCAATTGTCGAACTTCCCGATTGGGCAGATTATCTGTATAGTGCAAAAGATCTGGCTACTCTGTCGGGAAAGAAATTTGGGAAAAAGAGGAACCATGTGAATCAGTTCACCAGTATGTATCCGAATTGGGAATTGGTTGAAATGACCCGAGAGAATGCCGAAGAGGCAATGGAATTCATGAATCTTTTTGATAAGGAGGGGGATGACACAGAGATGGCTATTGAGGAACGTTATCTGTCGCGACTTTTGATAAGAATGATGGAGGAGGGGGAGTCGAATATGTTTGGAGCTCTATTGAAGGCAGATGGAAAGATATGTGCCTACACAATTGCAGATATAAAAGGAGACACTCTTTTTATCCATGTTGAGAAAGCGTTGAGGGAATTTCCGGGAAGTTATGAGATGATTAACAAAGCCTTTGCAGAACATATGCTGGCAGCGCATCCAGAGATTGAGTATATCAACAGGGAGGATGATGCAGGTGATATGGGTTTGAGAATGGCCAAGGAGTCTTATCGCCCCATTGAAAAGCTGAAGAAATATAATATATCATTTTAAGATTGCAGGTTAAATTGATTTTATTAACTTTGCAACTTGAAGATATTCATAACCGGTTTGGAAAATGAGCGACGCTGTAGTAATCATCCCGACGTATAATGAGATAGAAAATATCGCTGCAATTATAGATGCAGTGATGTCGCAAGGTGATCGCTTTGATGTGCTTGTTATAGATGACGCCTCTCCCGATGGGACACAGCAGGCAGTAAAAGAAAAGATGCGTCAATACGAAGGGCGCGTACATATGGAATGCCGCACAGGAAAACTTGGACTTGGCACCGCCTACATCCATGGTTTTAAATGGGCTTTAAGAAAGGGTTATGAGTATATAATAGAGATGGATGCGGATTTCTCTCACAATCCGGATGATCTGCCCAGACTTTACGAAGAATGCAAACTCAAGGGGGCTGATATGGCTATAGGTTCACGTTATATATCGGGCGTCAATGTAGTGAACTGGCCAATGGGTCGCGTATTGATGTCTTATTTTGCATCCATGTATGTCAGGGTTGTAACGGGAATGAAACTCAGAGATGCCACCGCCGGATTTGTTTGTTACCGTCGTAACGTACTTGAGGCTATCAACCTGGACCATATAAAATTTAAAGGGTACGCATTCCAGATTGAAATGAAATTCAAGACATATTGTAAGAAATTCAAGATAGTTGAGGTTCCTATAATTTTCGTAAACCGTCGTCTTGGTACTTCAAAAATGAACTCAAGTATTTTTGGAGAGGCATTGTTCGGAGTTATCAGTCTGAAGCTTTCGAGTATCTTCAATAGAAAGAAATTTATGAGCTGAGACTTGTTAAATTTCTATTTATACGACAGAACTTCATTGTATGATATAACAGTCCCCTGCAGGCAAATTCGAACCGGCAGGGGACTATTTTATTATTCTACTTATCGAGAATATTGTAATAATACTCCTTTACGTCTTTCCATTGATAAAAAGGCCAGTTGTCAGTTTCAACCGGAATCTTGGTTTCCTTTTCATTGTGGAGGAACTTGACAAGAATGTCGTCAGGTTTCTTTTCGTTTCTGAACAAGATCATCTGGATATTTGCAGCCATAGGGGCAACCTTCCAGTCGCACCAGGCTTTATAGAAATCTTCCGGACGACTTGCCTCTCCGTCACAATTCTCGAAGTGGAGCAGAGCGGTAAAAGGAACTACATTTCCATCATGCCCGAATCTTAAAGTAGCGTTTTCTCCAGTTCCATCGATAGCCTTTTCAGCACCCTCTAAGAAGTTGCGGAGAAGCGGTTTCGCATTATTCATATGTTTCCCTTCAGCCGCCGGGAATGAAGAATGCTGGGCATAGAAATCGGCATTGAAGCATTGCCAAATATTGATTATTTCTTCCGGAGTGAAAATATCATAGAAAGAAATTTTATTTTCAGTGTTCTGCGCATCAGAGGCCAGCCAATACAATCCCCACATAAAGTCGGAAGGCCTGACATATTTCTCAATAAAATCTTTATCGGAAAAGATTGAATTCACAATGCGTTCCGGTTTTACTTGTTTTTCCTTGAATTTACGCGAAACCTCCTTCCACCAAGAATCGCGGCCATTGAAAGAGTCAGACTCTGGGGTACTGTAGCAGAGATACGGCATGTATTTCTGAGATGATTCCATAGTGATGTCGAGATCAGGATTCTTCTCTTTCAAGCTTTCGCAAAATGATGCCATACTCAAGACGCATCTTACAACGAGAGTGGATCGGGCTGAAAGTTTTCCTTTCCCTTTAAATACTTCAGGATAATTTTCATACATGCGTGCCGCTATGCCCTTATGTTGTCTTACTCCGAGAGGAGAAAGATCCCCGCCTCTACCTTTTGCTTCAATCAAAACGGAATCAAGGCGAGTCATAATATCTATCCCAATGGGCGTCAGAGCGTTAGCATCAGCAGCCTTGTGTAGAAGATCGGAGACCCAGATATAATCATTATCTCCAAGGAGGTATCGGGAGCCATGTCTTCCGTAATGACTGATGTAGAAAGGTTTATAACCTTTCGGAGCAGGTGTGTTGTCGGCTTTTTCAGTAGGATAGGCGTAATATACGCCACCGGTCTTATTCAGGTCTTCGGCCATCTCTTCAAAAGAGGTTTGGGCAAAGGCCGGGTAACCGAGGCATAAAAGCATCAAAGCCAGGAAACAGAATCTTTTCATATCTTAATCACGGTAATATTGTTGGAGATAGCATCGGGCAATAAAGTCCCAGTTAGTTTCCACTAACATGTGATCATCAGATTCCGGGAACATTGCATCAGGTAACCAGCCATGTTTACATGCGTATTTCACAAGATCCGCAGGACACCTCCCTCTGACCGTAAGGAGGTCAATGGCATTCTTTTGAGCATACTCTTTATCGTAATATGGGTTTTCCGGATCGGCAATGCATCTGGCCACATTACGGGCAACCAACATTCCACGGGTTGGGTTTACCATAATAACAAAATCGCGCTCAGATTTCATCATTGGAAGATGTTCCTGATCTTTATCCCAACCCATCTTTTCAATAAAGAAGCGATTCATCTCCTGGTAATCTCCAAAATATTTCAATTCTTTTCCGCCTGTAGCTTCAGTAAATTTCAGATAATACGGATGTCTATCCTTATTATTATCATCTACTCTTTCCTTTGGCATCTTGCCCTCAATTATCAATTGTAGCCATTCAGGGATAAACAGGGATAAAGGGCCAGTCGGATCTTCCATCATGGATTGCTCAATCCGATTCTGGAGAAGAGTGATGTCTTGAGATTTCATCAATTCGGGATCTGCCATGATCTGGGAGAGGGTAAGGGCAAATGCCGGGGTCATAAGGTAGCAGTGGAGGAAAAGCCAGTGTCCGAGATGGTATATTTTTTCGCTATCTTCCGGATCATGAAATTCAAGTCCTCGGGAGATATTGTAACCCTCAGGCACGGGAGCATCATCATAGACTTCTGCCAAGAAACCAAACCATTTTTCTGCCAAATCAAGTATTCTTGAATCATGGGGGTAAAGGTCTCTCATATCTTCAAAAACCATTGCCAGTGAATACCAGGTAAGAAAACGGATATCTTCAATATTCAGTTCATAATCCACATATTTCTCACCCTCTTCATGAAAAGGAACTGAATAACCATATAGTTTACGACAAGCATCTACAAAGGATCTCCAGATTCCGGCATCAGCTACGATATCCTGGAAATATCCCGTGATGCATAGGCACATTCTTTTCACCAGTCTTTCGGGTATCTCTTTCAGAATTCCGGACGCCACATAAATATCAAGCAATTTATTGGCAATTCCGAGATAATATTTATCTGTCACTTCCTCGGTAGGGAAAGATGGTTGCCAAATCCTGAACTCGTCAAGTGAAATACGTTCCATATTCAGCTACTTGGTGATTTCAATTAATTTATCGATATTGACTTTTTCCTGAGTTCCGGAAACCATATCCTTAAGCATTATCGTATTGTCTGCGAGTTCTGTATCTCCAACAATTGCCACGTAAGGAATCTTTTCGCTATCAGCGAGACTCATCTGTTTCTTGAGTTTGGCAGCATCTGGATAAAGCTGAGAAGGGATTCCGGCATTCCTGAGTTGCTTCACATATTTAAGTGACTGCAAAGCCTCCTTCTCACCAAAATTGACAAACATGACTTTCACAGAGCCGGTAAGGTCTTCAGGATACAGGTTCAGCTGATTCATCACATCATAAATACGGTCAGCACCGAACGAGATTCCTACTCCTGACAGTCCGGGCATTCCAAACACACCTGTCAGATTATCATATCGGCCTCCACCGGTGATACTTCCAATCTCAACATCGGAAGCCTTGACTTCAATAATTGTTCCGGTATAATAGTTAAGACCGCGGGCAAGTGAAAGATCAGCTTCTACTTCACATTTATGGCCGAGAGTTTCAAATCCCGAGAGAACAGTGCGCATCTCCTCAATGCCTTTCATACCCTCCTCTGAATTCTTAAGAAGAGTCTCCATAGTCAGGAGTTTCGCTTCATTAGAGCCTTCAAGGGTCAAGATAGGTTGCAGAGCCTCAATAGCTTTATCGGAAAGGCCTTTATCCCTAAGTTCGGCATTTACATTTTCGAGTCCGATTTTATCTATCTTGTCGATGGCTACTGTTATATCTACAATCTTATCAGCTTCCCCAATAGATTCTGCTATTCCTGACAAAATTTTACGATTGTTGACTTTAATCTTGATATTGATTCCGAGATCAGCAAAGACTGTATCAATAAGAGAAAGAAGTTCAATCTCATTATTGAGAGAATCAGACCCTACAACATCTGCATCACATTGATAGAATTCACGGTAACGACCTTTCTGCGGACGATCAGCGCGCCATACAGGTTGGATCTGAAAGCGTTTGAAAGGCATCTGGAGATCATTGCGGTGTTGTACCACAAAACGAGCAAAAGGAACGGTAAGATCATACCTCAAACCCTTTTCACACAATTTATTAGTAAGTTTAGGAAGATTACGCGACAAAAGTTCCTCATCGGATGCAGACTTCAGGAAATCTCCCGAGTTTAGGATTTTGAAAAGGAGCTTGTCGCCCTCTTCTCCATATTTACCCATTAGGGTAGACAGGTTTTCGACAGCGGGAGTTTCAATCTGTTTATATCCAAAAAGATGGAATGCTTTTTTTATAGTATCGAAGATATAGTTTCTGCGTGCCATCTCAATAGGGGAGAAATCACGCGTTCCTTTAGGTATACTTGGTTTCTGGGCCATTTGAATTAATCTTGAAAAAATGAATTGAAACAGGTAGCTATAGAATTTTGAAATCAAGATTGATTTCGTTTTCAGCATTACAGTAATTTCTTACAGCTACTTATTAATGCGAAATTACTAAAGATTTAGCTAAAATTCAAACTAATCAAGAGTGTAATCCAATCAATTTTGTCAAATATTGAGATACTAAGGCCCCGACTCATAAAAATTAATTAATGTAATAAAATGAGATTAATGAATGCTAAAACCGGTTCTTTAGTAGTACTTTCTGCGTTGCTTTCAGTCACATACGTAAGTATGCTGACTCTTTCCGCAGCAAAACCTGCTCAAAAGCCACTTCATTTTATTTGTTCATTAATTTTTTCAACTACTTATGGTTTAGAATTCTATGGAGAGACGGGCGTTGATCTGACGACGTGTCAGATAGTTGGGAACAGCGTATTGGATGTTATTCACATCTGTTACCCAATAATAGCTGCTGACATTACTGATGTCAAGAAGATTAAAGCAATCCAGCCCAATCACGATGCTTCGGAAGTGACGCCAGAAATTGTAAGGCCTTACTCCATCGGCAGGAGCCCCAACCAACTGATAACTTACACCAATGTCCACACGTTTGTATGCAGGAGCACGGAAATAGGTCTGCGAACGGCTCTTGTGGGGAGCTGTCATTGTCAACCCATCCGCAAAAACACCTCTGAGGCTGAATTTGAGTTTTGGGAATTTCGGGAAATAATCTGTGAAATAAAGGCTCACGGAGAATCTTTGGTCACTTGGCAGTGGCACTTTCTTGCCGTCGAGTGTCTGGCTGGTTTTCATAAGAGAGAAACTTAACCATGAGTCGGAACCTTCAACGAATTGTCCGAAAAGTTTTAGATCCAATCCGGTGATGTAACCTTTCGAATCATTGATTCCTGAGTAATTCACCTTGAGATTATCATATTCATAGGAAATGAGATTTGCAAGATTTTTGTAATAAACTTCTCCCGTGAATTTAAAGGGGCGGTTCATTGCCCGGAAAGTATAGTCTGTGCCCACAAGGAATTGAAGACTTCGAGGCGATTTAATATTTCGGTTGAGTTCGATTGTCTGATTTCCGGCTTCATCACTCATCACCATCCTGAATTCTTTGTAGAACGGTGATTGGTAATACAGTCCGGCAGCCGCTCTCAGGCTCCAGCTGCTTCCTGACGGGGTCAGGGAGAAGTTGACACGAGGAGAAATGAGCACTTCCTTATTGAAGTCCCAATAAGATAAACGTATACCGCCATTAAGAGCCATGTATGCGGCATCGTTGTCAAAATAATACGAGTCTTCGAGATATGCGGCAAAGCGGTTGGTTGACAGATTGTGGTTTGATGAAAGATTATATATGAGGTGAACCCCTTCCGGCTTAGTTGGGAGAGAATATCCGGCCGAGTCTCGCCATTCCCATTCCTTGGTACGGTCGCGGAAATTTTCGCGGCGATAATCTATACCGTATGATAAATTATTCCCTTTTATGCGTGTTGCACCTTTCATAAATATTCTGAAAACAGAAGCTTTGAGACGATTTCGTGAATGTTCCATGTATTTTCCTACACCCAACTCACCTCCAATACCATCTGATCCACCTGTGCCAGCCTGATTGAGCCAATATTCACCGGATATGTCATATGATACCAGCTCATTAGTCATAAAACCAGACACACCGAAAGCGAAACTTGTAGCTCGATTCAGTCTGTAGTTAACTGAGAGAGAACCAAGAAATGTTTCGAATTTATCCTTTTCACCGCCATCGAAAAACACTTTGAAATGTTTTACATCCTGTGCCGTACCGAAAGATGTCTCACGGTCGCGAGGCTCAAAGTTATAGTGATTTAAGGAGATATTGCCAAGTAAATTAAAAGTTAACCTTTCGGTAGGTTTATATACAAGATTTGTCTGATAGTCGAAATATAGCGGGTCATATTCACCCTTTGTATCCATTGAGGATAGGAGTGAATTATTTTTTTTCAGACGGGCACCGTGAAGTTGGGAAAATTTTCCTGAATTTTGACCAATAGTAAGGGAGGCACCCATAAGGCTTGCGGAGACCGCTCCTTCGAATGCCTCCGGCTCACGGTAAGTTATGTCAAGGGCAGAAGACATTTTATCATCGTAACGTGCCGGGAAACCGCCGGAGGAGAACTTCAAGTTGCCAACCATATCTGGGTTGATGATGCTCAAACCCTCCTGCTGACCGGCCCGGACAAGTTGTGGGCGATAAATTTCAGTTCCGTTGATATAGACTGAATTCTCGTCGAATGAACCTCCACGAACGCTATATTGGGAACTCAATTCATTAGATGAATTTACACCCGGCATTGTTGTTATCATTGCTTCCACACTTCCTCCGGAAACATCCGGGGAGAGTTTGAAACTCTCGGTATTGAAGCTTTGCATCCCGTTGCTGTTACTGCGGAAACCTACAACCTCAAGCTCTTTCAATTCAACGTCGTTAGGATACATTCTGACATTGAGGGTAAGATCTCCTTTGGGATTAATGAGTTTATGATTTACTGTTTTGAATCCGATGCAGGAAAATATTAGTTCAATAGTATCCTTTTCAGCAACCGAAAGCGAATACATACCATTTAGGTTTGTATTTGTTCCAATTGCTGTTTTTGCCACCCGAACTGTAGCAAACTCAACCGGTTTGTCCTGATTGTCGATTACTTTACCGGCTATCTTGACATTCTCAGCTTTAATAGATAAAAGCGGAGAAAATATTATCAGGACAAGGAATATAAAGTATTTGGGATTCAAAATTCAACAGAAATAGGTTGTTATCACGTAAGGCTGCCGGAGTAACAGAGCGGAATGGAACTTTTAAGCATCCTACTGCTTATAAACCGGTACCACTTACTAAACGTTGACACTTACATGATATTATATTAGCTGAAGGTTTAGGACTCCATGTATGTGGGTATCATGCTATGTGGCTCAGGAACTGGATTCGTCTGACAAGATCAGAAGTAACCTGACGGAACCGCCGCGATGAGATTATCTTTTCGAGCACAGATATCATCTGCTCTCCTAAACCGAGTTCAGCAGCCAGAGTGTCGGCTCGTGATTCTGAATCGCAGGCCCAAGGGTGGGTGTTATAGAGGATATGGCCTAATTCATGGGCAAAAATTGCGAAGAGTTCCGGAGGGGTGAATCCCATTTGGCCAACCATCCTGTCGGAAATATATATCCTGTTTCCAAGTCTGACCACAACATCCTGATACTCATTTTCACTATCATCAAGAGGCAGGAATTCTATATCCTTGAATTTCCTGTCAGAATTGTGAAGATTTTCTATTTCAGTGAACTTGTCAACTATAATTTCGCCAAACAATCTCAAGAAACTATCAACTGTAGGAATATTATTACTGTTAATTAATAGCATTTTAAATTCTATAAGTAGTTGTTACAAATTAATCGATATATTGTAGTTGATAATCTTGAACAATAAAACTGGTTATTTTTGGCATCTTTTGCCTTGTCATTCAGTCGCATACGAAAGTATGCTCCC
>CAZCJC010000065.1:0-13777 GCA_964499025.1 uncultured Sangeribacter sp.
ACGATAATATTCGTATTGTTCCTTACGTGCTTGCAGCTCCGCTTGCAGCTCCGCTGCATATTCCGCGAAGCGGTCGAGAATTTTAACAATTTCCTCTTGAACTGCGGGAGGTGGAATAGGAATCAGAAATTTATCAATGCTTGATATATGAACATGAGGCACGCCTCCTCCTTTTTTTGTAGCATAAATTTTATCCTGCAAGTTGGTTAAACAATAATAAAGGTATTTAGTTGAAACATCATTTACTCCCTTCACTGAAAAGGCATCACATACGAATATTCGTTCGTTCCAATACTGTACATAACCAGCTCCTGCTCCACTTCCGGCAATAGTAATTGTTTCCCCATCTCTATTAAAACGATTACAATAGAAGGCCGGAATCTTACCACCTGATATTACAGGATATACCCCTTCCTTAGAATCTTTTTTAGTCAAAGATGTTCCACGTTGCATTATAGAAACTCTATTATCACCTAATTGCCTGTATTCAACCCCATTAGGGCAAAGCTTTTCTATAAGATTTTTTAATTTACTCATAGCTCATCCTCCTCCAATTCTGCAATTATTTTGTCAATTTCGTTTCTTAATTCATTCTCTTTCTCTACAATTTGCCGAATGCGTCGATTGAGTTCATTGATATTTATTTCTTGACGGGTTTCTTTTGTCTCCACATAACTGCTTACCGAAAGATTATAATTATTTTCGGCAATCAAGTTATTATCAACAGATTTTGCAATTGTTTTAATATCTTCTTTACTATCGAAAATGTCTAAAATTTTCTTTATATGTTCTTCGTCAAGTACGTTATTGTTTGTTTCTTTTCTGAAAAAATCGTTACTCGTTGCATCAATAAACTGAGTTTTGGTGTCAAACTTATGCTTTGACAAAATTAAAATATTAACAGCAATGGTAGTTCCATAGAAAAGATTAGGTGCCAATGCAATTACTGTTTCCACAAAATTATTATCAATCAAATATTTCCTGATTTTCTGTTCGGCTCCCCCCCGATAAAAAATGCCGGGAAAACATACGATGGCAGCTCTTCCTCTACCTGAAAGATAACTCAGGACGTGCAATACAAATGCAAAATCAGCTTTAGATTTAGGAGCTAAAACACCAGCAGGAGCAAAACGGTCATCATTAATCAAAGTAGGGTCATCTGATCCAGTCCAATTTACCGAATAAGGAGGATTGGAAACAATTGCATCAAAAGGCTTATCATCCCCAAATTGTGGATCCTTCAGAGTATTTCCCAATGCAATATTAAACTTGTCGTAATTAATGTTGTGCAAGAACATATTCATACGAGCAAGATTATATGTTGTATGATTAATCTCTTGGCCAAAGAAACCATCCTCAATTATATGCTCATCAAATTGCTTTTTAGCTTGCAATAACAATGAACCAGAACCTGCAGCAGGATCATAAATCTTATTGATTGAAGTTTGCCCATGTATAGCCAATCGAGCAATAAGTTTTGATACACATTGAGGGGTAAAGAACTCACCCCCGGACTTTCCTGCATTTGCTGCATAGTTGTGTATTAAGAACTCATAGGCATCGCCAAATAAGTCTATATGAGTGTCCTCAAAGTTTCCAAAGTTTAGCTCCTCAACACCTTTTATGACCGCCGCCAATCGACTATTTTTATCCTCTACGGTATTACCCAATCGAGTACTTGTTGTATCAAAATCAGCGAACAATCCTTTAATATTCTTCTCCGAATCGTAGCCAACAGCAGAGCCTTCAATAGCGTTAAAAATAGCTTTGAGATCCGTATTTAGATTCGGATTCTTGTTGGCAGTTTTAGCAATATTCACAAATAGTTGGCTTGGATAGATAAAATATCCTTTAGTTTTAATAGCATCATCCTTGATTTCGGGAGTGATTATGCTATCTGGCAAATTTGCGTAATCAACACTTTCATCTCCTCCCTCAATATAGTTGGTGAAATTTTCGCTGATAAAGCGGTAAAATAATGTACCTAAGACGAATTGCTTAAAGTCCCACCCATCGACTGCCCCACGCACGTCATTAGCTATTTTCCATATTTGAGCTTGTAATTGAGCTCTTTGAATATTGCTTGTCATAAGATTTTCAAGAGGTTAATTCGCTTTGTGGTTAAACTTGGAACGATTTCCATATACTTGATCAATTGGCGAGGGTGATTAACTAACATTTATTTTTATGGTTTTAGCTCTTTCTTCCTTTCCTAAGTAATCAATACCCAGAGGAGGATATAATATTAAACTTATTACAATTTTATTTAATCATGAAAATTTTATTTTTATTGATTCAACGTATCGCTTATTGAGCAGTTCTTCCATTTCTACTTCTAACAGCTTTGATATTTTAATAAGGGTTTCGATATCGGGTTGGGAGGTATTAGTACACCATTTTGAAACAGTAGAAGGATTTATGCCTAACTGTTCTGATAACCATTTGCTTGTTCGTTTTTTCTCTACAAGAACTACTTTTATGCGATTTAAATCTTCCATTGTCAAAAATCTTTGTTTGTATGCAAAGATAGTGATTTATTTTCAATTAAAGCGTCACCATAAGGATTTTTCACCGTAGAATAAAAACAGGAATTATTCTAGTTGTTTTTGATTACTAATATAGGCTTAAAAGAGAATGGAGGCACGTTATGATGTATTCGAATCGCGACAAAAACAGTTTTTTAAGAGAAAGATCGCGACACGGTGGCGTGATATTCCCAATATTTTCATTAATTTTGGCGCGATAATTTATACCATATGACAACAGAGATCGAAATACTGCAATTTTTGCAGTATCATCCACTATCCAAGAGGTCTGAGATTCTGCCTTCCTTATCGAAACAGATAAGCGATAGAACGCTAATGCGTTTGCTATCCGAAGCGACAGCAAAGGGGCAAATAGAAGTAGTCGGTCGTGGTCCCGCTACACGTTATCGGCTGACACCGCAAGCTCATGTCACTACGGAACTGAATCTTGATACCTACTTTGACAAAGATGTTGACGAACGTCAAGTTCAGGAATCGTTCAACTTTGAGTTGATCAATGACGTCCTACCGAAGGTGGATATGTTTACACCAGAAGAATTGCAGCGTCTTAATGATGCACAAGACCTGTTCCGTCAACATCTTTCTGAAATGTCAGAGATTGAGTATCGGAAAGAGATGGAAAGATTAGGCATAGACTTATCTTGGAAATCATCTCAAATAGAGGGTAATACCTATTCTCTGCTTGAAACTGAACGTTTGCTTAAGGAGAAACAGACTGCAAGCGGAAAAACAAAAGAGGAAGCCATTATGTTGTTGAATCATAAAGATGCCCTTGACTTTATTCTTGATGTGCCGGATTATCTAAAAGATTTGACTGTTGCGCGCATAGAAGAAATTCATGCCCTTCTTACAAAAGAATTGGGAGTTGAGCGAAACATACGCCATCGCCGAGTTGGTATCACCGGAACGAACTACACTCCGCTTGACAACGAGTTCCAAATACGCGAAGCGCTTGAAGATTCAGTACGCCTAATCAACGGCAAGAGCAACATCTTTGAGAAAGCCCTTCTCGCACTCGTATTGCTCAGCTATATTCAGGCATTCACAGACGGCAATAAGCGCACTGCCAGAATCGTAAGTAATGGTATATTGATTGCCAAAGGATACTGCCCTATATCCTTCCGCACTGTGGATTCGATTGATTATAAAAAGGCAATGCTGATGTTCTACGAGCAGAACAATATCGCAGCATTCAAGCGCATATTTATTGACCAATTCCTCTTCGCAGTGAAAACCTATTTTTAATCCCAAAATTTGCCTTTCCTTTTTATTCCTATTCTCAATATGGCAGGGCGATATGATTTGGATAGAGTGCATTTTACTCAGGATATGACATGGCAATTCCTTTTGATGTCGATAAGATTATGACTCGACTCAGGGCTATAAACCCGCATGGTGATATAGCAGACCTAAAACGGTCAACTAAATTGGAGGTATTTATATTGGCTCAAAATGCTAAGTAAAAATTGCTGATAATAGGTTTCTAAGAGCCGATTTTATGTGATTTTTTAACTATTTTGAGCCGATAATCGCGACTTGAATAGTCCCTTAAAGGAGTAGAAAGGGGAGGGAGGAGGTACGTGCTATAGAAGGGGTGTTGTCAGCAATGCGGGTAATTTAAAAACTAATGAAAAAGATGGGAACACAAATATTTATAAAGAGGGCTTATGAACCGGCCTCATCTTCAGATGGATTCAGGATATACGTTGATCGTCTTTGGCCACGGGGACTCTCACATGAAACATTTCACTACGACCTGTGGGATAAAGATATTGCCCCTTCCACAGCATTACGGCAATGGTTTCATGCGAATCCATCTGCTGAGTGGGATGAATTTGAGAAACGTTATAAAGCAGAGTTACTTGAAAATCCGGGTTACGGGGCTTTGAAAAAACTCATTGCTGACAAGCCAATCATAACGCTGTTATACTCCTCTCATGACACTGAGCATAACAATGCTGTAGTTCTTCAAGATTTACTCATATCGCAAATCCAAGGAGAGTAGGCAAAATAAGTTCCTACAACAAATTGATGTCTGTCCAGAGGCCTTACGAACTTAAAATTTGAAGACATATTCTAATGCGAATTAATCAGTAAATTTTTTTGAAAGCTCGGAAATTAATAAATATCTTTGCTGGTGATTTATGACCGATATTATGACACCGGAGCAGAGGAGTCGTTGCATGGCTTCCATTAAGGGTAAAGGTACAAAACCGGAAATGATAGTCCGGAAGTATCTTTTCTCACGAGGACTGCGCTATCGGGTTAACAACAGCAAATTACCCGGGTCCCCTGATATTGTGCTGAAAAAATATAAGACCGTAGTTTTCATAGATGGTTGCTTCTGGCATGGACATGAAGGCTGCCGGTATTTCAAGCTTCCGAAAACCAATGAGCATTTCTGGCGTCACAAGATAGCGATGAATTATGCCCGCGATTTTGCCACTAACGTTGATCTTCAACTTGCAGGGTGGCGGGTGATAAGGGTATGGGAATGTGAAATCCGGACTAAATCGAAACGGGAGGATACTCTGAGGAATCTCTATGCAATGATCACCGGAAACCATCGCAATGAGAATTCATATGGGATTCAGGAGGACTCCGGTGCGATCGCCGCTGAGCCGGATCCTTCATACGGCAATGTTTAATCAGTCAAGAAAGTTTTCAAAATTATTAGAAAACTAATTTTATCCAGATGAAAAAAATTGTATCAGTATTTCTCCTTCTAATATCTGTATTCTCTGTTCGAGGGGAAGTCGTCGGGGAGTTTGACATCTATCTGATGATCGGACAATCGAATATGGCCGGGAGAGGTGAATTTTTGAGCTGTGACACTACAGATATTGTAGAGGGGGTATACCTTCTTAATTCCGAAGGTATTCCTGAAGAGGCAAGAGCTCCATTCAACCAATATTCCTCCATTCGGAAAGATATAAAGTTGCAAGGTTATTCTCCGGCAATTAAATTCTCGGAGACTATGCATAAACAAACCGGACGTAAAATACTGATAGTATCAAATGCCCGCGGTGGATCATCGCTTGATCATTGGTTGCCCGAAGATAAGCATTCTTACTTAAATGAGGCTGTGAGAAGAACACGAGAAGCCATGAGGCATGGTGAGTTGAAAGGGATAGCATGGCATCAGGGTGAGACCAATATTCAGAAGGGTATTTCAGGATATCCAGAGAAGTTTGTTAAGTTCATCACCGCCTTGAGAGATTCTTTGGGAGAGGGGGATATACCGGTAGTGATAGGTCAGGTTGGCAGATGGAATTGGGCTCCGGAAGAGGATATCCGGATATTTAATGATTCCATAATACCGGAACTTTCGGAGATGGTTAAGAATTGCAGATATGTCTCGAGTGAGGGCCTTCGCCGACGGTATGCTGAAAATGAAAGAGATCCTCATTTCGGCAGGGATGCTCAGATCGAGCTCGGCAGAAGATATGCCGAGGCAATGACAGAACTTATCAACAGTGGAAAGGGCGCAAATAGATGAGTTTGTCCCCCTATTCGGCAGTAATCAAAATATTTAGGTCAATAAAATAGGTATCGTAATAGTTGATAAAAACAAGGCCCCACCTTGATGTTGTGGGGCCTTGTTTTTATCAACTTCAATTTTATGGAATTCAAACAGGAATTATTCCGAGTGTGAGTTGAGCCACTCAGTACGCACTGCATCCGGAAGGTGTTTTACCGTGAAATCAGAGAAAGTCACTTTGAATCCATTGCCATCGGGACAAGCAGCCATCATTCCGATTTTCACAGGCCGGTTGGCTTCCATCCATGCGTTGCGCATCATAATGTATTCCTGATCATCGAATGAATAGAATATTTCAATCGCATCTTTGCGGCGCACAGCCTTTATCCACAACTCCTTTACGGGTAGATCGAGGGCAATCACGCTCCAGTCTGACGTGTGATGGGTCACCACAGTGCTGAGATTATATTTACCATCCACAAATTCAATTCCGGTCTTTATATAATTTTCATGATCTATGCGAATCATCATCCCGGCCTGATCGAAGCGAACCTTATAATCCCCGGCTATCTTAACCTTAGCCTCAAACTCCCCGCCGTATTCAGCATAATAGAAGGGAGCATCATCCACTGTGAAACCATAATGTGAGATTCTCCAATAGTCACTCTTGGGAGTCACATCCATGACAAGCTTGCCATCCTTGATACTCCAGTTTTCCGGTTCGTTAAACCAGTTCATCTTTTCCAATGTCTGCGCTGAAAGGCCAAAAGAAACGGCCAGAGTCGTTACGAATGTGATGAATATTTTCTTCATTTCTCAGATAAACTTAAAAACGATTATATAAGGTAAGTAAGTTTTCAAAATTAGTTTATATTATCACCATAGTAAGTTTAACATTGAAGCTAATGTTATTTTTGTTTTTGAACGTTGTTTTTGTTCCTTTCGCTCAGTTGCATAGCCCGCTATGCTCCTTCCCTCATGAAACAAATCCAATCGCTCAAATTCCCAAAATAACTATTAGCTAATTTTTCAAACTTACTTAGCTCAATAATTAATCGATATAAAGCAGTTTTTCAAATTAAAACGCTGCATATTTATCAACTATTTATTTTGCAAAGTTAATAAAATGTATCAATGAAGCGTGATATTCTAAAAGTAGTTGTTAAAATTAATCGAAATATTGTAGTTTCTTTCTCTCCGCAGCAAAATCCGCTCAAAAATAACTTCGTTTTATATGTTCATTAATTTTTATAAACTACTTATTCCAATAAAAATGATATTTTTGCATCAATTAAGTAAGTAATCGTTAAAAATTAATCGACATATAGTAGCCTCCCTCTCTCCGCAGCAAAATCTGCTCAAAATAACTTCGTTTATATGTTCATTAATTTTTACCTACTACTTTGCTGTTCAAATTAATATTCAACTATTTATTATAAGTAAGTTTTCAAAATTAGTTTATATTATCACCATAGTAAGTTTAACATTGAAGCTAATGTTATTTTTGTTTTTGAACGTTGTTTTTGTTCCTTTCGCTCAGTTGCATAGCCCGCTATGCTCCTTCGCTCATGAAACAAATCCAATCGCTCAAATTCCAAAAATAACTATTAGCTAATTTTTCAAACTTACTTAATACTGCTCACATATAATATGAACAGCTACTTAAGCGGAGAGGCGTGAATCTTATCAGATTTCGTTAACTGAAAAGGAAGTTTGTAGAATCGAGGTTCTCTTCATAAAGTTGCTGAGGAGGAATTAAAAAACGGATTACCTTTCATGTCAATCAATAATTTCCTAATGCTCAACGTTGGATTTGCACGTCATCATGGGGACTGGAATTTCAACGGTATCAACAGCCCATTTGCAAGGATTTATCTTGTCACCGATGGTGAGGCAGAGGTAAAGACAGGAGGTGTTACCCATCTCCTTACTCCCGGTCATATGTATATGATTCCCCCTTTTACAACTCATTCCGATCATTGTGAAGGTGTGTTCAATCATTATTATGTCCATATTTATGAGGATTCTTCAAAAGGTGGAGATATCTTCGCTTCTTATGATTTCCCATTTGAAATTAATAGCAGTGAGCTTGATCATCTCTTATTCAACCGCCTCGTAGATGAAAACAGTGCAATGACTCTCAAATCGAGTGATCCTGATAAGTATGACAACGAACGATCACTTATAGAGTGTGTCAGTGAGAACCGTATCCGTCCTCTCGATGTGCGAATGGAGTCGATGGGAATAATATCCCAATTCATGAGCCGCTTCTTAAAGTTTGCAAAGCCAAAATATGATGCGACTGATCCGCGTATTATTCAGGCACTCAAGCTAATCTCTCAAAATATAAATACTCCGCTTTCCATTGAATCACTGGCCGGCGGGTCATGTATGTCGGTAGGGCATTTCATACGTCTTTTCAGGTTGCAGGTAGGATGCTCACCCGCCCAATTCCTGATCGACAGGAAGATGATGAAAGCGAAACTGATGCTGGCTACAGAGTCTCTTCTTATCAAAGAAATTTCCTATATGCTTGGTTATGATGACGTGTCTTACTTCACCAGATTATTCAAAAAGCATGTTGGAGTCACGCCACGACAGTATCGGTTGAATTATAATGACGGCTCGAAGTGAGGATTGAAGATGTCAATAATGTCCTATTTTTAAACAATAAAGTTCTATCCTTTGAATCCTATTTCATTTAACTTTGTAAAAAATTCAATATCATGAAATACAGAGAAATCGGAAAGACCGGTATGGTGGTGTCAGAACTCAGCTTCGGAGCGTCATCATTAGGAAGTGTCTTCAGGGAAACAAAGGAGATCGAGGCAATCACGGCGGTAAATGCCGCAATCGACAACGGAATAAACTTCATAGATGTATCTCCCTATTATGGTCACTACAAAGCGGAGACAGTTCTTGGAAAAGCACTACGCGAAATTCCACGCGAAAAATATTATCTCTCCACAAAAGTCGGACGTTACGGAATGGATGGAGTAAACACCTGGGATTACTCGGCGCGACGCGCAAAGGAGAGTGTATACGAAAGCATGGAGAGGCTCAATATTGAGTTCATTGATCTGATAAATGTTCACGATATTGAATTTGCCGATCTTAATCAAGTCGCTTCCGAGACTCTCCCTGCGTTGGTTGAGCTTCGTGAGCAGGGAATAGTTGGCCATGTAGGTATCACCGATCTTCAACTTGAGAATCTCGTGTGGGTGATTGATCATGTCCCGGCAGATACGGTTGAGAGTGTGCTTAATTTCTGCCATTATTCACTCAACGACGACAAGCTACTTGATTTTCTTGATTATTTTGAAAGCAAGGGAGTAGGTGTGATCAATGCATCTCCGCTTTCGATGGGTCTTCTGTCTCAGCGAGGCATCCCGTCATGGCATCCGGCCCCTGAATCACTTGTCAAGGCCTGTGCCCGCGCTGCCGACTATTGCCGTAGTAAGGATTATCCGATTGAGAAACTGGCTATTCAGTTCTCCGTTTCCAATCCCCGTATTGCATCCACTCTCTTCAGTTCTGCCAATCCGGAGAACGTTGTGAGGAATATCCGGTATGTTGAGGAACCTCTCGACGAGAACCTGCTAAAGGAAGTTTTGGAGATAATTGGCGACCAGAAACGTGTCAGCTGGAAAAACACCTGATTCAATAATTATGGACTATAAGATTATCGATGCCCATGCCCATCTGTGGTTAACCCAGAATACAATGGTGGATGGGAAAAGGATATATGAGCTTCCCAACGGACGTTGCTCATTCATGGGGGAGGAACGCCAGATGCTCCCTCCGTTTATGATTGACGGAAAAAACAGTGCGGAAGTTTTTCTCTCCAATATGGACTACGCGCAGGTTTCCGCAGCCGTAATAACTCAGGAATTTATCGACGGCAATCAGGATGAATATCTGGAGGAGGTTGCGAGGAGATATCCTGAAAGATTTAAGGTGTGCGGTCTGTGCGATCTGCGTCGTGATGATTTCATGGAGGCAGCCAGGCGGCAGTATGAACATGGTTTCAGAGCGTTGGCAATTCCCGGACACCGCCTCTTTATCCAAGGTAGGAGAATATTGCTGAATACCCCGGATAAACTTGAACTTTTCCATTTTATGGAGAAGCATGACATGATTCTGTCGATTGCTCTTGCCGACGGGGATCTTCAGGTCGGGGAGATGAAAGAGATAATAGAGGAATGTCCGCGACTAAAGATTGCTATCGCACATTTCGGAATGGTTACGTCGGGCGACTGGATGTCGCAGATAAAGCTTGCCAGGAATCCGAATGTGATGGTGGAGTCAGGGGGAATAACCTGGTTGTTCAATTCAGAATTCTATCCATTCCGAGGGGCAGTTAAGGCCATAAGACAGGCCGCAGACGAGGTCGGTTGGGAGAAACTTATGTGGGGCTCAGACTATCCCCGAACCATTACTGCGATAACCTACAGAATGTCATATGACTTCATCTCCAAATCAGAAGAACTCACAGATGAAGAGAAATCAGCTTTTCTCGGTGAGAATGCAAGGAGGTTTTATGGTTTCAGACATCTTGTGGATCTCCCTTATATAAAAAATATGTCGGAATAGAATAATGAAGATGGAGATGAAATCAAAGAATAAATATCTGGTACCGCTGATTCTTGTCATTACATTGTTTTTTGTGTGGGCAGTGAGTGCCAATTTGTTGCCGACGATGATTCGGCAGCTGATGAAGACATGTGAACTTACGCCATTTGAGGCCTCTTTCACTGAGACAGCCTATTGGCTTGCTTACTTTATCTGTCCGATTCCGATCGCGGCCTTTATGAAGAGGTATACTTATAAAGCGGCCATAGTGTTCGGACTCTTTACAGCCGCGGCCGGAGCAATTCTCTTTTTTCCGGCTGCCCTGGTCAAGGCGTATGGAGGGTATCTGTGCGTGTTTTTTGTGATCGCTACGGGAATGTGTTTCCTTGAAACAGCGGCAAATCCGTATGTCACAGCCTTGGGAGATCCGGCATCGGCATCGCGCCGACTTAATCTGGCGCAGTCATTCAACGGCCTTGGTGCATTCATTTCCGCAATGTTCCTAAGTAAGCTCATTCTAAGTGGGAATACTTATACCCGTGAGACTCTTCCTCCGGATTATGCCGGTGGCTGGGAAGGATATATCGAAACTGAGACTAATCTGATGATGGGCCCATATGGGGCACTTGGGACTCTTCTTGTGATCCTTGCCTTGGTTTTTATGTTTTCAAAGCTTCCCGTGATTAAGAGTGAGGAGGCGCATACAGGAGGAAAGCTCATCAATTTCGGAGTCTTGCGATGTCCGCGCCTCGGAAAGGGAGTTATAGCGCAATTTTTCTATAATGGCGGTCAAACGGCCATCAACAGTCTTTTCCTTGTATATTGCTGCACCTTTGCGGGATTGGAAGAGTCAACAGCCACCACCTTCTTCGGAATATACATGCTTGCATTCCTTCTTGGAAGATGGATCGGCACGCTTCTTATGGGACGTTTCCGTCCAAAATCGATGCTTACGGTGTATGCCGTGGTGAATGTCTTGCTATGCGGAGTTATAGTATTCTGTGGAGGGATGGTCGGCCTTTATGCAATGATAGGAGTATCTTTCTTCATGTCGATAATCTATCCGACTCAATTTTCACTTGCGATTGCCGGACTGGGGGAAGATACAAAAAGCGGTTCCGCTTTTCTCGTGATGGCTATTGTCGGAAATGCATGTCTGCCGCAACTTACCGCCTATATAATGACAAATGCCGTGGTTTATCAGATAGCTTATATAGTGCCTTTGATATGTTTCCTCGTATGTGCCTGGTATGGGGCCACATATAAGCCCATTGAAGAGCCATATAAATAGGTGGGGTGATTATAAACTACTTAAATAGATTAAAATTCAATAGATTCATATGCATGCAATACAAATTTCTGCTCCCGGAGAGGTGGAGGTTAAGGAGATAGAAAACCCAATTGTCCAACGGGATCAAATTCTGATTAAAGTTGAATATGTAGGTTTCTGCGGTTCTGATCTCAATACATATCTCGGACGCAATCTAATGGCTATCTCCCCGGTGATACCCGGTCATGAGATCGGAGGAATCATTAAGGAGGTTGGGCGTGAAGTTCCAGAGGGTCTGTTCAGAGAGGGAATGACAGTTACGGTCAACCCATATACTTCTTGTGGGAAGTGCTCCTCTTGCCGTAAGGGACGTCCCAATGCTTGCGAATTTAATGAGACTCTTGGAGTTCAGCGAAACGGCGCGATGTGTGAATATATCGCCGTGCCCTGGACGAAGGTTATTCCGGCCGAGGGAATAAGTGTCCGTGATTGTGCATTGATCGAGCCTTTAAGTGTCGGCTTTCATGCCGTCGACCGAGGGGCAGTAAGCGACATAGATACAGTGATGGTTATCGGATGCGGTATGATAGGTCTTGGGGCAGTTGTTCGTGCAGCCATGCGTGGAGCAACTGTGATAGCCGCAGATATAGATGCTGAGAAACTTGAATTGGCCCGTTTACTCGGAGCTTCCTATGTAGTCGACACATCCCGAAGCGACGCTCATGAGCGGATTCTGGAATATACGTCCGGTATGGGTCCTGATGTGGTGGTGGAAGCGGTTGGCTCACCAGTCACCTATGTCATGGCCGTAGATGAGGTTGCTTTTTCCGGTCGTGTAGTCTGCATAGGGTATTCAAAAAACGCCGTTACATTCCAGACCGGTCTCTTTGTAAAGAAAGAGCTTGATATAAGAGGTTCGAGAAATGCGATGCCATCTGATTTCGATGCCGTGATAAAATACTTACGGCGTGGAGAGTGTCCGGTAGATAAACTGATTACGCGTGTTGTTGAGCCGGCACAAGCAGGCGATGCCCTGAATGAGTGGTCGCAGAAACCGGGGAAAGTTTTCAGAATTCTGGCAAAAATTTGATTATACGCTTATGACATTTGATTCAAAATATTCAGGTTATCCGGTTCGTCAGTATGATGAGCCGGTAAAGCGATATTGTCAATTTCTTGAGATCACTGACTGTCCGGAGATGATAGCAAGATATGTGCAATGTCATGACAAGGAGCATTCCTGGAAAGAGATTCGGGAAGGAATTCGAGAGGTAGGCATTCTTGAAATGGAACTTTATATTCTTGGTAATAAGGTTGTAATGATTGTCGAGACTCCGCTTGATTTCAATTGGGATACCGCCATGGCCCGACTTTCCACTCTGCCACGTCAGGCAGAATGGGAGAGTTTCGTGGCAGAGATGCAGGGCTGTGATCCAACCGCTACTTCCGATAGCAAGTGGCAGCTAATGGATAGAATGTTTTATCTCTATGAATGACATTTATACACATGAGCTTATAATAGAAAACCAATATACCGGCATAGCATAACAATTGTATCAGCATTCAATATGAGTGGAGTGATAATATTGAAATGTGAAAACACCGAAATTTCTAAGTTATCGCTGAGGAAGTCAGAAATCGGAAATTCTGCAATGTTTCAGGAAAATTAATAGGAAAATGAGCTGGGTTATACTGATAGTGGCCGGATTGATGGAGGTTGCCTTTACTTTCTGTCTCGGAAAAACAAAAAATGCGAGTGGATCAGACCTCATATGGTGGTGGATCGGTTTTTTCGTGGCATTGTCCCTGAGTATGTTTCTCATGGCTAAGGCTGCCGAAAAATTGCCGATAGGAACAGTTTATCCCGTCTGGACCGGTATTGGAGCTGTCGGAGCGGTGCTTGTCGGT
>CAZCJC010000066.1:0-13742 GCA_964499025.1 uncultured Sangeribacter sp.
TGTCGCTATACCCGCGACAGGATTAAGGCTATCATGTTTGATCAGATCAATGCCGATTCCCGTTTCACAATGCACGACCCGTGGATTGATTTCCCCCGTAAAGGTCAATTCCCGGAGTGCCCTTCAGGGTCACTGATGGTTCCCCGCCCCTATGATGGCACTGAGGAATCACATCAGGGATTCCAGACAGGTGAAGTTGTAGATA
Source organism: uncultured Sangeribacter sp. (assembly GCA_964499025.1). Classification (GTDB taxonomy): domain Bacteria; phylum Bacteroidota; class Bacteroidia; order Bacteroidales; family Muribaculaceae; genus Lepagella. The sequence continues at coordinate 206 of CAZCJC010000066.1, forward strand.
AGATATGGTGGATTGAGAATAGCGAGTCTCCCTGTAAGCTTACTGCTCTCAATTATCTTCAGGATACTGATTTCACATGGCCCGATGGCTCGGAGATCTCCGACCACTATCCTATTGTGATTGACTTCGAGATTGAGCGTGTGCGCGATGATCTCTCTGATGGACAATTCTATCTACATAATATAGGCACCGATAAATGGATGGCTGCAGGCCATAACTGGGGAACACGTGGAGTAGTGAACAATACCGGAATCAGCATAACCCTCAAGGAGGGATCAGAGACCGGTACATTTAATCTGAGTCCCACCAATATGTACACCAATGACAATACTACTCCATACGTTGGTGACAACCTCTATATGGATAATCCTACTCCTCTCGATTATAACATCAACCTGGTGAGTGGAACAAACTATTATACCATTGTCCGTAATGACAATAGCATGGCCCTTACAGCTACCTCCACGGATGATCTTACATGGGCTGATGCCTCCGATTCTGATCCTAACCAGCAGTGGGAGATGGTAGCAGCCTCTACCCGTGTCTCCAATCTCAATACATATGCTTCGGAGAGCAATCCGATGGACGCGACATTCCTTATCCCCGGATACAGTATGCCCCGAAACGATAAAGGTGTTGATTCCTGGTTGAATTCATTTACTTCCAAAGGTAGTAAGGTTAAAACAGAAATAGCAAGTGAAGATAACGCTACCTGTAATTCCGTAGCGCGTATTTACAATGACAATTTTAATAACGATTGGTTTACTGGCGGTTCTAATTCAGATTGGACAATAGAGAAAACCATTTCCGGTCTTCCCAATGGCATATATGAGGTAGGTTGCCAGATCTTCTCTGATAATTGTGATGCCAAATTATATTTTAATGGGAAAGAGATTAGTGTTACCCGTGAGAATAAAGGTGGTACCTATTCCGGTATAAATGCCGGCAAGGACTTTGTAAATGGTAATTACAAGTCAAGTACTACTTTAACAATAACGGATAGCCAGCTCACCGCAAAGCTTCAGCATACAAGCTCTAATAAATCTGCCGGTGCTGTCATATTTGATAACTTTTATCTGACTTATCTCGGGCCGACTGCAGAGGCTCTTGCTGCTATCGATCGCGTTAAAGTGGCTATTGATGATGCTCAGGGGAAAGCTGATGCTGCAGGATACACAGACTACAACAACCGCGCGGTAGTGAACGCCTGGGAAAGCCGCCTTATCAAGGGTAACGGAGATACGGAAGTTCACAATACGTATGTTGCTCTCGCTAAAGCTTCGGCCAAACAGAGGAAACTTCCAGCGGTGATGCCTTATGCAATCCTCAACAACTCTTTCGAGATGGGAAATCTCACGGAATGGAATAACAATGCTACCAATGCCTCTGTCACCAACGATGGAAAAGCCACAGATGGTCAGTATTACTTCAAGGCTGACAAGGGTTCCATCTCCTACGATTTCGAGGTGACGATGCAGAACGGTATCTATGAGCTCACAGCTGATGTATCCAACGGAACCGTGCTTACTGCAGCCGGTGAGAAATCAGCGCCGGCCGTTGCCGCCGATGGTCAGCTTACAAAGGCTTCAGTGAAATTCATGATCGATGCCGGAACAACCACTATCGGAGCTGAGAACTCAGGCGCATTCATGGCCGACAACTTTGTTGTGGAGCGTCTCACCGACCACAATGCTGCAAAGGCTATACATCTTATCCGCATCGCGATAGCTGATGCTACAGCCAAGATCAATGCGATGGGTGCTCCCTACAATGAGGGTTGGGCTGAAAAGATGGCACCATACCAAGCTTTGGTTGATAACCTTGAAGTCACCGGAAACGGCGAGGCAGAGTTCACTGCAATCTACAATCTTCTCCGCGAACAGGTCTATAAGGCAGGTAATAATATGACCAATGCCATTATCAACCCGTCGTTTGAGCTTGACAATGGTTCGACGCTCGGATGGACCCTGTTGTCGGATGCCAACGATACGGGGGCTAAACCCAATGCCGATCCAACATATGAAATGACTTCGGCCGACGGTGATTATGTATTCAACACATGGGATAATGGCCGAGGCACAATCATCTCCCAGACTCTTTATGGTCTCCCCGCCGGTCATTATCAGCTCCGCGCTACTTTTGCTAACGATGCGGACAAATACGTATTCCTGGAGGTTAAGGGACATGAGGATGTTGCTTCTCAGAAGAAGCCGTTCCAGTGTATTCCGGATCTTAAGACAGGTGTAGTGCAGACTCTCGACTTTGAGGTTGCCGAAGGAACTCCCCAGGTGACTATTCTTGCCGGCGGATGCAATTCCGATGGAACATGGGATGGATTCGGCGGGGACTGGTACAAGGTCGATAACTTCCAGCTCACCCGCACCGGCGATCCCGACAAGTGTTTCTTCTATGCCCGACTGAACGATGCCATAAATGAGACAACACGTGTGGCCAAGACGCTCCCCACGAAATATTCATCTCAATGGGATGCAAAAGATTACGAGGATCTATATAATCGCCACATCGACAGCAATCATGAGGGTGAGGATGAGATCGGAAGCGGTATCACGGAGATAACAGAACTCTTCCAGCGTCTCCGCGACCTTATCTTCTCTCAGACTGAAACCGGAGCCGACATGAGTGGTGCGATAACCAACAACTCTTTCGAATTAGGAGCACTAACGGGTTGGACCACATCAATGATTCCGAGTGCGGATGCTAAAGTAATATACGGAAACAGGGGTGATGAGTTAGATGAAAACGAGGAGATAGTCCCCGGCCATAATTATGGAACTTATATGACCACCGGAACTCATGGAGATTATCTCTACAATGCATATCTTAACGGTACGGCCAATCCAATCTGGCAGGTGATACCGAACGTTCCGGCCGGTGTTTATAAGCTTACCGTCAAGATCGCATCTGATCCCGGGAATGTATTCTTCCTCGGAGCCAATGACAAGCATTCCGAAAAATTCATCATCTCTAAAGATAAGACTGAGTTTGAAGACTTCACTTTTGAGTTTGAGGTTAAAGCTGACCAGAAGGATGTGAAGATAGGTGTATATCCCTCTTTCAATGATGATGAATTTGATATGAGCGATGAGCCGACAATCATGGGACCCTGGTATAAGGTTGATAACTTCCGCCTTAAACTCGAAAGCCGACTCCTCGAGGTGAAATGGACTATGGAGACTCCTTCGCATGGTACAATCATTCTCCCCTTCGATGTTTCAAAAGAGGTGTTGGCTGAGAATAATCTTGAGGTTGCAACAATTACCAAGTCTGACTGGTCGGAAACTCCCGCTGATGATGAGGTTAATACTTACCGTATCCTTACTTTCGAGCCACAAGACTCACTCAAGGCCAATACTCCTTATGTGATCAAGAATCTGGCCGCCGATGCTTCAACTCCCAAATCAAAACGCCGTAGGGTTGCCGGAACTACTCGAGAAACAGTTTCGGGTGATACATATACTTTCCAAGGTTATACTCAGCATACTCAGGATAATTATTCTCCCGAGGGTAACTTGTTGACCGGTACGCTGGTTGAGAAAAATGCTGCAAAGAACGAGCACCACTTCCAGCTTGTTGGCGACAATGTAGGTTTCGTTTACCACGGAGACGCAAATGTGAATGATACCCAACATGAGACTATCCAGCCTTATCATGCTTATATCCATCACCCGCTTATAGAGACTGGTGAATATATCTCCGGATTCTATTTCTATGAGCCTGAACTTCCGATCGAATGGGAGATGGAGGGTTCTCACTTCGGAACAATCATCCTCCCCTTCGAACTCTCAGGCGATGCTTTGGAGGAATTCCGTGCCCATGGCCTTAAGGTCTACAGCCTCACTACTGTCGGGGAGGTCACTTCCGGGGAGACTGGTGAGTATCAGATCGTAACCCGTGAGGAGGTAACCGGCGATCTCGCTGCCAACACTCCCTATATGGTTATGACTGCCGAGGCTGCCGCAGCCCTCGACGCTTCCTCCGAGACTGCCGAGGCTATGCTCAAGGCTCCCAGACGCCGCGCCACCCGTGCCGGCGAGGAGACAGAGGATCCGACTGCCATCAAGCATACATTCACCGGAGCGGCTACAAATACTGAGGCTGCCTATACCGATGGCCTGCTGACAGGTGTGTTCACCACAACAGCTGTTACTCCGAAAACCGAAGAGTCTGCTGCCGGCGACCGTCTCCTCTTCGAGACCGACAACAAGCTCGGTGGATTCGATGAACTCAAGGAGGGTGAAGCAACTACCGTTGATCCTTATCACGCATACGTGGCCAAGGAGAATCCGAAAGCTGAGGGAAGCACAATCTTCCTTGCTGAGCCTTCAGATTTCAAGACCAACGTTGAGGATCTTCTGGCAGGAAAGGATGGCAATGTGGATGTCTACACTGTATCGGGCGTTCTGCTCCGCAGCAATGTGGCTCCGGCCGAGGCTCTCCGTGAACTCGCCCGCGGAATCTATATCTTCCGCGCCGGAGAGAAGAGCGTTAAGATCTACAAATAATCCGGGTCATTCTGACAAATAGTTAATAAACTCTACTATAAAAAGCGCGTTCCACATTCGGGACGCGCTTTTTAGGTTTCAGCCTTAAGAGGTTCTGTTGGGAGGCTTCAAGAATTATAAATTCCTCTCTGCTAAAGTGATAACTTATACACAGAAATAACGGGAGCGGGGATGGGCGATTAGAGCCCGCAGACGGAGGAGGCGGGGCGGAGGGCCCCGTTTTCGGTTAAGCTGACACCCCTGACTTCGTCACTTTTGAGAGGCTAAAAATTGGCATGATTGATTCTCAGCTATATAGTAATTATAAGTTGTTGTTTAGGGTCGCAATGATGTAATAGAGGGATATTGATGGATTGGGATTTAGTGCTTCATGATCTTCTCGGTATGGCCTTCAGGGTAGCGAACGATGTAGACACCTGGGGTGAGGGTCGAGAGAGTAGCCCATACAGAGCCATGATCGTCGAGCACTTTTACACCACCGGCTGTATAGACCTCAAAAGTGCCATTGTCTTTAACTTTAATGGGGTCGACCCCGGTGCTGGCACTGACATATTCGGGGAGATAATAGCCAAGGTGCGGGGGTTGGTTGTAAGCCACATTTTGCCAACATATGGCCATGCGATAGGTACGGTCATGCATCAGACAGGGCACACGATGCTCGGATGCGATTGTAGAGCTGTGGATATAGATTTTTGATGGGTCGCTGGCGTTCCACAATATTACCTCTTCTCTCCAGTCGCCGAAGAGATCTGCCGACAGACAGGGGGTGCTCTTACTGCCGTTGCATGACGAACCGGCAAGTGAGGCCAATGATGTAATCTGGCCGTCAACCCACTTTGTGATACCGCTACCATCAAGAAGTTCGTCCTGAAGGTCACCGTCCCAATATATGCGGAAATTCATTGATGGGTTAACGCTGCTGGTTCTCTGGCCGGAAGCGGCATTGCGAGGGGTACGGTCGCTTGCACACCACATTTCATAACCATCATAGCGAGGGTCGATATCAGCGGCGATGCCTCTGCCGGTATCGCCTTCGGCTGTACCGCTGAAGAGGATTTCGCCGGTAGCCGCATCGTGGAGATCCCAACCATAAGGAGAAGCCTCATGAATATCATAGACCTGCATTCCCTCACGGCCCGGTATCATCCTTCCTAAATGAATGGCATCGCCATGTCCGTAGCCGGTAGCATAGAGCAATTGACCATTGTCGTCAATTGCACATGCACCCCAGACGATCTCATCCTTACCATCACCGTCAACATCGCCAACGGTAAGATTGTGGTTGCCATTAGTATAGGCAGTGCGGCTACCTGCACCTCGAGTAGCTTGAGGAGGTGAATAGGTCTGAGTGTTACCATTGCCATCTGTGACAGTATACTGTGTAGACGACTTAGCTGCATGCAGCCAGCGAGTGCTGAGTTTCTTGCCGTCGAAGTCTACTGCCCACAAAAAAGCGTAATCATAATAACCACGGCACATCACAGCACTGGGCTGAGAGTCGGGGCCATCGAGATATGCAACAGCGGCCAGATAGCGCTCTCCACGGTTGCCATAAGAGCCAGTGTCATTCTTACCACCTGTGCCCCAGTTGAATGTTCCGGCAGCCTCACCACCGAGCTCTTGGTTACGGTTGGGGTTATAATATACGGTATGTATGGCTTTACCCGTGGGGCCTTCAAACACGGTGAGCCATTCCTGACCTCCGTTGACACGACCTGCAGAAGTACGCCAATCCTTGCTATTATTGGCATTTTTGATTTCTGCAATATCGGCTGCTTCGTTGACATATGCACCCGTACCGTCTACCGAGCCGGGGCCGGTCTTACAAATCATCTCAGCCTTGCCATCACCGTCAAAGTCATATACCATAAACTGAGTGTAGTGGGCACCCGAGCGGATGTTTTTGCCTAAGTCAATGCGCCATAGCAAGGTGCCATCAAACTCATAGCAGTCGAGTATTGTATTACCGGTATAGCCATTCTGAGAGTTATCCTTGGCGTTGGAAGGATACCATTTCACTATAAGCTCATAGTCACCATCGCCATCCATATCGCCAACAGAGCAGTCGTTGGGGGAATAGTCGTATGTTTCGCCCGACGGTGTAGTGCCACCATCCGGACGACTGAGCTGCAATTGTTTAGCCGGTGACCATTTCTCGGGAGAAAACTCCTCTACCTCATTATCTCCAATCATGGCCTTGATTGTATATGTCTGGGTCAGCTTGCCGCTGGGGTCGCGATAATCAGTAGCGTTGATTATGGGTTCCTTGTTGATTTTTTTGCCATCTCTATAGATATCAAAGTAAAGATCAGGACTATCAGTGGCAAATGAGCGCCACGAAAGATACGGAATACGTCCGGCTGCCATTATGACAGCGCCACGGTTGAGTTTTTCCGGAAATTGCTGTGAGTAGGTTTGCGGAACTGTCAGCAATGTTGCAATACATGCAAAAATTAGTTTCTTTATCATCGAATCAATTAAAAAATTTTAGTTAAAATTACAACATTTTTTCTGACCATAGCAAATCTTGTAACAAAAAAAAGACAATAAAAGCGTGATTTTAGATGAAATTTAAGGCAGCGAATCATAAAATTTTTACCTCCAGGGGTCGCAGGCAAAAATTTTATGATTCGCTGCCTTAAGCTTTGAGACTTGCGTCCTAAACACAGTACAGCCTCCGAAAGAAATTTTCAGACTAAGTGAGAATTTTATTTGGGGATAATGGTCGGGAGGGCGCCGCCTCGGGGTTGGAGGTGGAGGACTGTTGGGAGAGTCAAAAAGTTTGATTCGGTTGCTGACTTCTTTAATGATCTGGGTATATGAGCTACACAATCGAACGAACCAATAAATTCAGGCCTTCCTTCAAGAATTATACATTCTCTCTGCTAAGTAAGTTTGAAAAATTAGCTTCAATGTTAAACTTACTATGGTGATAATATAAACTAATTTTGAAAACTTACTTACTGTGATAAGTTATACACTGAAATAACGGGAGCGGGGATGGGCGATGTAGAGCCCGCAGACGGAGGAAGCGGGGCTGAGGGCACCGTTTTCGGTTAAGCTGACTCCGATTCGCGACAGGGGCAGCAACTTGCCTAATTCATGGGTCAGGAGCTGATCGGGTAGGGATGGATAACCTATCGCGGGACGTATTCCGGGATAGTTCCCTTTTCTGATATCCTCCAATGGAAGATCTTCCCCTTCGGAGTAGCCCCATAATGCACGTCTAACTTCGCGGTGCAGCCATTCGGAAGCCGCCTCGGCAATACGGTCGCGCAGCGTTGAGCGCAGCAATCTGCCATATTCATCCCGACAACCGGGGCAGCTGCATCCCTCTTCATGTGTAGGTTCGGCAGAAGGCTCCACAGCCGTTACGGCAAAGAATCCTATGAAGTCCTTGCGTCCGCTTTCCGCCGGCATTATGAAATCTGATAATGCCGGGGAGGATCCGTCGGTGTCAGGTTTGAGCCTACGTGGAGTGGGAATCATCCAACCCTCACCCTCGATATATTCATTGCCGGAATTTGCCGTTGCGAACCGCACAATTCCTTCAGCTCCATATATTCCGGGATTCTTCTCCTCAATATCGGAAAGGATACCGACGGCATCGCGATAGAGCGCCAACGCTTCTCCAGCTTTTTCGCGCTCATCATCAGGCAGAGTTCCTATCCAGTTTTCCAAGTCCGGGTCTTCGTATGGGAAAGACTCAATGAAACGCCCCGTCACTTTCCAGGCATGGAAGAAATATCTCCAGTTAATCAGCGGAATGATCTCCTCCAAGGGTATATGCACGCGGATATCACGGTCTATTCCCGCTACCGGCACAATCGGTTGCCATTCCTCCCAGTCGATCTCTACTTTCCGTTTGCGAGCCATATCCGGGGATAGGGGAGCTGTATCAGTGGTTGCTTTGTCACGCATTTCCTGTTGCTCCTTTTTCAGGGCGGAAATGAATTCATCCCGTCTCTTCTCATTCAGCAGGGCCTCGGCGATAAGGGGGTTTTGCGCCGCATCGCGCGCATGAATCACAGGAGCTGAATATTCCGGGGCAATCCTCAGCGCAGTGTGCACAGCCGAAGTGGCAGCTCCACCCACCACAAGCGGAATGCGGAGGCCGGCCCTTTCCAGAGCCCGGGCCACTTTGGCCATCTCTGCGAGCGAGGGGGTGATCAGCCCGGATAAGGATATTATGTCGGGATGAAGTTCCAAAGCCTTCTCCACTATCGTTTCTGCGGGAACCATGACCCCGAGATCAATCACCTCATAGTTGTTGCATTCGAGCACGATCGAGACAATATTCTTCCCAATATCATGCACATCACCCTTCACTGTTGCGAAGAGGACACGTCCCCGTTTGGTTCCCTCCCCTTCGCTCCTCCCTTTCTCCATCGAGGGGCGTAGAATCTCCACAGCGTTTCGCATGGTCCGGGCGGTCTTCACCACCTGCGGAAGAAACATCCTCCCCTCTCCGAAGAGTTCCCCTACATGTTCCATACCCTGCATCAGCGGCCCTTCGATTATATCCACAGCCTTCATGCCGGAGTTTAGGGCCTCCGTGAGATCCTTCTCCAGATTTTCCGAATTCCCCTTGATTACCGCCTCACGCAAACGGGTATTAAGATCCCCTTTTTCGGATGAGGGAGTGTTGGAGAAGGAATCCTCCTTCCTCTGCTCCTTCTCCTCGGTGAGTTTCATGGCCCAGCGGGCCAATTCCTCCGGTGCATCCGGTCGGGAGGCAAGTATCACATCGTCAAGAAGGGTTCTTAATTCCGGCTCCACCTCCTCATATGCCATCATTGTGGCCGGGTTGACAATCGCCATGTTCATCCCCTCTTTCCGGGCATGATAGAGGAAAACGGCATGCATGGCCTCGCGCAACCGGTTATGCCCCCTGAATGCGAAGGAGAGGTTGCTGACCCCGCCACTCACCGAGACCCCGGGGAGGTTGCGCCTTATCCAACCGGTGGCACGGATAAAATCGCGGGCATAGAGGTTATGTTGCTCAACGCCGGTTGCAACCGCCATGATGTTGGGATCGAAAATGATATCGTATGGATTCATCCCTGCCTCCTCGGTGAGCAGCCGGTAGGCGCGGGCACATATATCTTTCTTGCGGCTGAAGGTGTCTGCCTGGCCCTCCTCATCGAATGCCATGACCACCACAGCTGCCCCAAGCTCACGGATCCTTGTGGCCTTGCGCAGGAATTCCCCTTCCCCCTCCTTAAGGGAGATGGAATTGACTATACACTTACCCTGAACGCTTTTCAAGGCATTCTCCACCACATCCCAGTCGGAAGAATCGATCATGAAAGGCACCTTGGCAATATCAGGGTCGGCTCCGGCGAGATTCAGGAACTCCACCATCTCGGACCGTGCATCGAGCAAGGCATCATCCATGTTTATATCTATCACCATAGCTCCATCCTCTATCTGGCGCGCGGCTATGGCAAGAGCCTCATCATATTTTTTTTCCTTTATCAGTCGGAGGAACTTACGGGATCCGGCCACGTTGCATCTCTCCCCGACCACTGTGAAGTCGCAGGCCGATGTGTCGAGCATATCAAGGCCGGAGATGCGGAGCCCGGCCGGATATTGGGGCGCTTCACGCAACTTCCGGCCGCTTATGGACTTTTTCAATCGGCGGATATGTTCCGGGGTCGTGCCGCAGCAGCCACCGATAATATTCACCATCCCTTCATTTAAAGCGGGGGAAAGTGTGGCGGCAAAAATTTCGGGAGTCTGCCTGTATTCCCCCAATTCGTCAGGATGGCCGGCATTGGGATGGCAACTCACCAGATAGGGTGATATTGCCGACAGATGCCGGAGGTGAGGAAGGATATCCTTGGGTCCGAATGAGCAGTTGAGGCCGGTAATCATCACTTCCGGGGCATCTCCGAGAGAGGTCATCAGAGCCTCAATTGTCTGCCCCGACAGTATATGGCCCCCACGGTCGGAGATTGTAAAGGAAACCATCACCGGCACCATGGTATCAATCTCGCGCATGGCCCGGCGCGCCCCTTCGAGGGCTGCTTTCATATTTATAGTGTCGTAGACCGTCTCGATAAGGAGAATGTCAGTTCCTCCGGAAATCAAGGCTTTGGCCTGCTGATGGAAAGCATCGGCAAGATGATCGAAAGTTACATTCCGTTTTCCGGGATTCTCCACATCCGGACTCAGGGATGCCGAGCGGTTAGTGGGTCCCATCGTTCCGGCCACCAGTATCCTCCTACCCTTCATGCGGCTCATCTCCTCATCGGCGGCTTTCCGGGCAATGGAAGCGGCAGCCGCGTTGATTCTCTCCACCTCCTCTACCAGACCATAGTCAGCCAGGGAGATCGCATTGGCGTTAAAACTGTCGGTTGTGATTATATCTGCTCCGGCATCGATATATTGACGGTGGATATCTGCGATAGCATCCTGACAGGTCAGGACAAGGATATCATGGCAACCTTTCAGCTCAAAATCATGGTTGCGGAATTCCTCCCCACGGTAATCCTCCTCAGTAAGATTCAGACGTTGGATCATCGTGCCCATGGCTCCATCAAGCAGGGACACCTTACTTCCCAAAAATTTCCTTATCTCCTCGAATCTCTCTTTTCTCACTCTTTATCCTCTCTTTTCGTGGCAAATTGACCTTAATCCCTCACAGGAATGCATCCCTGTCAGAACACCTCCCGTGCTATTCGCCCGACGTTTTCGGAGAGCGACATGGTGTAGAAATGAATTCCCGGAACCCCGCGTGAAATCAGCTCGCGGCACTGCCCGATACACCATTCCACGCCAATTTCCGATGCTTCTGCATCGTTACGGGCCTTACGTAGCTGAGAGGCGAGGGCCTCAGGAATCTCCGTGCGGAAAACCTTTGGCAGCACATTGAGCTGACGCAATTTGGAAATCGGTTTGAGTGACGGCACGATGGGGGCGGTGATGCCTTCACGGCGACAGCGTTCCACGAAATCGAAGTATTTGCTGTTGTCAAAGAACATCTGTGTCAGGAAATATTCCGCACCTCCCTCAATCTTTTTCTTCAGATAGTAGATATCGGAATCCATATTGGGAGCCTCCTCATGTTTTTCGGGATAACAGGCCATGCCGTAATGGAAAGGGCTGTAGATTCCCTCGATGCGGGTTCCATCTACACCTTCACCACGGTTGAAGCGGTTCACCTGATCCTGAAGCCCCATGGCATGTTCGTGGTAATCTTCCGGCGAACCATGCATGGCTCCCTGTGTTTTATCATCCCCCCTTACTATAAATAGATTCTGTATGCCAAGGAAATTGAGGTCGAGGAGGGCATATTCGGTCTCCTCCTTGGTGAAACCTTTGCAAATGATATGAGGCACGGTTGTAATGCCATACTTATTCTGCAGGGCTGCCGCGATAGCCACCGTTCCGGGGCGGCGCAAGGTGCTGACACGCTTGTGGGTGCCATCGGGAAGAGGCTTGTAGACATATTCGCTGTGATGGGAGGTGATATTTATGAATTTGGGGTCGTATTCCCGCAGAGAGTCCACAATATCATAAACCTTGTATATGCTGTTACCTCGCAGAGGGGGCAGAATCTCAAAAGAGAATGCCGGGGAGGAGGGATTATTGTAAAAATCGCTAACTTTCATATCCTAATTCCTGAAGTCTAAAGCTGTCTTGATATCCTCTATGATATCGTCGGGATCCTCAAGGCCGATCGAGAGCCGTATCACACCCGGCTTAACGTCCATAGCGGCGCGGTCATCTTCGCTGATCGAGCCGAAGATGGTGGAGTAGGGGTGAATGGCAAGCGACTTGTTGTCGAAAAGGTTGGTGGCACGGCGCACGATCCTGAGATTGTTGATAAACCGCTTGCAGGCCTCCTCATCTTTCAGCTCAATGGTGAGCATTGCGCCGAATCCACCATATTGCTCCGCAGCCTTGTCGTGATAGGGATTGTTCTCAAGTCCTGGATAATTCACATGCAGGATTTCAGGGATTTTCTCAAGCTCTCCGGCAATCCGGAGCGTGTTCGCGGCCTGACGCTCATATCTCACCTCCAGATTCTCCAACCCCAACAGATGCATATATGCCACCTGGGGAGTCATATAAGCCCCGAGATTGAAAAGGATATCCCGCTTTATGCGTCGTGTCAGATCCGGGAAATTGCCATAATCGATTATGAGTCCGCCAAGGCATGTGGCTCCACCGGAGATATATTTGGTGGAGGATACAACTTCGAAGTCTATGCCGAGTTCCTTGCCATTATAGAGGGTGAAGGGAATCACCGTAGTGTCGGCGATAAGAGGCACTCCATGTTTATGAGCTATGGCAGCCAGGGCAGGAATGTCGGCCACTTCGAGCTGCGGATTGGTCACCGTCTCCAGAAAGATGCAACACGCATTATCCGGGAAATTTTTCTCCACGCTTTCACTGTCGGTGAGGTCGAGCATCAGGGTCTCCACGCCGAAGGGGCGGAGGGTGGATGTGAGCAGGAGATAGGTGTTCCCGAAAAGGTGGCGCGAAGTCACGACGCACTTCCCGGCCCCCCCTACCGCCATGAGGATGCCGCTTATTGCAGCCATGCCGGAATTGAGCGCTGTTACAGCCTTTGCCCCGGTGATCTCGGCAATCTGTTTCTCAAGGAAGATCACGGTGGGATTTGTGATACGGGAATAATCGGGATCATCCGTAAGGCAGCGAAAGGCTTCCGACATGCGGTCGGCATCATCGAATTCGTAAGCCAGAGTGTTGTAAACAGGCATGGATATGGAGCCGTAGGCATCCGGTCGCTGGAATTTTCCGCTGAGTATTCGTGTGGAAGTTTTCATTTCGATAGAAGTTCAACAAGGTAAGTTGTCGGGGCAATTGATTGCATTAAATCAGAGTCGCGAATGGCGATAAATCAGACACTTACTAAAAATATACCTAAAATATACTAATCCGTGGTGCAAAGTTAAGTAAATTTCCGGCAATTCCCAAACTTCTGCCGTTTGAGTCTCAGGCACCCTATCTTATACGGGCCATGAATTCCTCCCTTTTATTTT
>CAZCJC010000067.1:0-13592 GCA_964499025.1 uncultured Sangeribacter sp.
GAGAAGTACTATTACAAGTACCGTGAGAATAGAGATTGGGCAACCGTAGAAGAACTTGATAAGTTCAATGATGATTTGCACATTTCGTTTAAGCCATCAATAGAACATTCCGTATCGTCAAAGGGTACGTCAATCGGTATTGACTTCAATTGGAAGGAAAAGAGTTTGCCTGAGCTTCTTACTGAGCTGAGCAGAGACTATCCGTTTGTGGATTTTGGCTTATTCAAGAATGGTCATAAGTGCAACTTTGACGTTCAATATCGAAAAGCAGATATGACAGAAGTCATGAATCAACTTCATGATTTCTCTGATGATATGCACTTTGAACTGAAGAAGAAAGGGACAGAACTTTTTTTCTCACGAGAATTTCAGAAAATAGAAGACTTGTTGACGTTTAAGTCTCAGTTAACCCATAAGTTTCAAACATTTGACCAATCCAGATATTTGTGCACAATCTCAGAAGTACCTGCAGATAAAGTCAAATTGGTATATTTTAATGATATTGCCAGCAGAGACGAAGATCGTCTTGATGCAACGCGTGAACTGAAGGGCGCTGATTTTACAGTTGGAGAACTGAAGATAGGAAAACTGATAAGAACAGCCAACTACCCCGAGCTGGTTTTGGATATTTCTGGTGATTTCTACGAAGTCACAAAGCAATTGTTTGAAGAGACTGATGTCACGGAAATAACGCCAGACCTTTCTGGTGATTTGGAGAAACTTGCACGTCTGAAGGAATCGTTGAATCGAATTGTTGAAGGTCGTGATGTCGAGAATCCGTCTCTTGGCACATTCATCTTCGATGCATCTAAGGCTGCTGGTATTAAGGATTATGAAGAGAATATCAAATTGAAATTACAAGAAATTGACAAACACCTGCTGAATAAAAGAATCGCTAATAATGAGCCACAGAAAGAGGCTATTGCTAAGGCTATTCTTGCTCCAGATTTATCACTTATTCAGGGACCTCCTGGTTCAGGAAAGTCAACTGCAATCGCAGAACTGATTTGGCAGCACGTACGTGAGAACCAGAATACAAGGATCCTATTAACATCGGAAACAAATCTAGCTGTTGATAATGCAATAGATAGAGTTGTGAATCCCTATCACAATTTGGTTAAACCAATCCGTATAGGTGATGAGTCTCGTTTGGAAACAGAAGGTCTTCAATTCTCATACTCTGCAATGTACCGATGGGCAAAAGGTGAAGACATTACGGCAAAGAAGAAATTATCAAATGATGATGATAACGACGATGACGATGATGTTGTTGCTACAGCTATAGAAGATCCAGTTTATGAAACACCTGAGAGGTCAATCCTTCTGAACTGGATGGAAAACATCGGTAGAAGAATGGATAAGGAATGTATGCCAGAAGAAGCCCAGGAACTGTGGAAGGATTTGTTGGATAATCCTTCAGACAATCTTAAGGAACTCTTCTTTGACAACTACATTGCTAACTGTAATGTTGTGGGTGCGACATGTAGTTCAATTGGACAGAAGAATATCATTTTTACAGAAAATATTGCTTCACAGAATAAGAGGAACAAGTTTGTTCCTACTGCATTCTATAAAACATATCGGAGTATCTTCTCACAGAGAGATAACGAGTACAATCCTAAAATACGGTTTGATGTTGTGATTCAGGATGAGTCAAGTAAGGCAACCCCAGCAGAGTTGTCTCTACCTTTGATTTATGGTAAGAAGAATATTATCATTGGTGATCATCGACAGTTGCCTCCAATGATTTCAAGAGAGTCATTCACTAATTCCTTTGATTATCTTATCAAACGAGAAAAGAACAATATTGAATTGCAGCGAATAAAAGAACTGAAGAGTTTTGTTGTCAAAAACTTCAAAGTTCTTGAAATATCGCATTTTGAACGTTTGTACAATCAGATAGATGAAAAACTCAAGGGTGTTTTCAACTATCAGTTTAGAATGCATCCAGCTATCAATGAAGTAATAAAACAATTCTACAAAGACGATGGTGGATTGGAGTGCGGTTTGGTGCATCCTACAGATTTAGGTATCAATGACCCTGACTTTATCTATAACGGAGCATCAAGATTCCATGGTATCACAGCAGGTCCCATTAATCCAGATGTTCATGTATTGTGGATTGATTCTTCATTTCCAGAGATGCTTGATGGTACGTCAAGAGTAAATTATGGAGAGGTTGAGATAATTCGCAAATTGCTTCGTGAGTTGAATGACTCGGATTCATTCCATGACTATAACAATCAGTGGAGCTGTGTTGAAGATAAGCAGATTGGCTTGATTTCGTTTTATGGTAAGCAATTGCGACTACTTAAAGAAATGGCAAGAGAATTCAACTCCAACGAGATGCCTATACGAGTTAGTACTGTTGATAGATTCCAAGGAATGGAGCGTAATATTATCATAGTGTCAATGGTAAGGAGCCACTGTATCCAAACAGAGAAGTGGCAGAAGCCGAATTATACGAAATACGGAGAAAATGGTTATCCGAAGCAAGAAGAACTTGGTTTTGCTCAATCTCCAAACCGATTGAATGTTGCTTTGTCACGTGCAAAGCGTTTGCTGATTATCGTTGGTGATAGCCAACTCTTTAGAACAAAGGAAATTTATGATAATGTATACAATACAGTATTCAATCATGAAAATGGTAAAATTATAACAGCTGAAGAATATGGATTATAAAGAAATTATCAATAAAGGTAATCTTGTTTATGCTTCACGTTCAACAGATTCTAATTTCCGTTTGTGGAGATTGAACAAGACGGCATGTTATGTGACATTTTACAAAACAGTTGAACTGACCAAGTTGGATAAGGTTCTTTTGATGACCATAAAATATAACGGCGGTTCTATTTATGAGAACAAGTTGGCTGGTATTCTTGGATTCAACGTACAGGATGATTTTGACAAGACCCCCAAAAGATACAAAGATGTCGGAGAATTATCAATCTTTAGTGGAATACTATCTGAACTGACAAAATTCGCATTAATCAGTAATGTTGATCATAAGGTTTCTGTAACTCCATTGGGAAAACTGGCCCTTGAGAAAGATGTTAAATACCAATTCTATTCAGGAGCGCAGCTATTGAACGAATGCTTTGACCTTGCGCAAAAGACAGAAAAAGAGTTCCTGTATTTCCCTTTCCGAGACTCTCTCGGTATAGTGTCAAAAATCCAAGGAAGCAAATGGTTGCCCTATGATAATTTCAATGTAAACACGATTGAAGAAGAGTTGTATGGCGAACCAGAAGTGCTTGTGGCACGGCTATTACTGCAGTCAGATAATAGTGCTTCAGTTTTCAAAGCTGTAGCATCAACTGATGCAAGAATGGGTGAAATTTATGTGGATTTCAGATTATATGAGTATAATGGTCAAAAATACCCTATAGTATTCTATCAGGATGAAGTGTCTTTGGAAGCTAACGACCTGTTGTTCAACAACTGTAATGCTCAGTTTGTCCGTGACAAAATTCATATAGGAGAATACCTATATCTGGTTAGAGAAAGTGGTGTGAGGCTGACTTACCAGAGTCTATACCCATATATGGATATATGGTCATTGGATGATTTCCTTGATAGCAAGTCTTTAGACTGGAACGACAGGCGATTGTTTGATAGCATTGCAAAAATTGCAAATGGAGCACAGTGGTCAAAAATTTCGTCTGTCTGTCCAACAGAATCTCTAATACCAATCCTTAAATTATATGAGGGTTCATTAGACTGGATAATCATTTCAGAAAGATTTGACGATGACTTTATTGTAAAGAATGCTACAAAGTACTCATGGGACTTTGAATCTCTGTCTGCAAATCGTAGTATAGACTTTGTCAAGAGAATTATTGTTCTTCCAGAACTACACAATGATACTGTCGATTGGGACTGGGAGGCATTAATGCCTCAATTGGATGATGAGTTCGTTCTACAATATATTAACACAATTCCATTTGTAATGTACTCGCAAACGGATAAATACTTATCTAAGTATCCTGAGGCAATATGTACTTTCCCTAACCGCAAGTGGGACTGGAAATTCTTGTCGTTGAATGCAAATCTTGGATTTATTCTTGACAATATATCCACATTGGGTGAATATATTTATATTGAGGATGTAATGCCCCGAGCATTCTCTGATAATAGTTGGAGTCATTCATACTGTGAATCCAGTGCCTTCGCTTTTGCAGTCATTGAAAGTAAAGAACGTCTTGCAACAAACTACAATGCAAATAAGGCTGATTATCAATGGTCAATAGAATTAGTTGATTGGCATGAGAAGATGGGGTTCATCAATTGGAAGTCTACCAATTATGCTGTTGGCTTTGAATGTAATCCTAATATTGTATGGGACCAGAAGTTCTTTGAACATTATAAAGAAAAGGATTTCAGTGTTAAGGGTCTAAGTCACATTTCCGCTTCGGTTACAGACTGTTATATCATTGATTCAAATGCTGATTTCAAATGGTCATGGGCGCAATTATCTCACCGAGATATTGTCCTAAACAATATTGACTTCATCAAGAAACATCTGACACGTCTTTCTCTTGATATGGTAATAGCCAACATAATAGAAGATTATGTTGACCAATTGTATGAGGATTCTTCGTTTAAGACTATTGCATCCGTGAAGGAACTATGGTCATTGGTTACAGAAAAGGTCTCAGAAGGCATAATTCGCAGGAATTTTAATGAGAAGAATTGGGACTGGAAAGTTCTGACCAGGCGTTTTTGTGATAGCATGCACATCACTCAGTTAGGTGATAACCGTTGGGTAGACAAACTGGATTGGGATTATTTGTCAGAACATCTGGATATCGTGAAGATCCAAGATAATTTATCATTGTATGTCGACAGGTGGAACTGGAGATGTATTACCTCACGTGCAGAACACGATTTCTTAATATCGCACCTTCCGGAGTATTATGATTTCTGGGATTGGGAGTCTCTGTTGCAAACCATTTTAACGGATGAAGACCTTGCCGATGAAAACATAAGAATTCAGATTGCCACCATTCTGTCTCAGATTGAAGACAATACACAATTGTGGGCGTTGTTCACAAAACGGTACTCAACGGAAGACATTATATCTTTGCAAAGAAACCTGTCTTTGAGGGTTGTTAGATTTGATTGGAACTTTAGCGATGTTTATAATCGTTCAGAGTTTGAGATTGAGCCATATCTGCAAGATTATCTGCAGACTGGTATTTATGTGGATTGGGATGCGCTTTCCTCATCAAAGGCACTGAATCGTATCTTAAAATGGGACAAGAATATAACTAGGGACTTCAATAATTGGGAGGATCTAGTCGTTTCTATTCTCGAAAATGAAGATTATGATTGGAACTTTAAGTATCTTTCCACCCTTACTTCAATTAACTGGTGTGATAATATCCTAAAAATCAGAAGTAAAGAGTGGGATTGGAACTACCTATCAGAAAACAGCAAGTGTTTCAGCTATAATCCTAAACGGCCAAAGGAGCTTATTAAACATATAGAAAAGTTTGATGAATATCTGAATTTTGCGATATTGTCTAAAAGAAGAGATGTAAGGCTTAATGTTGATGCAATCTCAGCACATCTTTCATATCCATGGGATTGGAATGTTATTTCACAAAACAAATCGTTTGCTCTTTCTGCAGAGTTTGTAATGGAGCATAAAGATTTTGATTGGGAATGGGCTGCACTTTCCTCTCGAAATGACTGTATTTTTACAGTAGAATTCATAAAAGAAAATAGGGATAAGGATTGGAATTGGGCAATATTGTCAAAAAGACAGGAATTTGTTCTAAATACAGAGACTATAATTGCATTAGTAGCAAAAGATTGGGACTGGAATGAGCTTATACGACGTAAGGACATTGAATTTACTCCAAATCTACTAAGATTGATAATAGATAAAGATCTTAATTGGAAGGCAATTTCACAACGTGATGATTTCTATCCAACATTGGAAGTTCTCAATATTTTAAAAGACAAAAGCATTGATTGGACTCAGATTTCACGCCGTGAAGAGTTGGCCGCAAATGTCATATTTGCATTTAAAGATAAATTGGACTGGAAGGTATTATCTCATAGCTCTCACATTGACATTTCTGATCCAAGAGTGCTTGATAAATACAAGTCATATCTTGACTGGAATGTTGTTTCTAATAGTCCAAATCTGTCATTGACCGAAGAGGTTCTTGAAAAATTCAAGGACTACTTGAATTGGATTATTGTATGCAAAAGATCCGATTTCATTATTACTGCTGAAATCATTGGAAAATTTGAAACGAAACTAGATTGGTCAAGAATCTCAAGAACAGGCAATATTAAGTTTACTCAGGAAATTGTTGACAAATACCGGGATAGGTGGGATTGGGTTGCATTGTCAGAAAATCCAGCATTCAGAGCATCTGGTGTAGAAAGTTCGTTTAAGAAAGAACTCAATCTGATGGAATTCTATAACCAACTTAAGTCTAAGTCATTTGGACATAAGCCTTTTATATATCACTTTACCCACTTGTTTAATGCTATTGAGGTAATAAGAACAAGAAAGATTCTAAGTAGAAATCGCGCTCAAGAACTAGGGTTGCTGAAATACGATGCGGCAGGCTCAGTTGTTAATCGTTCAGCTAAGGCTCATCCGTTTGCACGTTTCTATTACAGGACAGGGACACAAACTCAGTTTTACAATGAGTTTTTAGGTAAAGACAGGACGATGGATTACTATCATAGAGCATTGAGCAACGGTCTTCCAATGTGTCCGATGCCAGTTTTCTTTAAGTTTAATTTGCAAGAAGTGTTGTCTAAACGATCTTCTTTATGTTATTACAGTACTGGCAATATGCAAACTGGATGGGCAATGGTTTACCAAGTTATAGAAGACCCTTATAATATAGATGCATGTAACCTTTATAGCTCTGGATATAGTAAAACTGAACAAGAAAAGAAACAGCAAGAATTTCTTGTCAAGAATGAATTTGACTTCTCCGACATGTCAGATTACCAAATTATTTGTTATGACAGAGAGCAAGCAGAGATTCTGCTAAATCATTTTGCAGGTGATCCTATTTGTGAACATATATATGCTGTTTATGATACAGAAAACATTTATGATGGTAAGAATCCTTATTTAAGATTTAAGAAAACAGATAAGGAACTACATATCAGCACACGATATCATGGGGATTATATTTTTCAGATAGAAAGTAATAACATCACAAGGGTTAAAGTTTATAATACTACGGACATTAAAGCCGAAAAAAGGAATATTATTCAATTGTATAACGCAGTGTCAGTTGAACTTGGTAATACTCCTTTTGAGATTTATTATGTCAATATGAATCCAGCTGCTCGCTCTCCAAGATGGTTGGTGTACAAACATGAACCTATTGCTCAAGAACAAAGGTACACTCATACTGAAGACATTGAGAAGTATCTTGGCATTAGTTTTGATGATGATGAGTTCTCGCCGGAAGAACTTATTTCCGCAATCGAAATAGCCATTCCTAAACTTGAAGAATTGTATAATACGAAAGTTCGACATTATGTTGTTAGACAACATTCCTTACTCGTCTGTCAGCAATTCGAGAAGTATGCATTTGAACTTAACACAAAAGTGATAAATATTGATTTGATGCGTCTCATTCTGGCAATTCATGATATAGGGAAGGCTAAAGATCGAGCAACACAACATACACATACCATTTCATTAATAAGAGAATTCTGGACGGAGACTCCTTTTACAGATTATGAGTTGAAGATCGTTGAAACTCTCTTGAAAGATGACCATTTAGGCAATTTCTTCCAAGGAAGGTATGATTGTAGTGTGCTCCAAGGTGAGATCAAAAAAGACGCGGAAGAACTTCAGATTGATGCAGCATGTCTTCTACAGTTAAAAATGGTGCTTTATCAATGTGATATAGCATCATATACAAAAGATGCCGGTGGTCTGAAGTATTTGGAACACATTTTTGTATATGAGAATAACAAAAAAGTATTCAATGAGGAACACGGCCTTCTGGCCATGTCTGCTGAGTATTGGAACCGGTATGAAAATTTGAAATCTTTAATATGAGTAATATAACATTCAAGACGGGAAATATTTTCTCTACTGACAAGCAAACTATTGTTAACACAATTAATTGTGTTGGGGTAATGGGCAAGGGGATAGCTCTTGGCTTTAGACTCCGATACCCAGAAATGTTTGAGAAATACAAAGATCTATGCAAAAGTAAACAGATTGCAATAGGGAAATTATGGTTGTATAAGCAATCTATAGAGGGCTCCCAATGGGTTTTGAATTTTCCTACAAAATTCCATTGGAAATATCCAAGTAAGATGGAATACTTGGAAGCAGGTCTTCAAAAATTTGTTGACACTTATAAAGACAAGGGTATTATTTCTATAGCTTTCCCATTATTAGGTACACATAATGGCGGTTTGGATAAGATTGAAGTGCTGGATATGATGCATTCTTATCTTGAGAAATGTTCAATACCTATTGACATATACGAATACGATCCTGAAGCACCTGATGAATTATTCAATCAGTTTAAAGAGAAATGGATATCTATGTCGATACTCGATAAAAAAAAATTGGGTATTCGAGCTAATCAGTTAGAGTCCATAGATAAAGCCATAAATAATAAAAATATCTGTTCTATGACAACATTGTCAGAATATGATGGTATTGGTATACTTACTTTACAGAAGTGCTTCAATCTCGTTATTGAATATAAACCGCATCCAACATTGGATTTGAAGTAGGGAGCCCACTATAATGTGTAAGATCATCATTGTACGATCCAGTGATAAGCACATTAATGATGAGTAAGCAAAGCCACCGAAAGAAAAACATTATTCTCTCGGTGACTTTGACATTAGTACCCGTCGGGGAGGGGTGGTTTGGCATCTTCAGGGATATTTGGATCGGCTCTCATTGCTTTGATTGCCTTAATTTCTCCCAGTGTCAGATTCGATTTTTGTTTAGAATGCTGAGGATTGCTATTCTCATGTTCAGTAGACTGTGCTTCCGGGCTGTTCGTCTGCGTCGGCTCAGGTTCTTTCTGCTTGGGCTTCCAGTCATCATGCGGAGCAAAATAGACAAATTCAAGTCCTTTGGCTTCTTTGCCGACGATGATTGTCTTCCATTCCTCAAAGTCCTCCTCATTGCCGTGGAGTATCTCCTGTTCTACACGGTTGATGAATTTCTGATTGGAACATTGAGTTCGTTCCAATCGGTAGAGCCATTCTACTTTATGCAGCTCGTTCCGCTCACTCCTGACACTTGAACCGTACCAACCCAAAATTGAGACAAGCTCGACCATGCCCACAAGATAGTACGAGAGGATGCGGATAACCTTGTTCTTATGCGCGGTCTTATCTCTCAGTGCAATGCTATCCTCAATCCTGCCGAGACGCGAATTGATTGCCAATGCATCGTCATGACCTATGGCGGTAGCCTTAGATTGTCCGTTGGAGTATGATTTACTTAGACCGGAGTCAATCTTGTCAGTGATTCTTCCGAGATATTCATTGCCTAAACGGTCAATGGCTGTGGCAGCGGCCGACTGTGCTATTGCATCAACATCAGGTTTGGGCATAGCCTTAAAAAGCGTTTGAAGTTCTGCCAGCCCTTGCATCACGAGCGACACCGTGCCGTTCAAGGTCTGAATGATAGCTGCCATGTTACTGATGTCCTCACTCCTTGCAAGGTTATCGGGTAGATTGACCTCAACCGGGAGCGGTTGCGTTGGTTCTGCCGGAGGCGGAAAAACAGGCTGTTGAACGGGTGCATTCTCAATGAGGTCACGCACTTCACTGAATTTGTCGGTAATCATCGTTTCAAGACGAGCCAGCTGACGGCGCAACAACTCTATGTCGATGTTCTCACACTGTATGCCTTGGGGTTCATCTTTCTTTGCCATAACTTATAATTTAGGGGTTCTACGTTTCTTTTTCTTCTGATGGGTCAATTCCCATGCCGCCTTAGCCTCTTTCTCGTCAAGCTGTCCGTTGCCCTGCTGAAACAGTCCTCCGAGAATATTTGCCGTACCCTTTCCGATTTCCGCAACCATGTCGGCGGCAGATGCCGCTGTTGCTTTAACTGCCCTCATCGCCTCGTCAGTTGTGGAAGAAGTGCGGGTGTTTCTGCTGCTTTTGGTCGTAGTTGTTTGGACATACGCAGGCGCAGTCTGGCGGTTCTGAGTGTTGAAATATCGGTCAAGATTACGAAATTTGAAGGCTTCGCCCACATCCGAACCTTTGACCTTGTAATCTCCCAACTGAAAGGACACGCCCTGCATCTCGGTCGTGCCACGTCGGTATTTGGGTATGACGCGGATATTCTTTTTAGCAAGCAATGCAGCGAAAGTGTGCCAGTCCTTTGCTTGGCTCAATGCTTCGGTTGCCGCTATTCTTATCTCAGCTTTCGCTCTTTCAACGCCGTGGAGTTTTTCTAAATCGGGAGCCTCCTGCTTGGGCAAAGCAAGCCGATAGCGTTTTGTCAACGCTTCGCAGACCTTCTTATTACGGTATCGGTTGCGCCCCGATTCCATGCGCTTGCCGTTGTCGCCAACCATGTTGAACACGATATGGCAGTGGGGTTTGTCCGTCTCATAGTGCCTCACGATAAGCCATTGCGTCTTATCAAGACCCATCATCCTGATATAGTCCTGCGCGATTTTAAGCATCTTTTCATCGCTTAGTTTCGGCTTATCATCAGCGGAAAATGACAGCGTGATATGTCCTGCCGGATTTCCTATGCGTGGATTAAGCATAGTCTGAGCCTCGAAACTTGCCACTATCTGATTGCGTTTTTCGCCTAACATACCACGGCTTCCGAGTATCTTCCAAGTATCAGATGTGAAAATCCTGTGGTCATGTTTCACGCGGGTAACGTAATCGACTTTCGAGCCGAACGACCCGGATTTAAGGATTCTTCCTATCATCTTTTGATCTTTTTTTGAGATTTATCAGGATGTAGGCAATGGTGTCAAGGCAGAAATTAGCCTTGTCTTCAATGCCGGACAGCCCTTCGGAATTTGCCTCATGGGCGATTTGGTTAAGGTTGGGTCCGAGTTTTTTCAGCTCGTGAAGGAGCTGTTTTTCTTCATCGCTGAGAAAAGCGATTATCACATCGTTCAATGCCCGTTCGCGTACATATGCCGCTTTGTTCATCCCGGCTTTCTCCGAGAGAATTTCAATGCGGTCGAGTTCCATATTATTGAAACCTACCTTGACGTAGTTGTCTCTTTTTGCCGAGCCGAGGCGTGGTCTTCCATTGGATTTATGCATGTTGAAAATCAATTTAATTATGTTGTGATACTGTGTCCTGCGACCATCGGGAGGTTGGCAGTCCGTAGCCGAAGGGGGGGATTGCACCCTTTTGAGTTCCTCAAAAGGTATCTTGCCCCTTTCCAATCCTAAAGGCAATAGATGACGACTGGCGTAGCCATCCCTCCTGGACTTGCCGACCTCCCGGTTAAGCCGCTAATCCGATATGGATTTTATGTCAGAGCTTGCGCCATACCTCGATGTCCGAGGCATAGATTTTGAGGTGTTCCGAGAGGATGGCGTTGATGTAGCTGCCGACGTTTGAGCCACGGTCGCCGAGGATTCTAGCGATGCGCTCAAGTTGCTCCCATACCGATTCCTCGATGTTGACTGAGTGGCGCTTTGTCAGTTTTGATGGTAATAGGAATGTTGCCTTGAAATCGGAGAAATCCGATTTGCGCTGTTGCTTCGGTTGGGTGGGCATATCGGTTGCACTCTGTTCATCGTTGAACAGATTGTCGGAGGTGGTGGTGTTGAGGATGTCAACACTCTCGTTGCTGTTAACAGCAGGGGTTGAGTTAATGGAGTTGTCCTTTGTCATAGAGTCATTGGGATTAGGAGTTGATACAGGATTATCTGTTTTCATAGTCATTTAATTTAGTGGTAATACATTTATTTGTAAGATACTCGTTAAGGTCATTAAACCCTGAGTAAAGTGTGGAGCGGTCAATCACGGCTGATCCGAATTGCTTTGTCAATTCCACTAATGCTGATGTTCCGGCATTGTCGTTGTCCAGATAGCAGTTGATAACGGTGTAATCTTTGATAACCGAAATTGCCTTGTTGACATTGCACACCGAGTTGAGAATGATAGCATCCGCTCCGTTGACAATGCCGAGTGTGAGCGCAGAGAGATAATCAATGAAGCCCTCAAACACTGCGCACTCAGTTGACGGACCGTCCCGCACTTTTCTGATTGATATGTCTTTCGGTGCGATGCAGCCTTTGAAATATCTATTGCGTATCTCATAACCGCCGGACTGATTGGCGAAAGCGACTGCATAATACCGTTTGCCATTGCAACTGTAATGTATCTGCTGACAGTTCGCCACAGCGATCTGTGCCGGGATGCCACGCTCTTGGAGGTAAGCGACAAGTGCGCGGTACCCTAACGGCACGACACTGATGTCCTGAAAACCCGGTGTAGAGTGTCGCTGAAAAGAAGTGGAGGCGACTGTCTGCACCGATGGCAATGTACAACGGTCAGCAATGCAATTCATAAGGTAGCGCAAATCAGTTGACTGATAAAGTTCGCATGCAAGGTCAATGATGTTGCCGCCTCTTCCCAGCCCGAAATCATACCAGCAGTTGAGCGTAGTCTCCACTTTGAATGATGCCGTATGTTCCTGCCTCAACGGTGACAGATACCAGAGCTTTGTTCCTTTTCTTATTGTTGGTTCATAGCCGAGTTGAGACAAGAAGGTGGCTAAAGGGATAGATTTTATCTCTTTTATCATGATTAATATGTGTTGGGGATATAGTTCAGGTTCAGATCATATATATACGCCCCGTACTGAACCGAACCAAAAATCAGTAATAGAAATCGGGGTTGTATGAGTATGTGCCGTTCTCCCTGACTACCATTCTCTTGTTCATCAGGAATGATTTGAGTTTCGTTACCTTGCCGTCACCGTATGGGAAACCACAGGCGGCGTATGCCCTTTTGATGCTGTCCTCGCAGTTCTGACATCCTTTGATTGCTCCGTCTGAGAATGCCATTTCAAGAGCCTGTCGGTGCTGTTCCGGTGTCAGCTCCGAATATGAGAAAGTCTGCACTTTGCTCTGCTTTGAAATTGTGTAGTCACCAGCAATCTCCGGCAATCCGGCTTCATTAACTAAGAAAGCAAAAGGAGGGAAGTCCATAGATCGGATACAAGATGCCGATACCTCTGTAATCTCGCTGTCGGTGGAACTTTTGCAGACCTGCAAGACCGTCTCTGCTTTGTTGTTCAATTCTGTGCCGACATGGCCGCGCACATTGTCGTCGCTCTTGTTGAGATGCAAGACGGTATGGATATGAATCTGATATTTGTCCGTCCATTCCATAAGTTTACCGATAAGCCTTGACGATTCAATGGCATTGTTGATGTCGAACATCAGGTCGCGGATTCCGTCAATGATTACCAATCCGATATTCGGAGTATTGGCGATGGCTTTGTCAATAAGTTCCAGACGGATTTCAGGAGTCAATGCTCGGAGCTGTGAGAAGATAAGATTCTTCGGGTGGCTGTCGAGCGGTAGCCCGGCAAGTTGCAAGGCGCGTTTCATCACTTTCTGGC
>CAZCJC010000068.1:0-13576 GCA_964499025.1 uncultured Sangeribacter sp.
TTCAATGTTAAACTTACTATGGTGATAATATAAACTAATTTTGAAAACTTACTTAATATGAAGAAAGAGATCAAAACTACTAAGGCTCCGGGCGCAATCGGGCCATACAGTCAGGCGGTGCAAGCCGGCAATCTTATTTTTGTGTCGGGTCAACTTCCTATCAATGCCGAGACCGGGGAAATGCCATCTGATATCAAGGCTCAGACCCGCGAGTCAATCAAAAATATCAAGGCTATTCTTGCAGAGGCCGGCGCCACACTTGATAATGTGGTTAAGACCACGGTTTTCCTCGCCGACATGGAATTCTTTGCACCCATGAATGAGGTATATGCTGAAGAATTTAAGGCAGTGTTCCCTGCCCGCTGCGCGTTTGCAGTAAAGGAGTTGCCGAAGAGGGCTTTGGTTGAAATTGAAGTTATAGCCTTTGTCGGAGCGTGATAACGCGCCGTCTGCGGACGATCCTGAGGGACTCGGCTTCGGTCACATACGTTAGTATGCTCCCTTCAGCCTCGCCCTCACGATCGTCCACATCCGACACGTTCTGACGCTCCGACAGCTGCGCCGGAATAATGGAGGCTTCTGCGGATGAAATGAAGAAGATATTACGGCCGATTGAAAATAAATGAGGTATGGAAAGTTATTTGCAGATTGAGAAGCTTACCAAGTCGTTTGGCGACCGGATGCTTTTCGAGGATGTTACTTTGGGTATTTTTCAAGGCGACAAGATCGGTCTTGTTGCTCAAAATGGTGCAGGTAAGACAACTTTCCTGAATATAATCGCCGGAAAAGAGGATTACGACAGCGGCAATGTGGTGTTTCGTAACGGATTGAGAGTCGGGTATCTTGAACAATTACCCCCAATGGACCCGGAAATGACCGCTCTGGAGTATGCCGGGCTTGATATTGTGGACAATGAAGAGGGGAATGGCCCGGATCTTGCAAGGCAGATGCTCACTCAGTTCAAGATAACCGATTATGATCTTCCTCTTGGTAAAATGTCGGGAGGGCAGACAAAAAGGGTGGCATTGGCCCGGATACTGCTCTCTTCCCCTGATATGCTTATTCTCGATGAGCCAACCAACCATCTTGATATCGAGATGATAGAGTGGCTGGAGAATTATCTCGATCGACAGAAGGTTACCCTGCTTATGGTGACTCACGACCGCTATTTCCTTGATAAGGTTTGCAATAAGATTATCGAGATTGACAGGTGTCAGGTATATACCTACAATGGAAATTTTGATTACTATCTCCGCAAACGAGAGGAGCGCATGGAGAACATGACTGCTGAACTTGCAAAGGTTAAGAATCTTCTGCGCACGGAGTTGGAATGGATGCGCAGGCAGCCGCAGGCTCGCGGATCGAAAGCGAAATATAGGATTGATAACTTCCATGACCTTGAGAAGCGGAGTCATGTTGATTTGCGCGAAAGGAATGTTTCTCTCAATGTGAAGTCGAGTTACATTGGTTCCAAGATATTTGAGGCCAGAAGCGTGAGCAAGGCATTTGGAGATAAAAAGATTCTGGATAACTGGAACTATGATTTCGCCAGATATGAGAAGGTAGGTATTGTGGGGGATAACGGAGCCGGCAAATCAACCTTTATCAAGCTCCTGTTGGGAATCATACAGCCGGATCAGGGCGGTTTCGACATAGGGGAGACAGTGAAATGGGGGTATTACAGTCAGGAGGGTATGACTGACTTCGATGAGAAGAAAAAGGTGATAGATGCCGTCAGGGAGATTGCAGAGGAGGTCAGGATCGATGACAAAACCCGTCTATCGGCCTCTCAGTTTCTATCGCATTTCCTTTTTACTCCCGAGACTCAGCATAAATATATCTATAAACTTAGCGGAGGGGAGAGAAGAAGGTTATATCTGGCTACGGTGCTCATGCGCAATCCCAATTTTCTGATACTTGATGAGCCTACAAATGATCTGGATATCATGACCCTGACAGTGCTGGAGGATTATCTGGTGAATTTCAAGGGGTGCGTGATAGTCGTCAGCCACGATCGATTTTTCCTCGACCGCATTGTAGACCATCTTTTCGTATTCAAAGGAGATGGCGTGGTTAAGGATTTCCCGGGTGATTATTCCACCTACCGTCATTGTGTTGCGGAGGAGGAGAAGGAGCGTAAGGCTGCCGAGAAGGCGCAGGCGCTCAAAGTGAAGGGAACGGGAGGGGATAATTCCTCCAGAAGACGGCCTGATGAGAGGCGGCGTCTTTCATTTAAGGAGAAGCGTGAGATGGAAGCTCTGGAGAAAGAGATTGAGGAGTTGACAAGGGAGCGCAAGACGCTTGAGGAGTCTCTTTCATCCGGCCAGCTGAGCAATGATGAGATAATCAGTGCGGGGAAGCGGATAGGAACAGTCATATCACGCCTTGACGAGGCTGAACTGCGTCTCCTCGAACTTATGGAGATTGAGGGCTGAGAAGCCCTCTGATAGGTGAATAATATTATTTCACGAAGGATAACCCTATTTCAGCTTTTGTCGTCGTGTCGAGTATAAGCGGAAGTGCGAACATCAGACCTTTTATTATGGTCATATGCGGTTTTAGAGATTCGTTTGATTCAAGTTTCTCCGTTATCAGTGCCTGAATCTGCGGGTCGGCAAGAAGGGGGACAACGATGTTCTTAACAAGGGGAATCAGCACTTCAGAGGGGATGTATAGATCAAAGGAAGTGTCTGTCCGGCTATATTTCATAGGGATCCCTTCGCTTAGCATTGGAGCAACCTGTTGAAGAATTGCTGAAAGTTGTTCGGGTGATAGAGGAAGTGATTCTCCCCCGTTGCCTCTCGTATTTCTTCTTGCAGGAGCCCCAAAGGGATTAGCCGGTATATCCGGTTTATTGGTATTGTTGATTATTATCTGCGAAATCAGATCGGTCGGGTTTACATAAAGTTTCAGCATTCTCTCTGTCACCGGGAGATATTGGAGCATGCATAGTGGAGCCTGGGCGAACTGAGCAGCACCATTTGCCGATTGCAGATATGTCACCACAAGGTTGCCGTCAGGATTGAAGCAGATTGTCTGAAGTCCGCTTGAAACAACCTGAGCCGGGGTCATGTAGGCGGTGTTGTGATAAACAGGAATAATAGGTAGATTCACCAGAAGTTTCAAGAGATCTTCCATTTCCCCGTCGAAGAATTCAAGCAGTCCCGGTTGAGACGTTTCCCAAACGATATGGAAAGGTGACGATGGTTGCGAGCCTGAAGAGATCGGAGCCGGTTTCCATACTCCTCCGGCGAGGGAGAGGTCTTTAAGTTTCACATTCCGGAGGGCGAAATTTAGTTTACTGCCGGTGATATCACCAGCAAAACCATATGTGACATAATCAGTCTCTCCGGATCCGGCAAATGAGTATTTGTCACCGTTGGCTTGTAAAGGCAGAGTCAGCTCCAAGGTTGGAGAACCGGGTAAAATTCCCGGGCCTGGGATGGCCGGAAGTCCCTTTAACGTCTCGGAGAATGCGGAGAGGTCAACCTTTGAGTCAAAAAGAAGCGATGAGGTTGCACCTCCCTGAAAAGTAGCTTCTTTTCCAACCATCGGGCTTCCATTATAAGTGAGATTTAATTCAGAGAGGCCGGAATAGGTTTTACTTTCCAAAGAGGGGAGGTTCTCATTTTTATTGTCGCTGCAGGATGCGGCGAATATAGCTAATGCTGATAGCAGATATATTTTTTTCATAGTGGTAATTAAATTCTCCAACTACTTATATAACACAGAGAGGCACGGTAATTGTTTACCGTGCCTCTCTGTGTTATATAAAATTCTTAGGCAGCGAATCATAAAATTTTTGCCTCCAGGGGTCGCAGGCTTGAGACGATTTTTGTGCTTGACTGAAAGGAGCAACCTTTCGGTTGTGACTGAAAGTCAAGTGCAAAAAGCGTCCAAGCCTGCGGCCATAAGGTATTCAATCACTTTCCATAAAGAAGAATAAGGATATCTCTTTTTTTAATTTCCTTAACTTTTCCTAACCATCCCGGGTCTCAGAATTGAATAACACTTAAATAAAAAAGACTTTATTGTATCTCCCCATTCTGACAGAGACTCAGAAGCTATTGCCAAGAGCCATATTCGAACCCTTGCGCAGGCCACTTCGCAAGCATAATCCTTTTGATATTCTTGAAGCCATCTCCTACGTGGCCGTCACAGGATGCCAATGGAAACGACTTCCACCTGGATATCCTCCTGCCACTACTGTCTATTATCATTTCCGGGCGTGGAATGAAAGAACCAATCTGAGTGAGGTGCTCAGGATTCTTGTGGACTTAAATATAAGAAAATCCGTAAACGGAGTCGGAAAAGCATAATAATTACCTTAGTCCGGTTTTGAGCGCCGCTTTTTGCCAAGTCGCGTCGGTCACAATCGGAAGATTGCTCCCTCCTTGACTTGCAAAAAGCGGCTGCTCAAAACCGCCCCTGGAGGTAAAAATTTTATGATTCGCTGCCTTAAGTAGCTGTTCATATTAAACAGTAAACATAGAGATTCTTAAATAGTAGAGTCTTGACAGCTACTCGCGTAATGCCGTGAATCAAGAGTAAAGTCTCTCGCGGGCTGCGGCAACTTTCTCATCCACTATATAATCATCGTAATCCATCATCTTATCGATGATTCCATTTGGTGTTAGCTCTATGATACGGTTGCAGACTGTCTGGATAAACTCATGGTCGTGTGATGACATGAGAATCACCCCCTTGAAATTTTGAAGGGTGTTGTTGAAAGCCTGAATAGATTCGAGATCGAGATGGTTGGTAGGGGAATCAAGCACAAGAGTGTTTGCATCGGTTAGCATCATTCTTGCAATCATACATCTTATTTTCTCTCCACCTGAAAGCACGCTTGCTTTCTTAAGCACCTCCTCTCCGCTGAAGAGCATCTTCCCGAGAAATCCCTTCAGATATATTTCAGAGGAATCGGAACTGTATTGGCACAGCCAGTCGACAAGGTTTAGGTCGGATTCAAAGAATGCGCTGTTGTCAAGCGGGAGATAAGCTGTGGTGATAGTTTGTCCCCAGTCGTATTCCCCTGCATCCGGTTTGCGGTTACCCATTATTATTTCAAACAGAGCAGTCATAGCCCTCGGGTCGCGGCTCAGGAAAGCAACCTTATCTCCTTTCTCAATCTGGAAATTCACATCAGAGAATAGTGTCTCGCCATCAACTGTGGCAGCGAGTCCCTTGACCTCAAGTATCTTGTTACCCACCTCGCGGTTGGGGGTAAAGATAATCCCCGGATACCTGCGTGAAGAGGGTTGAATCTCCTCAACATTGAGTTTCTCAAGCATCTTCTTACGGCTTGTGGTCTGTTTGCTTTTTGCCACATTAGCACTAAACCTCTGGATAAATTCGAGAAGTTCCTTGCGTTTCTCTTCAGCCTTTTTATTGGCAGCCTGCTGCTGTCGGAGGGCCAGCTGTGATGACTGATACCAGAAATCATAGTTGCCGGCAAAGAGTGATATCTTATTGTAATCAATATCAAGGGTATGGGTGGAAACCGCATTGAGGAAGTGGCGGTCGTGGCTTACGACAAGCACCGTATTCTCAAAATTGGCAAGGTAGTTTTCAAGCCAGGACACTGTTTCGAGGTCAAGGTCGTTGGTAGGCTCGTCAAGAAGCAGATTGTCGGGATTTCCAAAGAGAGCCTTAGCCAGAAGCACCCTGACCTTTTCATTGGCGCTCATATCCTTCATGAGCATGTAGTGACGGTCTTCCTTGATGCCGAGTCCGCTGAGAAGGGCGGCCGCATCGCTTTCGGCATTCCATCCCTCAAGTTCGGCGAATTTCTCCTCAAGTTCGGCAGCCTTAATCCCATCCTCGTCAGAGAAATCTGGTTTTGCGTAGATTGCATCTTTCTCCTGCATGATGTCCCATAGCACCGTATGGCCTCTCAGCACAGTTTCGATAACTGTGCATTCATCATATGCAAAGTGATCCTGAGAAAGGACCGACAGACGTTCGCCCGGTCCGAAAGTGACAGAGCCGTGGGTAGGGGAAAGTTCACCCGAAAGAATTTTCATCAAAGTGGATTTCCCGGCTCCGTTTGCGCCGATGATTCCGTAGCAATTGCCACGGTTAAAGGTGAGATTTACATCCTGAAAGAGCACGCGTTTGCCAAACTGCATGCAGAGATTGTTGGTCTGAATCATTTATGTTTACGTGGTACGTTTACGTTATGGGTATTGAAAATGCGTTGGGCTCCACGGTCGAAGAGTTCCCAATGTGCTTTCTGGGCAGCCGGAATCCTTTCAGGCATCCATGATGGGATAACGGTGAAATTTGTCTTTCCTCCGGCCGGCTTTGCTGAGAAGAATGTATCGTAGGAAGCCTCCTTGAATTTAGCTTTTCCATCCTGATCACGCCGGATAGTTGCGCGCACCAGGGCTCCTCCTCTGGTGTCGGCTGTCTTCATGTTTGAAATGAAGTTGCCAAGAGAATACACAAGGAGCACATCCTTATCCTCCTTCTCATTCCTTACCACCTTCATGGGCTGGATCACGTGCGGATGCCCTCCGATGATAAGATCAACTCCTTGATTCACGAGGAAATCGGCAATGCTTTCCTGGTTGCGGTTAGGCAGAAGCACATATTCCACACCCCAGTGGATTGTGACCACTACTATTTCCGCTCCCGCCTCCCGGGTCTTACGGATCTCTTCGGCCATGCGGTCGCGATCGATCATCGCAATTTCTATCCCGTCCTGCGGAGGAATTCCGTTTGTGCCGTAGGTATAATTGAGGAATCCTATCTTGAATCCCTTGATATCTTTTATAAAAGGCACCTGCTTTTTTCTAGCCTCAGCATCATGGTAGGTGCCTATGTGGTCAACACCAATTGAATCGAGGGCCTGGAGTGTTCTCCGGGCCGCTTTGTCACGTCGGTCGAGGCAATGGTTGTTTGCTGTCAGGAAAAGATCAAATCCGGCATCCTTAAGAGCCACGGCATAAGAATCCGGGGCCGAGAAGCAAGGATAACCGGTATATCCCGGGCCTCCGCCGAGAGGCACCTCAAGATTGCACACCGCGTAATCTGCGGCAGTTATTTCCGGGGCGATAAGAGTAAAGCACCCGGAATAGTCGTATCCGCCGGCTCCCCCCAACTCCTTTGCCCTGTCAAGCTGAGCCTGATGTTGCATGGCATCTCCCACGAAAAGGAGTTCTGCCTGAGCCGGCTCTCCGGGTGAGGAGGCTCCTGTGATAAATGAGAGTAGGCTGAAAAGCAGTAGGGAGAAGTTCATGCGGGATTATCTGTCGTTCCAGGTTATTTAAGTTCCTGTTTGGAGAATGAGAACACGATTGTTGCGTGATCGGTATCGAGTTGGGTCAGGGTCGGTCGCCCGATATACTCCGAACATGCGGTGACATATGTGGTGGATGAACTGTAACCCTGAACATCTTCAGTAGTGACAATTACAGGCACGAGCGAGAACTCCATGTCTTCCGGAGCCACCGGCTTGCCGCTCTCGATAAGGTCCAGGATATAATCACGCATACTGCCGAACCTATAGCGACCTGTCTCAGAATCATAGGCTGCGTAGAAAGATGTCTTGTTATCCGGAATCTTATTCTCGCGGAAGAAAGATTCTCTTTCGGATGCCTTTATAAGCAACATGTGGGGAGCCACACCGAGATTGTAATCATTTCTGACAGCAGTGGCGGGAATCTCAAAGGTGAGACGTGAAACCACAGCCTGCTTATACAGATCCTTGCTGTATTTGTCGATTAACTCCTGAGCCGGGAACTTGATGTTGACATGGTAACCGCCAGGGGTAGTTATGATGGATCTTCCGCTTTCAACAAGCTCTTTGAGATAGTCGGACACCTTATAGGAGATAATGTTGCTTGAAAGAACCTCGGGCTGGGATGAGAAGAGGCACACGGAATCGCGTGTGAGGACCGATACATATTCATATTTATCAGTCTCCTCGTTCTTCTGATAAACCTGCTTCATGTAGTGCCAGTAGGCATAGAGACGGAGTGCTGAGATCAGACCGATACATCCGTTTCCGAAGTTCTGTTCAACATATACGCCCGGGAAATACTGGGCGAATGTTGCGGGCCACGCGAACATATCGGGAGTATTCCTGTAGGCATTGAAGACATCCTTGGCCATGGCATCGGGCATCTTGATCGGAATCGCGATATTCTTCTGCAATTTGAAGAGTGAATCACTCATTGCGATTGCGGAAAGGGTATAACTCTTCACTCCAAGAGGCGAGGAGGGATCGTAATAACCATCCGGATCGAAATCATTGGAGATGCCGGCCGGAAGCTGCTTGGTAAGCCTGTAGACTTTCAGCTGCTGCGGAGCAAGTGAGTCTCCGGTAAGTGAGCCTCGGGGCACAGTGAGCACCATTCGCATGGAATCCACATCGTTGACCGTGATTGAATCCGGAATATTCATCTTTGTTGCGGGCATCAGCTGGGATACGAATGAGCAGCTGAGGCTTCCGTATTCGGGAATATTTATCCTGCCGAGCATTTTTGTCTGAGTACGGGCATCGAAGTTGCTCTCCCAGATAGTGGAAGCTTCTATCTTTGTCTGGATTGAATCAAGGATAATGGTAACTTCCCCTGTTGTGAGGGACTGGCCGATCTGGCTGACGTCGTCATCGCAGGAGGAGAGGAGGGCGCCCGAAGTGAACGCTATCGCGAGAGTCGCGCAAATTGATTTGATGTTCATTGTGTGTTGAATCTGAATCTGTGAAGATTCCGTGTTTAAAATGAGGAGAGATTATTATGAAAGGAGAGATTGATAGAATTCATGATATTTTTCCGCATTTTCCTCCTCGGGGTTGAGGATGAGCACGGGGCAACCTGCGTTGCGAGCATATTCAAGCAGATCGGGATCGGGAGTGCGGTTATTGAATACCACAGCATCTGAATAGGCAATGCCCATCTTGTGCAGGGTGTTGAGATCGGACGGCATATTGCGGAAATCTTTCAGGTCGTCCTCCTGGATTCCGTCAGCTTTTAGCTTGTCGAGGAAGTCGGGGGCGATCGGGGCGATCGGGGCTTCATCAAGCACCGAATATATCACTTTCGTATCTTTGAAAGATGACCCATCGGAAAATACCCTTTTGACGTATAGGGGAACGAATGCGGCTATCCATCCGGAAGTGTGGAGCAGATCGGGCTCCCAACGAAGTTTCCTGGCGGTGTCGATGGTGCCTCTTGAGAAGAAAATGATTCTCTCGTCATTATCCTCTCTGTTGGATCCTACAGCATCGGCATCTTCATCAAGTTTCTGGAAATAATCGTCGTTATCAATGAAATAAACCTGGATTCTTGATGGTTGCATGGATGCGACCTTTACGATCAGGGGGTGATCGGCATCGCTGATGGTGATGTTGATTCCGCTGAGTCTTATCACCTCATGCAATTGGTTACGGCGCTCGTTTACCGATCCGAGATCGGGCATGAAAGTCCTCACCTCATATTTCTTTGAGTTCATAGCGGTGGGGAGATTGCGGCCGAGACGAGAAATCTCTGAATCAGGGATATACGGTGCTATTTCGGGAGAGACGTAGAGGATGCGTTGTTTTGCCATAAAATTAATGTAAGCCGGGAGCACCCGCAGAGCGGTGATGTCTGTATGCTCTAAGCCGGTGCAAAGTTAATAAAAAAAATTGAGATAAAGGATTTTTGACCCCTATCAGAGGGGTGTTTACACCTTAAAAAGTGTGAAAACGTATATCAGGAGGTATTTTTTGAGGTATGGGAGTCAGATTATTGTAAGTTTTGATTAATTTTGCAGGTTGAAATAACCTCCGATTTCCGGACTTTCCTGACAAGGGAGCGGAGTCGGGATAAATTTTGAAAATGATAATTATCAGAAAGGTTGCCGAGCTGCTTGAATTTGTGGAGCAACAGAAGGCGAAGGGAAATTTCATCGGACTTGTTCCGACGATGGGAGCTCTTCATGAGGGGCATCTCTCGCTTGTAGAGAGGGCTGTAAAAGAGAATCCCTGTGTCATAGCGAGTGTGTTTGTGAATCCTACCCAATTTAACAATCCCACAGACCTTGCCACTTATCCGCGCAAGGAGGAGGATGATTTCAAGATGCTTGCCCGCGCAGGGGTGACAGCTGTTTTCGCGCCCACTGTGGAGGAGATGTATCCGGGAGGGCCGGAGGCTCAGCCGCATAAGGAATTCTCACTGGGCACAGCTGCAGAGGTGATGGAGGGTAAATTCCGTCCGGGTCACTTCCAGGGTGTGGCTCAGGTGGTGAGTCTTCTCTTCCGCCTATGCCGTCCTGACCGTGCATATTTCGGCGAGAAGGATTTTCAGCAGATTGCCGTGATCCGGAATATGGTGGAAAGTGAAGGAATAAATGTGGATATCGTGGCTTGTCCGATAAAAAGAGGAGATGATGGTTTGGCGCTGTCGAGCCGTAACGCCCTTCTCACTCCCGAGCAGCGCGCCGTGGCGCCGGAGATTCATAAAGCCCTCGCTTATAGCGTTGACTATTCGCGCGATCATAGCGTGAGAGCTACTCACGACACGGTGGTGGAGCGGATTGATGCCGTGCCTTTCATGAAGGTGGAGTATTTCGAGATCGTCGACGGCCGGACTCTTCTGCCTGTCGAGGAATGGGAAGAGAGTCCCTGGATTGTTGGATGTATTACGGTCTACTGCGGAGAGGTTCGCTTGATCGACAATATAGTTTATCGTGAGCCGGGAAAATGATTCCGGAAAGAAATAGAAGAACGATGTTGATAGAGATGATGAAATCTAAGATTCACCGCGTCACCGTGACTGAGGCGAATCTGAATTATATAGGGAGTATTACGATTGATGCCTCATTGCTCAAGGCTGCGGATATTCTTCCGGGTCAGCGCGTATGGATTGTCAATAATAACAATGGTGAGCGTTTCGATACTTATGTGATCGAAGGGGAGGCCGACAGCGGGGTTATCTGTCTAAACGGCGCAGCAGCCCGGAAGGCTCAGCCCGGAGATGTTGTGATCATCATGACGTATGCTCAGGTAACTCCCGAGGAAGCAAAAGACTGGAAGCCGGTAGTGATTTTCCCGGATACCGCTACCAATCGGCTTTAGGAGGTTTGCAATTCAATAAGTAGTTGATAAAAATTAATCTACATATGGTAGTTGATAATCTTGAACTATAAACTGGTTCTTTTAGGCATCATTTGCCTTGTCATTCAGTGGCATACGAAGGTATGCCCCGTAGCAAAACCTGCTCAAAAATAACGTAGTTTTATTTGTTCATTAATTTTAACCAACTACTTATAAATTAAATATCTTGCTTGGATAATTATGTTTAAGAATCTTTCTGAGCGCCTTGAGCGTTCGTTCAAAATATTGAAGGGTGAGGGCCGTATCACCGAGATCAATGTGGCTGAAACCCTCAAGGATGTGCGTCGGGCGTTGCTTGATGCCGACGTCAACTATAAGGTGGCCAAGACCTTTACGGATACTGTTAAGCAGAAGGCAATGGGTCAGAATGTGATCAATGCCCTCAAGCCTAAGGAGTTGATGGTAAAGATTGTGCATGATGAACTTACTGCCCTGATGGGTGGGGTTGAGGCTCCTCTTGATCTTTCGGGGAATCCTACCGTGATCCTCATGTCGGGTCTTCAGGGTGCAGGTAAGACCACCTTTGCCGGCAAGTTGGCTCGTAAGCTCAAATCGAGCAAAGGTAAGCGCCCTCTGCTTGTGGGAGCCGACGTGTATCGTCCGGCTGCGCGTGAGCAGTTACGCGTGCTGGCCGAGAGCATCGACGTGCCTGTCTACACTGAAGAGGATAGCAAGGATCCTGTACAGATCGCGCTCAATGCTATTTCCGAGGCTAAGGATAAGCATTATGACCTTGTGATTGTCGACACTGCCGGCCGTCTTGCCGTGGATGAGGAGATGATGGATGAGATCGAGCGCATAAAGAAAGCCATCAAGCCTCAGGAGACACTTTTTGTCGTGGACTCCATGACCGGTCAGGATGCCGTAAATACAGCCCGTACTTTCAATGAACGTCTTGACTTCGATGGAGTTGTGCTAACCAAACTCGATGGTGATACACGAGGTGGAGCGGCGCTTTCTATCCGTTCGGTGGTAGATAAACCTATCAAATATGTGGGCACGGGTGAAAAACTGGAGGATATCCAGGAATTCAATCCGGAAGGTATGGCAAGCCGAATCCTCGGCATGGGCGATATTGTTGAGCTCGCCAAACGTGCTCAGGAGGTTTACGACCAGAAAGAGGCTGAACGTCTTCAGGAGAAGATCAAGAAAAATAAATTTGATTTCGATGACTTCCTGAAGCAGATCCAGCAGATAAAGAAGATGGGTAACATCAAGGATCTTGCTGCCATGATTCCGGGTGTAGGGAAAGCTATAAAGGATGTGGATATCGATAATGATGCGTTCAAGGGAATTGAGGCTATCATTTATTCCATGACCCCCTATGAGCGTCATAATCCCGAAATCATCAAGGGTACGCGTCGTCAAAGAATAGCCAAGGGTTCCGGGACATCGCTTCAGGAGGTGAATAAGCTTCTGAAACAGTTCGAAGATACCCGCAAGGTGATGAAGATGGCTACATCCATGAAGAATCCTATGAAGATGATGCGCCAGATGAAGCAGCAGTCTCGCCGCTTCTGATATGGGTGTAG
Organism: uncultured Sangeribacter sp.; assembly: GCA_964499025.1. Classification (GTDB taxonomy): domain Bacteria; phylum Bacteroidota; class Bacteroidia; order Bacteroidales; family Muribaculaceae; genus Lepagella. Next base: position 12,637 of record CAZCJC010000068.1, read on the forward strand.
AGAGTTCTGCTGATGAGTGGCGTGAGATCGATCATCACATCTGAGGCCGGAGGGGATTACCCGATGATGCCCGATGAACTTTCGGGCAATTGCCATTGTGCTGCAGAAGTGTGCGAATTTCTTTCAGAATATTCCGTGCTCCTTTTCGGGTCGGGCGCTACCTGCATCCGCATGGAGAAGAATGTGATAAGGATGGCAGCGCGTCTGGGTATGCGTATTGCAATCTCCATCATGCCTCGACATATTCATCTTACCATATTTGACGACCGAACCGGAGAATCGGCTACTTCAGTGTCGGCCATAAGGGAGATGCCGATCAATTTCAAAAAGATCGCATTGCTGAGTAAACTGAGTTGGGAACTGGCAGATGGCCAGATAGATTTCCAGGAGGCCAAGAGGCGCGTTGAGAAGATCGCACGGTTCAAGGGTCTTGATTTTAAGTTTGTTCTTCCCCTTGTGGCTTGTGCGAATGCCGCGTTCTGTCGCCTCTTCAATGGAGATTTTTCAGCGATGGGTATAGTTTTTGCAGCAACCTTGCTGGGATTCTCCCTCAAACATCTTCTTGGCCGCCTTCATGTGGATTTCAGGTTGATAGTGTTGCTCTGTTCTCTGGTATCAACTCTTACAGCTGCAGGAGGAGTGCTCCTCTTTCCAGGGGCTACACCAGGCGTTGCGGTCGGAACGAGTGTGCTTTACCTTGTTCCGGGAATTCCTTTTATCAACTCTTTTTGTGATATGATTGACCGGCATTACATCTGCGCCTTCGGGCGACTGATGAATGCCATCGTGATATTATGCTGCCTCTCGCTCGGCCTTTGTGTAGGAATGTGGCTGATGCATGAGGGAATGTTTTAATAGTTAATAGTTAATGGTTAATAGTTAATGGTTAATAGTTAATAGTTAATAGTTAATAATTAATAATTAATAATTAATAATTAAT
>CAZCJC010000069.1:0-11711 GCA_964499025.1 uncultured Sangeribacter sp.
GCAAAGTTAATTATTTTTCTTCTTCTATTCACAACCGGTTTTTTACATTGACCCGAAATAGACACACTTCCCGGTTACTTCGTTGAAAGTGGGAGATTGAAAGACTACATTGTGATTGACAGAATCTCCTGAAGCTGACATCTTACGAAACCAGTTGGAAGCCTTTCTAAATCTATGACAACTTTCAGCCAACGGACAGAGATAGCCGGAACAAAGTATTTCTGCTTTATCTCGGCGAGGCTTTACTTCATTTATCCGAGGTCTTTTCAGTTTCATACTATTGGGCCGGGTCTGAAATCTTGTTGATGGATACGAAGTGAACAGCTTTGTGCTGTGAGATATTCCCGAGGTAGCGTGAGGGAAAAGCAGGCGAATCCGAGTGGTGCCAGATTTCTCCTTCTGTATCTACTACTCCAGTCTCGTAGATTTGACGGCCGTTCTTAGTCGTGATGCGGAGCAGTTTCAGATCATCGTCCGAATGCTGCGCCGGAGTGAGTTCCTGCCAGTTCATATCAGCGGTGGAGTGTCTTTTTGAGATAGAAGTCCTTGTATTTTCCCCAGCCAGTGAGAACGAAGTCAGAGATACAGTAAAGCACTCCGACGGGGATGAGGATTGGCGACATCACCGCCAACTGGAGATAGTAGAAAGCGATGGCGAGCTTGCTTCTACTAACAGTATGGAATTTTTTCTTTTTCATCTTTCTTTTGGTATAAACTTTATTTGCGATTTTTTGGGGATTGGGGTTAGCTTTCTCCCCTTAGACAAGTTACGACGAATAGAGCGAAGTCATCCTGTATCTTTGCGGCTTCTTCATTGTCGAGGTGAAGTCCGCCAGTGCCGGTAAGATAGCCCCAGCCTCTTACCACAAGCAACAAATCTCCGTTGAGGTAGATATAAGGTCCATCTACTCCCACGCCGGAATTTCCTTTGGTGGGTGCTGTACCATTGAGGATTTCGCAGATGCGAGAGAGCATTTCTTCCGGGTAATTGGCGCAGTCACCAGCCATCAGACACATCTGATTGTTGGCGTCATATACATACACTCCATCGGTGGTGTATGGCGCAGGGAATATTTCATTTGACTTTGGCATCTTTATTTGCATATTGGAGAAGGGTCTCCGTTAAAAATTTCCGTCCCCGACCTAAATCATCAAGAACTTCCTGATAAGAGGCGGGCTTCGAGTTGATGTAATACTGAACTTTCAGTCCTTTTATCTTACGGCCATATTGCTCGAACATCTCTATCCCTTCTTCCGAGTTGCAGTTAAACTCAAATTCTTTATCTGAGCTGTCTGCTATCCGGTCCACTATGCGCTTGATCTGAACAGCGACAGCGTAGGGATGAGAGGGTGAACAGAACGGAATGTCAGAGCCGGTGAAAACTTTAACCTTTTTCATCTTTTCGGCGTGAGTTAAGAACCTCTGTTTCAGTATTCAAAGTTACAAAAAATCTTGAAAACGACAAAGAAAAATCACACATAATATCCTAAATGTAAATAACTTATGCCACTTTTCTTATGAGGTGCATATTATCCTCAACTAACTTGACAATTTGGTCGTGATATGCTGAGTTCTTATTACAAACGCCTCTACTCTGAACAACTTTGAAGGTGTCAAGATTGACCTCGATTGTCTCAATCCTGTTCCCCTTCTTATCCTTAGCGGACAGGATGAGGGATTTCTCCTTATTGAAATACTTCATGCTGAAAACGCAGTGGTGCATCTCGGCTCCTTCGGTAGCCATTTCTGCTACTGACTGAACGACAGTGATCACTATATTTTCATTTCCGAACACGATGCCGAAGAACGGAGCCTTTGCAATTTGGTATGATGCTTCATACTGCTTGGCTTCTTCAATCAATTTCTCTTTCTCTTTCTTGGCATCTTCCCGATTCTTCCGGGTAAGGAGCCGGGCGTGAGCTTCGTGCAAGTCAAGAGGACATACATAGTGGGGATTGTGAACATCAAGTCCGAAATGTTCCAATAGGCTTACATAGTCAAGCCATAGGGTTGCGTCATTTACAATATATTTATGGCGGCAAGCGATTCTGATAGCTTCGGAGTGCTTCAAAGGCTCGACATTATTACGATAGCTTGTACGTATCTTGTGTGCAAGTAGAGACTTCTGATTGTGCTTGACTAAAACTTCGGTTTCCCTATCGGAAAGAAGGAATGAGAGGAGCCGGTTTGCTGGGACAAAATCATATTCTTTTAGCGATTTCAGACCATTACGCCGTACTTTCTTCAACAAACTTACATGAGGATAAATAACAGTATTGTCTATATCGTAGCGAGTGCCATTCATGGAATAATAGCCTCCCCTGTTCTTGATTGATAAATCGCTATACAAATTCCAGTAGTCATAAAACTGGGTGAACGAAATTGTAGAACGGGCAATAATCGTCTCTTTACCATTCTCACTTATCCAGTTCTGAACTACTTCATCTATCTCATACTCCGGAGATGTGTGTTTTCGGATTTTCTTAGAGCAGAAGAAATGACGTACTACCTGATAGCCACCTATGGTGGTGACAACAGTAAAATACGCATTGAACTTATATTTCCTTTCCTTATTGCACTCTATCTGGAGGCGCTTACCGCAGTGGGGACAGATAACATACTTGGCTTTGCTATTTCGTTCATACTTCAAATCTGACCCGCAGTGAGTACACCAGCCACTGACTTTATTACGATAGGCAAGCATTGGGAATATGTGGTTCTTGGCATACTCAATCTGATGGGAATTCAAAGGTGGCAACTTCCCCGATAGCTGAACTATGGCTTCCTCCTTCTTATTCCTCGGTTTCATCTCCAAAATCGAATAAAGATGGACTTTCTATTACTTTTTCAGCCGCAGACTTGGATTGAGATTTAGCCGTAGCCTTCTTTGACTTCTCCTCCTTTTCTTTCTCGGAGACTCTGAGCTTCTGCAACTCCTCCTTCTGATACTGGGCGATGGCGTCTTTCCGAGCCTGTGCCTTTTCTTCTTCCGTAAGTTCTACGGCATGATTGACTACAACCTTACAGTTGGAAGCCTTGATTTCACCGAGATTATCTTCATCGTAGTAGTGGACAGCAAGTCCATATACTTCATCATCTGACAGACCGGCGACCTTCATGTTCTTTACTTCCTGAATGATGTAGCTACAACATTCTTCGATGCTCTTACCATCTTTCGCATAAGATTTTGCGAAAAGGGCATCTTCCTGAGCTCTCTTGTCGAGATAGGCTTTAATGGTGTCCTGAAAAGGACGTGAAACTTGATTACTCATCTTCTTTGATTTTAGGTTCTTTGTGAGAGAGGAAACTTTATTTGCATATGAGCAGATTAACTGCTGAATCCGCAGAGAACAATGTCCTCTGAATTACTTTGCTCTATTACATGGAGCTGAGGGTTGATGTGGAAGCGCTCTTGATCTTTGAGAGGCGATTTCATCCCAGATATGTCCGAATCATCATCTCCATGTCCGGAACGCTCTAATACTCCTCTATCTCGCTCGCCTTAGCCGGATTGACACCAAGCTCAATGAGATGTGCTGACTGTTCCTTCGTTAATCTTCTTTTCATCTTCGAGTTCTTTTTGGATTTTCAACACTTGTTGATGTGTGGTAAGGTCTTGCCAGTCTGCTTCTATATCCCTTGTGGTTTTATCAAAATGAACATCGTGAATATAGTTGTTTATCTCATCAACAAAGATTTCATCATTGATACCATAATCCGGGTCGCAATCCTCATACATTCCGAGCTGATGTGCAACATCTTGACATTCTTCATGGCACTTCCATACTCCGAAGTCTCCGTCAATGATATTGACCTGTTTGAGGTACTTTTGACCTTTGGCGATTATTCCACCACAAAAATCACAATAATGAGTCTTGCGAGCAACCGGTCTTGTTTCTGATAAAACTGTCATAACTAATTCGGGTGGTAATCTTTTACATGTTCAAAAGTTACATATTTCACCTTGTCCTTTGCGGGATGAGTGGAAAATATATCTTTTAATTCATCCTCAGAGATATAGCAAATAGAATGATTCAGCATTATGTTTCCGAGATACCTCTCCATTCCTGCACTCCAAAGATGTATGACTGTCGCACTTCTCATGTCAGTTCAACTGGTTTATCATCCTACGTAAGTTCTCTGCCTATAAGTTTGGCGATTGAGCCGGAGGGAAGTTTGACGGGTCTATTACCATCATCCGTTCTATCCCACTCTCCAAGTGATTCATCATAAAATCTACCCGGTTCGGATGGATATACCCATTCCATACCGTCTTTGTCTTTTGCTAACCATGCCATATCATTCTCCTTTTTCTATCTGCTTTAGTTGTTCACGTTCAACCCTTTCAAAAATATTTTTCCTATTTTAGTTGGTCGATAAATTTTAGTACAATTCGGAAATTTTCCGTGCAATGAAAACCATACTAAAACACGCAATTCTGATTCCCAAACATGACCGCTATTTAATTCATTTAATTTATCATATATTTTGATACAATCTTCAGCGTCTTGCTTATTCTCAAACTCATTCAATTGCTTTTGTAAGCGTTCATATACCTTTGCCATATTATTCTCCTTTCTCGTCAATTAGGGTTATTTCGATTTTCACGCGCTGGGGTTCGGACTCCCATGTGATTGAGGGGAAAGATTCTTGGGGTAACTTACTCTCACCATCTCCATCCCTCCAATAGCCAAAATTCTCTTGTCTTTCGGGATAAGTTCGATAGAGTGATAAATCACCATTTCTGTCTCTCGCTACATATCCCTCAATCACCGCCTTTTCGGGAGTGGAGATGTTGAAGTCAAGGTCTACACCCCAGTAACGCTTTCCATTATTTGCAGAATAAATTCCACCGAATTTACACTCAACTTCAACTATCTCGCCAGTTGCTTTAACTTTCGCTTTCGTTGTCATTCTCCTTTCTGTTTAAAATTCTTACACGAAAACACTTTAGGCGAACAAAGAGAACATGGCTTAAAGTACACAGTCCTGCTATTCGCCACAATTGGGTCAAAAGAGCAATAGGCTTTCTTGCGAACAAACCATTTGCACTTGCTCGGAACTTGATAATTCTTTTTATTGTTTACCTTGTTCATTCTCAAAAAAGTCATCACCAAATAACCAGGTAAAAGCATCTACATGACCCTCTGCGATACTTCCTACAACATCATTCGGACTATCCTTATACATTCTCTTTTCATAATGATGAAACATTGCTTTGATTATCTTCCGTTGCTCCTCGGTAAGAGTTGAGGGATAGATAACAGGTATCTGAATTTTATCCATTGTTTTCTCCTTTCTCAATTGCTTCCAGTATTCTTTATCTGATCTGCATCCCCTAATTCGGAGATGAGGGCGAGTGCAAGACTTTCGGAGATTTCGCGTGTCACTTGTACTTCCACTTCTTCTCCAAGTATCCTGTCGAGCACTCTTTACTTTTAATCTTATCTTTTTCATTGCTGATTATACAAATAGTCCGTTATAGCTTTCGAGATGACCTTTGAGGCTGTTTTCAAGGCTCTCTGCTGAGAACTTGGTCATACGGAGTTTGTTGTACTCCTCAAAAGCTGCATCTTCTTCATCATCTTTGCCCGTGTGACGGAGAGAACGATATTTCATCTTTGCAGCAGAGGCTTTGTCAGATGCTTCAACTGCTATTTCTCCTGCGAGTTCCTGAGCTTTTGCGAGGAGGGCTTCAAGTTCTTTGATTTTTGCTTTCATCTTCTTGACTATTAAGAGGTTATTTTCTGATTTTATATTGTAAAGATAGTCAATAAGTTTGATATGCGAAAATCATAACTCATTTATTTTTAAGATATTACGCTTATTTTTTTACTGAAATCTTATTTAATTTGAAGCTACTGCGGATACAAGTTTATTACGATGTTGGACCGGTCGGTATGAGTCATTCTTGAATGGGAGAATCTTCATCATCTCGCGGAAGCGATCTACAACTCGTTCCCCATAGTGGTCTCGTATCTGAAACAGTTGCTTTTCGGGATTCTGAACAAGATTGGTCGTGATGATAGTAAACTTTTGGCGGGCATACCTTTCTTCCAACAGGTCCCGGAGTGGAGTATATACCATGCCATATACAATCAATTCAGCCGGTTCTTCCCCGACCTCATCAATAGCAAGTAACTCCTCATAAAACAGATTCTCATAAGAATCTCTAAGGTTCTTATCAATCGCCATGCGAGCGATGTCCTTTGCATTAAGTATGCGAATCTGTTTCCTATCATTGGAGCAGGCAGAATCATACAGATAATTGATTAGACTGCACATTGCTTTGAGCAATGTAGTCTTACCATTGCCATATAATCCTGTCATCATAAAACCTGACTTGGCATGGGGATTTCTGAGCCATTCTGCGGCTATCCGGATGTGATCAATCGTTTCATCATCCGCAATTAGCTCTCGCCGACGGAATCTGACTTCTGCTTCATAGGAAGCATACAAGGCTTTTTGGACTTCCTCAATAGGAAGGTCAATGCTAAAGCGTGTCGGTAAAATCTTCCGATGTAAGAGCTGCTGAGTCAGCTCCCCGACGCTTAACATATCTATCGGTCGGTTTGGTTTCATTTGTTGGATATTGAGTTGTTCTGTTGTCATACTTGCCTTCGAGCACTTTGACCCAATTTTGGGAATTGGCAAAAATCCAATCAAAGTCAGCTCTCCAGCCGTGATTATTATCTCCTCTCATAAAGTGAGAGGCTTCACATCTGTCAAATACTTCTTGCAGGGTCTCGTAGCTGAAATTCATCTCCTCAAACCGGACACGAACCTTCATCTTCCTTTTGTCACTCAATTTAATCACTCGTGGGAATGAGGGACAACGGTCATGGTATAGATTTACAATAAATTCACAATCTACTTCCTGTTTCTTCTTAGGTTTATTAGGGATAAGACTATCTGCCGGTATTTCATCGCAGAATAATGATGTCGGTGTAGATGATTCAGAACTTACTTCATCTTGTAGATGATGTGGTTCCGAGATGGCAGAACTGCACTCTTTTATTGGAGCAACAGTGTGGGAACTTTCATTACAATCAATATAGCGAGAATAATTAAGAACAGTTACAAGGGTACTCCGGAACAAATCGTTTGTTATGGTAATCTTTCCATCAGCAACCAAACGTTTCATACAGGTTCTGAAGGTCTGCTCCGTCATATTCAATGTAGAACAGACCTCTTTCCGAGTGATCAGCACTTGACCTTTCCCTACATAAACTCCATCAACATTATACGGCTCATGGTCAGCTTTACATACATAGAACATGATAAGCTGAACCATCTCGGCTACATTAAACCATTTCCAGTTAATGATGTTGCGATAGAATTTTACACAGGGATTCATAACTAATCAGATAGATATTCTTCAACTATTTGTGCAAATTCCTCCTGAGAACGACAAACAACATATTTGTTGCCGTGCTTGGTGATACCTGCTTGCCACTTTTTCTGTGACGGTCGCTGATAGGTGCCATCTTTCTTCATCTCAACATACATTGCATGGTAGCCTTTTCTACCTATGGCAAGGCACAAATCAGCGACACCACATACAAGACCTGTGAGAACAAGGCTTCGCCCATTGCGTCCCGTACGCTTTCCTTCATTAGGAATATGGTAAAGTACGCCATCACTCCACAACTGGGGATAGCGTTCTTTGAACCAGTCAATACATTCCTTCTGAATCTCTGCCTCAGACTTCTTTGCGTGAGTAATTTTCTTGAACTGCTCCTTTGTCAGAGGAATACCACTAACAATGGAATCAAGCACCATCTTATTATATTTGTCGGTTCTACTTTTACCCATACTAAAAATAAACATTAGTGAGTTGGCGAATACCACCATCGGTATTGCCTGTGATGATATACTCTCCGGGATTAGGTTCAGCGAGATGAAGGTCCTCGACGTGTCCGAATCTTTTGATGTTGCCACATAAATCCACAAACCATGTCGAACTCTTGGAGGGATGTGGACGGATGCCTCGGCCGAGTATCTGATAATACAGAGCCAGCGACATAGTTGGGCGCGCCATGACAACCGTATCAAGTTCCGGATAATCGAAGCCCGTCGTAAGCACTCCGACATTTACAAGTACATCAATACATCCTGACTTAAAATTATCAAGAATTTCATCCCGCTCTTTCTTTGGAGTGGAGCCAGTGACAACCGCACATGAGGGCAGTTGCTTTTGGAGTGCTTCACATTCCTCTATATACTTGGCGAAAACAAGGATACCTCGACGAGCACCACCTCTTTTAGGATGAAGCAGGCGATGCACAACATCAAGCAGGTACCTTCCGAAATCTGTCTGCTTAAACTCGCTCGACAATGACCTATCATCGAAGTCCATACCAGTGGAGTTCCGTTTGAGGTTAGATTGATCTACGATTGACAAATCAAAATACTCAACCTTTGCAAGATAGCCTCTCTCCAAAAGGGTGGATATATCAACCTGATACACTACATCGTGAAATATTCTCGGACGGGTACGAGTGAGGAATTTAAGCACACACCTTGTCTCCATCCTCAACTCCCGATTTAGCAGCCTCTCATCAAATTTTTGAGAGCCTTCTTCATCTTTGGGACGGAAATGTTGCTTACCTTCATTATCAAGATATTGCAGAGCGGAGTTCAATCTGTAAGGCGTTGCCGTCAGACCGAGAATCTTACGCTTTACTTTTGCGAAGAAGTCCTTATACTGACCTTGACTGGCATTTACATTATGAGCTTCATCTACAATTATATACTTGAAATGGTCGAAATCATCAATGTGTGCCATGATGCTTCCGATGGTAGCAAAGGTTATCCTACTTATCTCTTTGCTGTTGAGTGATGCAGAATAGATTGAACAATCCTCTACATCATAGCTTTTCAGCTTACCATAATTCTGAGAGAGTATTTCCCGGCTTGGCTGTAAGACAAGCATCGGCTCACCGAGCCGGAAAGCTATATCCGCAATAACAAGAGACTTTCCGGCACCAGTAGGCAATATCAGCAGTCCGTTCCTATCGTTGTTATTACGAAAGAAACTGACTGCTGCATCGCTGGCTTCCTGCTGATAATCTCTGAGCTGATACTTCATAAATATCTCTGCGCTTTAGATATTTCGATTTCACACAGACGCAACAAGGCACCTTCCTGTGCCGTCGGCAAATAGATTCCGGCTTCCTTTGAGGACCAGTTACGGAACCTATCTATGCAGACAGACATTTCCTCTGTGGTGAGGTCAGCAGTGGACCTTAACTGCACTCTGGGTTTTCCAGTAAATCGGTCAATCCCTTCATTCAAGACAAAAATGTCGGGATTAACCAATTTCTTGAAATACTCCTCCTTCACATAATTGCCATCTTCTCCATACTGACATCCGAAATAGTCAAACAGACAGTGGAGATATGCAGATTGCTTCAAAGACCTTTGCTTCTTAGTCTTTAACTCCACGACATCACCTCTCTCTGCAAGCAGGTTCGCTCTATCGAGAAAATTAGCCTTATCTAATGGGTTGGAGCAGTTATATAGCATCGTTCACTTACGATCTTTGGAACGGGTCTTGGAAACCCTGTTGCGGTTGAACATATTGCTGTTGCTGTGGTGCCGGCTGATGTGCCTGTGCAGTCTGCGGCTGTTGCTGAGGATAGGGGTTGGCAGGGGCAGCCTGAGCTGTGGGCATCGGCTGTTGAGCCGGGCGCTGTCCGTAGAGCTCTATCTTATACGGACGGGCTTCGGTGATGATGTCTATTTCCTTGTTGGCGTTCTCATACTTGCGTCCCTGAAGGTCGAAGGAGATGATGACCGACTGCCCGACTTGGAATCGGTCGAGGTCTCTGCATCGCTCTCCCATGAAGGAGAGTTTAGGAGTGTTCTCCCAGTCTGTTAAGGGTTCTCCGGTGTTGGGGTCGTAACGACGAACACTGATTACTACGTCACGCTTCTGAAAAGCGTTACCACTTCTTGCCGTAAGGCTCTGAGTAGGACCGATTGAAACAATCGTGCCAATGACTTGATTTGCCATGATTTCTTCTTTGTTAGTTTATCTGTTAGAGGGTGATGTTACTGATTTATCCCACGCGATAAGCACTTTCAGTGCATCGTTCGACTTCCGGGGAACTTCTATGATGTTGGGCCTACCATATTGAGGCTTGGGAAGCCATATCGCTAACAGTCTGGGAACTTTAAGACCGGGATTCTGCATTTCAAACAGGTAGGCGTACATCGACAACTGCCACGATAGATATTCCATATCCAATCGGGAGGTTGTCTTGATGTCAGCGAGGGTGAGGTCATCGAAGACAATATCAATCGAACTTGCGATGTATTGTTCATCTGATACAAGGTACTCGTTGGCGAGGGTAGTGAGGTTAAGGTCCTCCTTCATTTGCAGATATGCTTGAACCGCCGGAGTTTGGCTTTCAACCCCAAGCGTATCAACAAGCTCAATCTGTTCATGGATATTGTGTCCGTAGGCGGCAGCTTTGGCAAGAACCTCTGCCGAAATGCCTTTGTACTTATCTGCAAAGAGGGTGCGGTGGAGAAGGCTCGTTACTCCTGACAGGAATGAGCCAAGATAATTATAGGTATGATCTACTTCGTTGAAGATAACCGCAGACTGCTTCAACTCAATCTTTGACTTCTCACTCATAGATTCAACTCCTTTCTTCTACAAGACATACACTGGGAGAACATCGGATTGGTTTGGAGCTGTGGGAAGTCAGACCAGACTTTCATTAGAGAATCTTTGTCGGTGGCGCCGACAATGCGATTCAATGCTTCTTTGAGAAGTCCGTCTTTTGCAGGGTCAAGCGAGTCTGCTATCTCTGCGATAGTCTTCGGACGGGTTTCGGGTGGCGTAGTGGAATCGGGGTCTTTTTCCTCCTGAGTAGGAATGAGGAGCATTTGCATAAGGGCATACTTTAGAGCAACGCTCATTGCCTTGTTCATTCCCTTGTCTCCCGTGTCCATAGCTTCCCCGACATTGGTGATGGTTACTTCACTACCATCAATCGTCATGAAGTGGAAGCATATCTTCGCCCTCGTGTAATACATGATAGAGCCACTTTTGGTGACTTTCTCGGACACTTCGTAGTTGAGGACATCCGGGAGGATGAAAACCTTGTGCTTGGCAAACAATCCATGAAGCTCATTCATTACATTGTCAATGCCTCGGAACATGAAGTTCTGTTGCTGGTTCCTCTCTGTTTTCCCGATGGCTTTGGTTTCCTCCATAATGGAGGCAAGAGCCGCGTAGATAGCCGGCGGGGCAGATTTTTCTTCTGACATAGTTTTAATTTCCTTTTATTTGCATATCGTAATTTTGATAAGATTTTGATAAGGCTGGAGCATTTACAGCATTGGCTTTAATCTTATCATTCATAAGCCTGAAAAGACGAGTTCCGGGTCGATTTCTGAGAGCCTGTGATCAACTTTAACATTTTTTATTACGTCTGCGAGATTGTATCTCCACATCGTGTTTGTTGCTCCGAAAGGCTTGTCATATCTAATGCGTCCTTCATCTAAAAGTCTCTGTAATCGCTTCTCTCCTCGTAGAAGTTTGACAGCCTTCTTCTGAGACACATACATACTTTCCGCGATGATGAGTAGAGAACGATACTTCGACGCCATGATGCTCATAGCGGAAGGGGGCATTAAGAGATACGAGTAACAATTACCTGAAATTCTGCATCTTTAACGACTACTTCTGCGTTCC
>CAZCJC010000070.1:0-11448 GCA_964499025.1 uncultured Sangeribacter sp.
ATGTAGGATACACGTACTTACAAACATTTCATCCTACTTTTTTACAATTAGGCCTGAAATTGCGATTTTGTCACATAAATTTATAAAAAAATCACTTCGGAATAAAAATTTTAATCCGAAGTGATTATAACTTATTTATTGTGAATAATTTAATTACTCATCAGTTTTATTTTCCTCTTTCTCCTCCTCTGCAAATTTTGTGAATCCGTTGGAGATTAGAATATTATACCAAGTAAACAACTTCTTGATATCATTCTCATAAACTCGATCACGATCGTAATCCTCCACAACCTGCTCAAAAGCGGAACGGAGACCCTTGGATGCAATCAATTCCTTAACATCTATAGCCTTACCTTCATACTTGGCATAAACTTTATCTAGAATCTCGCCAAGGGGGGTATCTCCCGATTCTGTATACATAGCTATATCTCCCAACGACACGACTTTGTCACGTGCGTGAGCCGGAAAACGTTTTCCGCTTCCTAATTCCTCCACAATCAGGATCCCTTTACCCTGAGAAATAATCTTGAAAAGACCGGGTCGGCCTGTAATAGAAAGTATCTCTTTTAACATATTGAAGTGTTATTTAAGTAGTTGGTAAAATTTAATTGATAAGTAAGTTTGAGAAATTAGCTAATTGTGATTTTTGGAATTTGAGCGCATGGATTTGTTTGTTGAGAGAAGGAGCATAGCGGGCTATGCGACTGAACGAAAGGAACAAAGGCATCGTTCAAAAACAAAAATCACATTAGCTTTAAGGTTTAACTTACTTTTACGATAATATAAACTAATTTTGAGAACTCACTTATATGGTAGTTGATAATCTTGAACAATAAAACTGGTTATTTTGGGCATCTTCTGACTTGTCATGCAGTCGCATACCGGAGTATTCTCCCTATCTCCGCAGTAAAACCTGCTCAAAAATAATTTCGTTTTATTCCTTCATTAATTTTTACCAACTACTTAATGTGCAATCATAACCCCACTCAATCCAAAGCCTTATCGATCTGGAAGAGTAAAGATCGTCCATCATTATAAATTATTATCGTTTTCTCAAAAGGCAAAGACTCAAACTCATTCTTTTGAGATTCCATCCTGCTGATGAGATCACTTTCGGTAATTCCACCTCTGTTCATGGCCCTATCCATACGAAGATTTTCGGGGGCATCAACAAGCCAAATCTTATCACACAGCATATCCAGCCCGGAAGTATGCATGATCGCAGATTCGACAAAACCGATCGAGGTGTTTCCCTTATGCCACTCTTTTAAATCCCGAGAAACTGCTGAATGAACCATATGATTCAGCCATTCTCGAGAATCTGAATCATTGAATATCCTCGATGCTATAAGCTCACGGTTTAATTCCTTACCATTACGCAGACACTCCTGACCAAAACGTTTTATAAGGTTCGACCGTATCTCCTCTGACTCCGCCATTATACGCTTCGCTTCCGAATCGCAATCATAGACCGGAAATCCTTTGAGCCTTAGAATCCGGGAAACTACACTTTTACCAGCTCCGATTCCCCCGGTGATACCTATAAGGCGAGCTTTTCCCATCATCTACCTTTTACCAATGTATACTCAACAGAATCTACACTCAGCTCCGGGCTTATGACATAATCCGCCGCACTCCTTATCCTCACAGGTATCTTGTCATTTGCCGTACGTTTCAGATCCATATAATCCACCGAAACGTCAACCGGAACAAGATCACTGTTAAAAAGACTCATCGGGACATAATATGTGATCTGAATGCGTGTGGGGAAAAGAAGCAAGCTCTCTCCATCAGGCACATTCTCGGCATGAACTGTCGTTATCGATTCCTTTTTAACCAGAGGCTCCACAGGAATCTTAACCTTCACTGTTGCGGGTGTTATCTTGGCGTGCGCTATAGTCTGGAGTTTCACAGCGATTTCTGTCGTTTCCGACAGATTTCTGCGCATAATCTTTTCAGTATACACCCTGGTGATAGTGTCAAGGATATCCGATGAAGAATAAACCATCACCGCTTTCTCCAATGGTTCGGGGGTATCTGCCAAAACACATCCCGGGGCGGCCTTCAGATCAGCCCTGACTACAATCGGGACTCTTTTCCCCTTATTTGTGGTATAGACAAGATTCAAAGAATCAAGCGACTGAACTAATATCTGTGCCGAATTTCCGAAAGTAGATTTCAGGGCAGTACTCATATCTGTCCTGGTAAACCTGAAAACCCCTTTATCCGCAAAATCCCGGAAATTTATTGCCAGTTGCGGACGTTTCACAAATCCGTTTCTCAGCAAATTAGTACCTTTATCACGTAATGTTACATGAAACTCGGCAGGTGGGTCAGTAATGAAGGTGACAGTATCCGGAACATTATCAATCCTTAGACGGATATCAAAGGTTCGAGTAACACTGTCATTGAGCGACAGAATCAGCCAGAATAGAGACGCGACCGCTACAAACGCAAGAAAGAGGAGGAAATTATGAAACCCTACGGAGTTTCTGATTCCCTTCCATCTCTCCCTTAGTGATTTGAGTCGCGTATCCATCCCTATGGGTTTCTACTTTTTCTCCTTTGGCTGGTCGTCAACAAGCGGATATACTGAACCGCGGTCAACTTTGATGCTGACGCCTGGTGCAACCTCTATCAGAAGTGTATTCTCCTTAATTTCCTTGATCTTACCATGAATTCCTCCTGCAGTGACGATCTTATCACCATTCTGCATGGCTTCACGCTGTTTCTTGATCTCTTTCTGCTTCTTCTGCTGCGGACGGATCATGAAGAAATAAAAGATTGCAATCATGGCGACAATCATCAGAATGCCGCTCATTCCGCTTCCAGACTGAGCTGCCTGTAGAAGAATCGTGTTTAGTAAACTCATCTTGATTTTATATTATTTATGTTATTGATTTTCTTGTATCCGAAAACTATCTCAAAGTCTATTTGAGAAGAATCCCCTCTTTTTGCAAACGAGGAAGAATGCTGCCAAGTATTCCGTTTATAAAACCTCCACTCTTACCGGTGCTGTAACTCTTGGCAATCTCTATATATTCGTTGAGACTTACATTAAGTGGGATTTTGGGGAAATTGAGGATCTCGGCAAGTGCAGTCTCGATAATCACGACATCCATGAATGCCAGACGCTCACTCTCCCATAATTTCCTATCTATAGCCTCATCAATATAATTGCGATATGTATCCTTATTCTTAAGGACAGCCATAATCAGTTCATCCCCGAATCGAGCATCTTCTGCATCCTTGAATTTTTCAAGAACTGCTTTATCCCCCTCACCTTCCTCAAATTTCCTGATACTCTTAAGAACAAAAGTGCCAATAATATCCAGATCATCGTTCCAGAAAACCGACTCATCTTCCATAGCTTCAAGAAAATGCTCGTTGGTGAATACGATTTTCTTCATTACGTTTCTCCAGAATTCACAATCTGAATGAAGATCTTCTCCGGGAGTTTCCATATACTCCTTGTAAAGCTCAGATTCAAGAATAGCCTTGAGGAGATTCTCCATCATCACAGGATCCTTCTTCTGCCATTCAAGCTTATTCTTCTCAATAAACGATGTGATGGTCTCGGATTTCGAGATCTCTTTCACCAATCCGTTATCCACAAATTTAAGATTTGGATTCAGATCCCTGTTGGTGACAAGATACTTGTGACGGCGGTCATCCAAAGCTCGCTCCTGCATGTAGGTCAACTCTACAGGAAGATACAGCATCCTGAAATAAAGTTCCCTCGCTTTGTCAAGACTCTTGTGAAGTGCATCTATTGCATCAGCTCCGTTGTCATGTGAAGCCATGAAATTTGTAAACGTCGTCTCCATCATCTCCCTCATCCTGTCAACACCCTTAAGAGTATAGTTCTCACGTCGGGATATGATGGCCGATACTTCCGGATTAGGCATGATGATCAGATTGAAAATATCATTCCAAACCGTATCATCCATTGCATATTCAGATTCATTCCTGCGTTTGAGGAAATTCTTATACAGTGCTGAATTTTTAACCGCTTCGGCCAAAGAATCTGTAATTCCTGTAAAGGGGAACGGCTCGCCTTTATACTTCGCAATTTGCGACTTCATTATGTCGTCGCTCTTTATTCTTTTGATAAACCTTGTGTCTTCCAAAGGCTTCTCTCCACCCCTCTTACCTATACTCTCTGCGATACGAAGCATCAACATAAGCATATCAAGATACAGAGAATAAGCAAAACGAGTTTCCTTAGTGGGAGCACCTGGCCTCCCCTCTAATGAAAAATGTTTCTCTACAAGCAGATAGGAATACAGTATCTGTATAGCCTTTATCCTAATCAATATACGGTTTATCATAACTCTTTATGAACTATTCGATTTACCGACAAAATTACTATTTTATATTCAAACTCCCAAATCCCTGCCTGGCTCAGACAGTTATTCCTCGCTGACGCAAGGCTTCATATATCATTACTCCGGCTGCAACCGAGACATTTAACGACTCAATCTTTCCTACTATCGGGATAGCGGCCAGATCATCACATTGACGTAACACAGCATCTGATATACCTGTATCCTCACTCCCCATCACTATCGCTACGGGCACCGTAAAATCAGCCTCTGTATAGTTTCGAGCCCCCTTCTCCGTGGCGCAGACAATCCGGTATCCGTTATCTTTAAGAAACCTGACAGCACTCAATGTATCCCTTTCCCGGCAAACAGGAACATAAAATAGTCCACCGGCCGAGGTTTTTACGGCATCCGGAGTGACCGACACACTATTTCGCTCCGGTATAACGATGGCATCGACGCCGGCACATGCTGCTGTCCTGCCGATGGCACCAAAATTTCTGGTATCAGTGATGCTGTCAAGCACTACAATAAGTGGGTTCCTACCCTCTTCATAAAATAGTGGCACAAGATGTTCGAGTTTCGCATAACTCACAGGCGACAACAAAGCTATCGCCCCCTGATGATTCTTCATCGTAATCCGGTTGAGCTTCTCCTGAGGCACTCTCTGAGCCACGATTCCATGATCTTTGATCTTAGCAAGCAATTCCTTTCCGAGATCTCCACCAAGATCCTTCCGGATCAAAACCTTGTCGATATTTTTTCCTGCCTCTATGGCTTCAATGACAGCCCTTATCCCGAATATATAATCGTTTTTATCCATCATTCTGCTATTAAGTAGTGGGTTAAAATTAATGAACTTATATTTACATTAATCAATTTCTGTGGCCTGCTTCCCTATCTCTTGTTTAACAAATCCCGGGCGTTGTTCAAAGCAGCTTCTCCAACCTCACTTCCCGACATCATTCCTGCTATCTCGCGCACCCTCTCCCCTTCATCAAGAGCCTTGACATGAGTAACAGTGCGATTCTCATCATCCCTCTTGTAAACCTTGAAATGCGATTTCCCCTTAGCTGCTACCTGGGGAAGGTGGGTAATGGTTATAACCTGCATACTCCTGCTCATCTCCACCATCATCTCTCCCATCTTATCTGCAATCTCGCCGGAAACCCCGGTATCAACTTCATCAAAAATGATTGTCGGGAGATTCATTCGGCCGGCCATGATATCCTTTATACTCAGCATCAGCCTCGACATTTCTCCTCCGGATGCCATCCTGGCAACAGGGGCCGGACTCTGATTCTTATTGAAACCGCAAAGGAATTCTATTTTATCCTGACCTGTTAAACTCAATTTGCCGGATTCAATTTCTACCACAAAATCAAGATTCGGCAAGCCCAACGGACGAGCAGTTTCCGACACTTCCTTTGAAAACAACTCTGCTCCATTTTTACGGTTCTCCGTCAGTTTATCCGCAAGTTCCTTCAGAAGTTTTCCTTCTGCCTTTCCTCTCTTCTCCAATTCCGGCAATTCATCGCCGCCGGTTTCGATCGAATTAAGTTTATCCCTTACCTCCTCCCATAGCGCCACAAGTTCATCGGCATCCTTAACCCGAAACCTCTTCACCGCATCATAGTAAGCATTCATCCTCTGCGATAGTTTTGCCAGTTTCACGGGGTCAGTATCAACACTGCTCAGTATATCCTCGGCTCCTTCAAAAATATCTCTCAGATCGATAATTATACTTTCCAGTCTGCCGGGAATAGAGGTCTCCTCTTCATCTCCTTTATCGAAAGTGGTGAGATTCAATTTGTCTACTAACGCTTTGGCATTGCGCAGAATATCAATTGCGCCTCGCTCATTGGCTCCAAGCATCGAACAGAACTCCTGAAGATTCTCGCGTATCTCGTCGGCATCACTCAGCATCTCGAATCTACGTTCAATCTCAACCAGTTCTCCCCTCTTGGGATGTAACGCCTCAAGACCCTCAAGCTGAAACCTGAGGAACTCACTGTTCTCACGATTCTTCTCAATCTCCTCTTTCAAACGCCTGATTTTTCCTCTGATTGATACAAACCTATTGAATGCGGCTTGATATTCCTTTCTCAGAGATTCATTGTCGCATACCGCATCAATTATCTCCAATTGAGCTGAGGGATCATTCAAACGGGCATTTTCGTGCTGAGAGTGGATGTCTATGAGGTTTTGTGAAACACCCGAAAGAACAGTCAGGGTTACAGGCTGATCATTCACGAATGCCCTCGAACGTCCGGAGGAGGATATTTCACGTCGAATGATCACCTCTCCATCACGCCAGTCAAGATCATTCTCCTCGAAATAATCTGACAAAACAGGGGGAACATCCTCAAACAACGCTTCTACAACCGATTTAGCGCTACCATCCGATATAGCCCTTGTATCAGCCCTGCCTCCAAGCAATAGCGACAAGGCTCCAAGCATTATGGATTTTCCGGCTCCGGTCTCTCCGGTGATGATGGTCAACCCGTCATCAAATTCCAGATCCAGACTATCTATCAATGCATAATTCCTTATTGTCAGTTTCCTTAACATTTACAATCAAGATTAGATACGCAAAAGATTTGCGCTGTCCAACTTAGCTTTCCGGAAGCCCCATCAGTTCTCACTTCCCTTCTTTATCTTGTCAAGACGCACAGATTCTGTCGGATAAATAGGCTGGAGGATATCATATGCCGTTTCTCTCTCTGTGGAGGGGGCTTTACTGTAGATATTCACCAACTCATCCAACTTTGAATCTCTGAAGAGGGAGAGTCCTACCGACATCGGAGCACTCGACGCAACTTTCTGAAGCTCTTTTAGAGATTCCGTTATCACCGCTCTCCCTTTATCCGGACTTGTTACCATCTCATCCAGGCCTTTACGATGATAATCATACAGAAGATTCCTTATCCCTGACGTATTTGAATCAGTGTAACTGTTCAACACAGCAGAGCGATTCTTCGTATCCTCGAATGTACGCCAGCCAACCTCTCCTATTGACTGGGCCATCTGCACTACGCTTGCTGCCTTGTCATAAAATGACTGGCCACCATGTGGAGAAAAACTGTCGAAATCAAGAGCAAGGAAGAGATAGGCGTAGAAATCCAGGATGGCCGTGAGGTTTGAATCAACAGAGTTTTCATTATATACAAGAGGATCCCCCTCACGATAATCGAATTCAACTTTCGTATCTCGGAAATTAAAAAGCGTGGTAGTGTATGTGCTGTTATAGACGGGCCGTGACAACTGAAGCTGGAGTTCACCTTTTATCCTGTCATCATTCTGTTCGGCCACGGTAAGAAATATCCGGCATTCTATCTTCTCGTTCGGACTGAATTGGGCATTACTGAACTTTGTTTCGTTCATATAGGTAGAAATCGACTCCTTCAACGCATCAAAAACGCTTTTGTTGGTACCCTCTACCTGTTTGCTGTTAACCTCAACTTCACACTTCAGTTCCTGTCCGAACAAAGGAAACAAGCATGACAGACATAATATTAAACTAAGAATCTTTCTCATTGACATCTATTGAACCCTTTTTGCCTATACTTGTAAGATTAACCTTTCTCCCAATAAGTAGCTCGCAGAAATTAATTCAAAATCACCGGTTTTAGCGTTCATTAATCTCATTTTATTTACATTAATAAATTTTTGAGCTACTTAATTCTCACAACTATAAATCAAAATAATTAAGTAATTTTTCAAACTTACTTATCTTTTATCTCCCCTTATAACTATCGGGGAAGATGAACGCCTGTTAAACACTCTGTAATTCAGATTATGACTTATATGAGGCTTGAACTAAATCATTTCATAGCTTTTACAATCGCATCCGTAATATCCCTCGCCACATCTTTCTTACTCTTCAGCGCAAATCTTTGTTCATCACCGTTGCGACAGATTAACGTTACCTTGTTGGTGTCTGTACCAAAGCCTGCTCCGGGATCTTGCAGAGAATTCAGCACTACCATATCAAGATTTTTACGCTCCAGCTTCTTCCGGGCGTTCTCCTGCTCATGATCTGTTTCAAGTGCAAAACCCACGAAGAACTGCGAATCTCTTTTATCGGCAGCCAAAGTCGCAGCGATATCCGGATTCCGCACAAGGTTAAGCATCATTACATCTTTACCCTCGCGCTTGATCTTAGAATCTGCACATGTTTCCGGACGGTAATCTGCCACGGCAGCAGAAAAAATACCTATGTCGCACTTTGTGAAAATTTCCCGTGCAGCATAGAGCATATCTTCGGCACTCTCCACGTCGATACGCTTTATCCTCGGTGAGGGAGTAGGCAATGATACGGGGCCGGTTATGAGTGTAACATCGGCTCCTCTTTCCTCAAAAGCCTCAGCAAGAGCAAATCCCATCTTCCCTGTGGAATAATTGCCGATAAACCTGACAGGATCGAGCTTCTCATAGGTAGGACCGGCCGTTATCGCAACTTTCCTTCCACATAGGTCACGCTTCCTTGAAAAGAAACGTTCAATTGCCTTAAGAATATTTTCAGGCTCCTCCATTCTACCCTTTCCGATGAGATGACTCGCCAATTCCCCTGCCGCAGGTTCTATTATCTCGACTCCATCTCTCTTCAGTGTCTCGATATTTCTCTTGGTCGAGGGATGAGCCATCATGTCAAGATCCATGGCAGGAGCTACCATTACATGCTCTTTGGCTGAAAGATAAGTGGTGACGAGCATATTATCGGCAATCCCGTTGGCCATTTTGCCAATTGTAGAGGCTGTGGCAGGCGCGATCACCATCAGATCGGCCCAAAGACCGAGATCAACATGACTGTGCCACTCTCCGGTGTTGGCAGTAAAGAACTCAGAAATAACCGGTTTTCCACTCAATGCCGACAACGTCACAGGCGTGATGAACTCTTTCCCGGCAGGAGTGATCACAACCTGCACTTCCGCTCCATTCTTAACAAGCAGTCTGAGAAGTGATACAGATTTATAGGCTGCTATTCCTCCTGTAATTCCTAAAATTATATGCCTCCCTTCAAGCGCTGAGCTCATAGATATCTTATTTCTTGGCTATCTTATTTCTTGCCACTCCTGACCTCTGCCATGAGACCGGTGATGACATCCTTTGTATTCTTTGGGAAATCTCCCTGCATCATCCATGTATAGAAAGATGGTTCCTTCTGAAACACACTCTTCACACTCTCTCCTTTGTGCTTACCGAAATTGAATACAGGAACATCATTTTCATTGAGCACTATACGCGCAGCAAGATCAAGATTTTTTCCCGACCTCGAGAATTCGGCAAGTTTTTCAACATCATTCTCAAGATCGGAATATTTTTCAAGCTGGCCGAGCAATACCTCATATGTTGCACGCGTATCCGCCAACGCTGAATGTGCTTCCTCAAGATTCTTACCACAATAGAATTTATATGCCGCAACAAGAGTCCGCTGCTCCATCTTATGGAAGATATTCTGCACATCGATGAATCTTCTCCCGGCTATCTCGAAATTCAACCCGGCCCTGCTGAACTCCTCTATCAACAGTGGGACATCAAATTTATTGCTGTTATAACCTGCAATATCACATCCTTCGAATATCTCAAGCAACGCCTTAGATACCTGCCTGAACGTTGGTGCATCCTTCACATCCTCATCCGTGATATGGTGAACAGCTGTACTGGCCGGGGGGATTGGCATCCCTGGATTCAGTCTCCTTGTCTTCTGCTCATCATGCCCATCCGGATAAACCTTGATATAGCTGAATTCAACAATCCTGTCCTTTGTAACATTCGTTCCCGTAGTCTCAAGATCGAAGAAAATAAGCGGCCTTTTAAGATTTAATTTCATCTAAATTTCTTAATTGACTTTACGCGTTGGTTTACAATACCTGCATCGGCATCTGAATGATTACAATATCTTCTCCATCCGGCTGCTGAAGCGGAGTGTAGATTCCGGGACGGGCCGGATCAGAAAGCTTTAGCGCAACTGTGTCGTCATGCAAGTTATTCAGGATCTCAATCATGAACTGACCATTGAAACCGATAGTCATGGAATTTCCCTCATAACCGCAGCTTACACGCTCTTCTGCCGAAGTTCCATAATCAGGATCCTGCGCATGGAGCACTACCTCATTGGGCTGAATATCCAGAACCACAAGATTTGAAGATTTAGCAGCAAAAATCGATACTCGTCTCAAGGCAGTAGCAAGAGATACCCTGTCGATAGTCATCTCAAAAGGATTATCCTGTGGAATAACCCTATTGTAATTGGGGTAATTACCATTGATGAAAAGGCATGACAGGACATAATCCCCAAACTCAAATGTGGCGCCCTTGGAATCAAATTCTATCTTCACATCTGCCTCTTCTTTTCCTATCAGGCTCTTCAGGATATTTGCAGGCTTGGAAGGGAGGATAAATGATGCCACAAAACCGGGTGCGGCTTCCGAATTGATATATCGGACGAGCTTATGTGTATCTGAACTTACGAATGTAACGTCATTCTCATGGATATCCCAATAGATACCGGTCATAATCGGACGCACATTATCCTGACTGACGGCAAACAGCGTATTCTCTATTCCTTTCTGTACCATGGAGGCAGGAAGCATCATGCGCTTCTGATCAGAATCAGTCGATCTGCGGCTGGGATACTCAGCTGCATCAACTCCCATGAAATTGAAATGACCGTTGAGGAAACGGATGTCTATCTCTTTTGTATCATCATTGATATAGAATGTAAGAGGCTGAGAAGATATCTCCTTGGTGATCTCAAGAAGCCTTTTAGCCGAAACTGCAATCGACCCGTCGCTCTCACTCTCGGTAATGGCCATATACGCAGTCATGACATTCTCCTGGTCACTCCCTGTGATACTCAGACGGTCACCCTCAACTTTCAACAGGAAGTTGTCAAGAATAGACAAGGCGTTTTTGGCTGTGATAACCTTGCTCACCGCGGAAAGCTGCTGTTGGAAAGCTTTCCCTTCTACATTGAATTTCATATATATTGTTTATTTAATTTTCTTCAACTTACAAAGATAATCAATTTGCCCGACCAATCAAACTGTAAAACTTAATAAATTACAGATTAATTGTAAAATGGTAGGATAAAAAAGACCATTCATTTCCTAATTGTAAA
>CAZCJC010000071.1:0-11428 GCA_964499025.1 uncultured Sangeribacter sp.
GCTTAACTTTCTTCTTTGGGATGGAATATTTTGAAACGAATGAATAGACCGCAGAATTAGTCATGCCAAATTTCTGTTTCATTTCTTCGACGGTATACCATTCCGTTATTTCCTCAGACGGAGCTTTCCCGGCGAAATACGCATCAAAGTGTTTTTTACTCCACATGGTTTTACCTCGATTGATAGTTTTCGGGATGTTTTCTTCTTTACCGACCTTGAACACCCATGAGGTACTCACGCCAAACTTTTCTTCAACCTCAGCGGTGGTGTAAAACTCCGTTATCGGTGTTGCTTCTCGTTTGTGGCGCTTCACATAGGGAGCAGCTGTATCAAATAGTTTTTCAATATCGCTACGCCTAATCAGTGTCTTACCCTTAAATCTTACTGAAATAATCAGTCCATCTGCCAAATAGTTATATACGGAAGCTCGGCACACTCCTAACAATTTGGCAGCCCCAGTTGGAGTCAGAAATTCACCGATTTCGATTGAGGTGTCTTGGTTAGATTGAAGAGCGTAGTCTTTTTCAAAGGCAGATACCTTTTCTCTTCTTTTCTTATCCTTATAAGATAAGTTAGAGCATCAATGACTGCAGAACTCAGTTGTAGTTTTGCGAGCAATGAACTCATTGCCACACCATCGGCATTTCTTTTTAATTTCAATGTTACTACTCATGTTATTTCTATAATTAGTTCTCTTTTTATTTCACCAAAAGTGTCTAATGGCGTATAACCACGTCTAAAGGTGTCTAATTCAAGTAATACCTTGCTCAGTAGGAATTTTTCAAATTTCTCCGCGGTACGAGGACGGTACGAAAAATGACGCAAAAACGGTCAAAAACGATTAATTCGTTAATGATTGACAAAAAGAAAAAGCACTCATTGTGAGTGCTTTAATTATAGAATATGATATTTTGTAATCGTGAGTAATTACTGATTACTTGCCAATGCAGAAGCGGGAGAAGATGGAGGCGAGAAGGTCGGGGGTGGTGATGGTGCCAGTAAGGAGAGAGAGGTGGTGGAGGGTCTCGCGGACATCCTGGGCGACGAAGTCGGCGGAAAGACCGGCGGTAAGGCCTTCGAGCGCCCTACGAAGAGAGGCCGATCCGTTAAGGAGCGCTGCGTAATGTCGCCCGTTTGTTACGATCAGGTCAGCCTCGGGATTATACGAGCTAAGTGCAGTTTCATGCATCATTTTTAGCAATTCTTCAAACCCTATTCCTTCCGAAGCGGATATCTCAATTTCTCTTATGCCCTTCCCCTTTTCCTCAATGGATTCGTTTTCTCCCCCTTTATATTCCTGCTCTCCAATTTCCAAGATACTGCGTCCGGACGTGTTGCGGACCTCTCCCCTCCCCGTGAGATCGATTTTGTTTCTCAGGATTATATGCTCCGCATCTGGCAATTCACTGATCCT
This sequence comes from uncultured Sangeribacter sp., assembly GCA_964499025.1. GTDB lineage: Bacteria > Bacteroidota > Bacteroidia > Bacteroidales > Muribaculaceae > Lepagella. The sequence goes on from CAZCJC010000071.1 coordinate 1,415, forward strand.
TTCATACACATCTTTAAGTTGGCCGCTTACATCACCGGTCATATCCACCATCCACAGTATTATGGATGCTTTCTCAAGACGTTCTACCGCCCTACTGATGCCAATCTTTTCTACAGTATCATCTGTTGCACGCAAACCGGCAGTATCAACAAAGCGGAACAAAATTCCATCTATCTCGCGGGTATCCTCGATTATATCGCGCGTAGTTCCGGGAATATCGCTGACAATCGCGCGGTCATCCTCAAGAAGAGCATTGAGAAGTGTCGATTTTCCAGCATTCGGAGCTCCTGCAATCACTACAGGCAACCCGTCCTTCAATACCTTCCCGGATGAATAGGAATCAGCCAAACGCTCGAGAACCCCGAGAATCTCCTCAGCCAGCATTTTCAACCGGCTTCTATCAGCAAACTCCACATCCTCCTCGGAGAAATCCAGCTCCAATTCCAGAAGGGATGCAAACTCCAGCAGCTGATCGCGCAATTCCCCGAGTCTTTTCGAGAAGGCACCCGATGTCTGCTGCAACGCCATCCTGTGGGCAGCACGCGATGATGAAGCAATCAAATCGGCCACACCTTCGGCCTGAGCGAGATCGATACGTCCGTTTAAGAATGCCCTGCGGGTAAACTCTCCGGGCACTGCCGGACGTGCACCACACCTGATCAGACGGCTCACCAATTCCCTCTGAATCCAAAGTGAACCATGACAGCTCAATTCTACCGTATCCTCCCCGGTGAAAGATTGAGGGCCTCTGAAAAGTGTCAGCACCACTTCATCCAGAACATCACCTGATTCAGAAATAATTTTACCAAAATGTGCAGTATGTGAGACAAAATCAGTAATATTTTTCCCTTTCCAACAGCGTTCTACAATTTCAATCGCTTGTGGTCCTGAAACACGAATCATGGCCACTCCGCCGACTCCGGGGGCAGTGGAAACCGCTACAATCGTATCCTCACCTATCGTCTGTTCCATTCTGCGAAAGATGCTTTAGATTCAACTTCATTCTCTATTTCATCCGGAAGATTATGGAAGAAATCAAAACCTGTCAATTTCTCTACCTCATCAATCGACATCACATAATTCTGCATATTTCCCGGAGCCGACATATTGGGATACACAAATCCTATGCCCCTCGGTTGATCCACATAAGGAGCCACAATCACTTTGAAAAATGCGCTCGGCACCCTTACTCCCGACCCGATACGGGCCGAATCATCCTCCGTAAAAATAGGCCCTGCCACAATCATAATCGCGGAATCTCTCTGAGCCCAAGCCCTCTCCTTATTCTCCAAAGTGTTCCATGCACCAGAGTTAAGCGAATGATCCTGAGGACACATATTGCTCATCACAAAGCAATCGGTCATCGCCTCCGCGCTCCATTTCTGATCAGCTGCCGGACACATATGCCCCCTGTCGAAACCGGAACGGGTATAATCCCTTGTCGAGGCACATCCATCAATCTCGCCATCCTGCCAGAACTGGCGGCTTGTCCTCACCTCCTCTCCTTCCGTCTCACTTCCGAGTAACTCCCAGGCCACCCAGTTAGGGGTTCGGTTAGCTTTATTGAACGACACCCGGAAGCCCGTATAATCCTTCTCCTGCGAAGCGAGAACTCCCGGAATCTTAACCCTGTCAAGACCGGGAAAATGCTTTGTGCCCATCACAGGCATACTCTTTTGCTCCTTCTCAGGAGCATTTTTGGCGCAAGCTTTCCAGACTCCCACCCCTATTATCATAAGAACCAAAAAGACTCCGAAAGCGAGCCCAATGGTTGCCATAGCAGATCTCTTCATAACACAAAATTATAAAAAAAGCTCCTATTTTAACCTATGTTACGATATATTTCTTATATTTGCAGATTAAGAATGCGTAGCACGTTAAAGGCTACCAAATGACAGATTACTTAATTATTCCATATCATGACGTTAACCCAACGCTTTCTCGACTTTGTGAAATTCGACACACAAAGCGATGAACTCACCAACATGACCCCCTCCACGCCGGGTCAGATGGAATTTGCGCAATACCTCAAAGGAGAACTTGAAAAAATGGGGCTCGAAGAGATAACACTCGACACCAACGGTTATCTGTTCGCCACCCTACCGGCCAACACTGATCGTCCGGTTCCGACAATCGGTTTCATCGCCCACATGGACACATCCCCCGACATGTCCGGCCGTCACGTCAACCCGAGAATCGTAGCCAACTATGATGGCACAGCAATAACCCTCAACGAGGAGAAGGGAATATTCCTCTCCCCCGATGAATTCCCTGAGCTACTTAACTATGTAGGTCAGGACCTTATCGTAACCGATGGCAACACACTCCTCGGGGCAGACGACAAAGCCGGCATAGCGGAGATAATCGATGCAGTCGCATGGCTTCAGGCGCATCCTGAGGTGAAACATGGAAAAATCCGCATCGGCTTCAATCCCGACGAGGAGATAGGCCTTGGCGCCCACAAATTCGATGTCGAGAAATTCGGATGTGAATTCGCATACACTATGGACGGGGGAGCAATCGGAGAACTCGAATTCGAGAACTTCAACGCCGCTTCAGCAAAAGTAAAGATCAAAGGACGCAACGTTCACCCCGGATATGCAAAGCATAAGATGATCAACTCTATCAGGGTAGCCAATAACTTCATCACCATGCTTCCGCGCTGGGAGACCCCCGAGCATACAGAAGGCTATGAAGGTTTCTATCATCTTGTAGGCATCGAAGGATCTGTAGAGGAGACAACACTCACTTACATCATCCGCGACCACGACCGGGATCGTTTCGAACGACGCAAACGCGAAATCGAACATCTTGTCAACAAGACGAATACCGAATATCCCGGTTGCTGTTCAGTTGATATCAAGGATCAGTATTACAACATGCGTGAGAAAATCGAACCTTTGATGCACATCATCGAGACAGCAGAAAAAGCCATGCGAGAAGCGGGAGTAGAGCCCAAAGTGCAGCCAATCCGTGGAGGCACCGACGGAGCCCAACTCTCCTTCAAGGGTCTCCCCTGTCCAAACATCTTTGCCGGAGGTGAGAATTTCCACGGCCGCTATGAATTCGTGCCCATCCAGTCGATGGAAAAAGCACGCGACGTAGTTGTCAATATCTGCCGTATAGTAGCTGAATGAAAGAGAAGCCCACTTTAATAGTCATCACAGGGCCGACTGCCTCAGGCAAGTCGGCCCTTGCCATTGAGTTGGCTCAACGTCTTAACACAGAGATAATATCGGCCGACAGCCGCCAGATCTACAAAGGGATTCCCATAGTCACCGCCATGCCCTCGGAAGAGGAATTGGCAGCCGTTCCCCATCATCTGATCAACATCCTTCCTCTCGACGCTTACTACAGCGCGTCAATGTTTGAAGAGAATGCCCTACGCATTGCATCAGGAATAATGGAGCGTAACGGAGTCGCAGTGGTTTGTGGAGGGTCCATGATGTATATCGACGCCCTATGCAACGGCATCGACGAACTGCCAACCGTTCCCGACCCCATAAGATCCGGACTTGAGAAGGAAAGACAGATAAAAGGAGATGACTGGTTGAGAGAAGAACTTCGCAGACTTGACCCTGATTACTACAAGAAAGTGGATCTGAACAACCTGAAACGAGTCTTTCACGCAGTCGAAATAATTCGCACAGACGGAAAACCCTACAGCGCCCTCACTACAGGAATCAAGCGAGAACGCCCCTTCAATATAAGGAAATATATGCTGGCCCCTGAGCGCACTACACTCTTCGATAGAATCAACCTTAGGGTCGACATGATGGTAGAGGCAGGACTGGAGGAGGAAGCTCGCAGAGTCTACGGGCTGCGACATCTCAATTCATTGAATACGGTAGGACTCAAAGAGATGTTCGCATGGTTCGACGGGACATTAGACCGCGACACTGCAATCTCGCGAATCAAGAAAAACACCCGGGTCTATGCAAAGAAGCAGCTCACATGGTGGGCGCGTGATCCTGTGATCACGCCGATCACGGGTGATTATTCCTCCTGGTTGGAACGTCTCACAAGCTGAGTCGGACTCGGATTGTCGGATAATGAATTGAGGGTTCTTGAATCAGGAGTCCTCTTTTTCTTCATCTTTATTTTCACCGTATCGAAGCCCTTGCCGTATACCCCATTCACAGCCCCCTGAGTCACAAAAGCATTCTCATCAATACTCTTGATGATCCTGAAAATAGTCACAGATTCAATCTTGCGGCACCATACCATTAGGATCTTCTGATCATGTTTCGTATACCATCCCTGGCCATCGAGCACAGTAACGCCGCGATGTGCCTCACGGTTGATCTCATCAGCAATCTCACGCCATTTGGGGGAGAAAATGAAGAACTGAGTAGCCTGACGGTTGGTATTGATGATCATATCCGTCACATAAGAGACAATAAACGTTACCATAAAACCGTAAACGATGGTTGGGATACGGGCTTCGATCCGGGCATCCCAGCCTCCTGCAAACGGGAGGAAGATCGACATGGAAACTATTGTCATATCCACAAAGATCATGGTTCGTCCGATGCTGACATTACTCTTCTTGGCCACCATAGCGGCCACAATATCGGTTCCTCCCGACGATCCGTTATGAATAAAGGTAGTACCTATTCCCACACCACACAGGATAGCACCTAAGGCGATACTTACCACGCGGTCGGGCACAAGAGGATGTCCGATCCCCATGAAGATACTCTCAAACACTCCGATTCCCAGAGCCACCACCGTCACTCCGAATACAGTGCGAAGCACGAAAGTCTTTCCCACAATCTTATAAGCCGCAGCCAGAAGCAGAAGATTCACCGCATACGAAGTAACAGCCACAGGAATGAATCCTGCGGTAGCAAAATATACGAGCGTACCCACACCGGCAACCCCTCCGATCACAATCTCATGAGGGAGAATGAAAGCGCAAAATGCAAAAGCATAAAGCAAAAGGCCAAAAACCATTACCACATAGTCTTTGGCATTTGTCATCAGACTGTTATATTTATTTGTGCCCATGATATCAGCAAATAAGTCGAATTTCTTATTAAGCGAATATGATTCCTTCCAACCATGGAATCTTAAAACGGTGGGCCAATAGCCCTATTAGGATTAACCCTGCAAAATTACATATTTTTTTCTATTATCAGAGAGAATTTTATAATTTTGCAAAAGAGAAAACCGACATATCTCCCTACCTTTTTAAAACCCACATCTTTATGAAAAAAAGTATACTTTCCCTAATCCTTCTCTCAATAGGCATCTCATCTTCATATGCCGCTGATTTCTTCTCCACAGAAAAATCAGAACAGACATTTAACCTTGGTTTTCGTCTTGGGGTGAATACCTCAAACCGCACCGTGGCCAAGAAAGCCATTGAAGGATACAACGTACAGAGCTGGGGAACAGGTTTTGACCTCGGATTTACCGCCGACCTAAATTTTCGCGATTACATCTCAGTGCAGCCCGGACTCTTCTTCGAATCCCGTTCAGGGAATTATACGTTTGTATCTCCCCTGACATCAATCACAGGAGAATCCGTAACAGCAATGCAGGCCGGGCATCTTCGTTCCTATGCCCTGACAATTCCCATTGTTGGTTCGCTTCATTTCAATATCACCGACGATATACGCTGGAACGTGGATTTCGGTCCGTACGTCTCATTCCTTTTAGGCTCCAACCTCAAAGACAAGGTGATGCAATACACCGGTCTCTTTACCGACGGACAGGTCTTCAGCCAGAAGCCAGCATCGGTAGACTTCGGTCTTAAGATAGGAACGGGATTGCAGATTCTTGACCACTATTATGTAGGCGTACATTACATGGCGGGTCTCAATGGCGCTTGGAAAGACCTCAAGCTCGACCAGAATACCATCCGCGACTTTGGTGGCCACACCAAAGCCTGGGTTTTCACAATAGGCTACGACTTTTAAAGAACGTATCCTTTACATCATAGACCTCGGTATATATCTCCCTGAGATCTTCTGTTCCATTCAGCCTCACCTCCCCGTGGGTCATAATATCCATCTTCACCCCTGACTGTACCGGACTGTAAGGAGGCTGCACATATTCAATCTCGCGGCGCACCCTGAAACCGTATCTCTCATAAAACCTTATCCTTCGTTCGGCTTCAGGAGTCTCAGGTTTTTCAACCTCAAGGAGCACATCCTCACTAATATTTTCTAATAAATAATTGAGCATTTTGCCTCCGATGTTCCTGCCTCTATGAGCAGCATCAACGGCAAAATGCTCAACATATATGAATTTACTAAATTTCCAGTAAGTAAGGAATCCGAGAAACACACCCTCCTCATCTTCCGCTACAAATCCGCTAAACAACCCATACTTATCCCTTATGAAATTCTCAAGCTGCCCGGCATCCCTGTAAAGTCGTCTTTCTGCTACAGGGAATGCCTCATTATATAATTTCAGGAACGAGGGATAATCCTTTTCCCGAATATCCCTGATTACCATCATAGGCTCTCCTTCATTCTTTTATAAACGAAAGTATTCCCTCTCACCATTTTATTACCATCCGGTTTAGTGATTCCAGGGAGCTTTACGGCAGCATGGTCAGGCATCCACTCAACTATGGCATCCATCCACTCTACCATCCCCTCTTTTGTAGGATGCGGATTCTTCGCACTCTGGCGAGGAAGAGTGAGATGAAGGCTGCTGAAATAAGAATCTTCACCCATCTCATTCTTTAGCCAATCGTTAAGCACAGCCCCTTTGTCATGACCGGGCCAAGAGGGTGGGCCAACCCAAAGTATCGGACGTCCTCCGGCTGCAGCCTTTATATGCTCCACAGCCCCCTTTAGTTTCGAAGGATGAGCCTCAAACAACTCATTCATACCAAGACTAATGAATACCGCATCCGGATTCTGCTCCTCAATCAGTGAGGTCAGTTTAGAAGATGTTCCCCACTTTGAGATGGTTGATCCATCCCAAACCACAGTAGCAACATCAAATCCGTTCTCCCGGCCATAGGCATTAAGCCGCTCCGAAAGCCAACCGGTCATTGAGTCTCCTATAAACAGGATCTTCTTGGCCGGAATGCGGGGATCGCTACCGGCACTGCTGACGAATATGGCAGCCTGAAGAATGACCAGACTCACAACTGAATAAAAAAGAACTCCTATTAGTTTTTCCCTTCTCATAATCAATTTGTGTGAATTTAACCAAAAATAGAACAATCATAACATCACTTATGTTTTCTATCATTACAAATTAATCATCTTTGATCTGCCGCATGATGAAGTAGTCAAAACTAATTTACGAAAGCTAATAAAGTGTCTACAATAAATTCTTTTATTAACTTTTGAGGATCTTCGGGCTGACCCCCCCCTTTTTCATCGGTGCCAACAAAAATATTGACACCCCTTTCAAATGAAAATATCAGCCCCAAATATCTCAAAAATGTTAATAAAAAATTAGTTTAGATAACTTCAATGAATATATACCGATGTTTTCCCAATTTCTATGAATTTTTATTAATTTTGCATCTAAGATGAAACATGTCTCACAAGATTCCGCAATTGACTGATCATTGAAAAATCAATCCCATATGGAAACTAAAGATAAAAATACTTCCGACGACAAAAAAATAGTTCTGAGCGGTATCCGCGCCACCGGTAACCTCCATTTAGGCAACTATTACGGAGCGCTTTCAAAATTTGTAAGAATGCAGGATGATTACGACTGCCGCTACTTTGTGGCCGACCTCCACGCACTCACCACCGCTCCCGACCCCGCCGTGCTTCATGAGAACGTGAAGAATATCCTGGCCGAATATCTTGCCGCCGGTCTTGACCCAGATAAAAACACAATCTATGTGCAGAGTGATGTTCCGGAGATTTCCGAAATGTATCTGCTGATGAACATGCATGTAGGAATCGGAGAACTGATGCGCACCGCCTCATTCAAGGATAAGGCCCGCAAGGCACTCGGCATCACCTCCGACAGCGACGAGATAGAGAAAGAGATAATCGGGAATCAGACCAATCAGCGCGTCAATGCAGGTCTGCTCACTTACCCTACCCTCATGGCAGTGGATATCCTCATCCATCATGCCGACTTTGTGCCTGTCGGTAAAGACCAGGAACAACACCTTGAGCTGACACGCCGTTTCGCACGAAGATTCAACTCATTCTATAAGGTTGACTATTTCGGGGAGCCTGTTAACTTCAACTTCGGAGGAGAGGCAATCAAGGTTCCCGGCCTTGACGGATCCGGCAAAATGGGTAAAAGCGAAGGCAACTGTATCTACTTGATAGATGATGAGAAAACACTCCGCAAAAAAGTGATGCGAGCTGTCACCGACGAAGGGCCCAAAGAACCAGACTCCCCGATGTCTGAGCCCATCAAGAACCTCTTCACCCTCCTCGAATTGGTATCCACTCCAGATGTCGTAACCCACTATCGCGACGCATATGCCGATTGCTCCATCCGTTACGGAGATCTTAAAAAACAACTGGCGGAAGATATCCTGAAAGTTACTCTGCCGATCCGCGAGAGAATACTCGACATCCGCAACAACGAGCCTTATATTTCCAGGGTAGTCAAAGAGGGGGCGGAGCGCACACGCGAATACGCTGCCAAGACACTCCGCGACGTACGCGAAATCATGGGCATCCGTAAGTTCTGAAATCTGTGGTTCTAAACTGGATCTGGATATCATTCTTTCTTATCGCCTTCCTTATGGCTGCCGGGCGCAGTATCTGGGGAGGCGAACTTCAAGTGTGGAGCGACATAATGAATGCCTCATTTGATCAGGCCGCTTTCGCATTTGAGATCTCTCTCGGCCTCACCGGAGTGCTTACGCTCTGGTTGGGTATAATGAAAATCGGGGAGAAGGCCGGTGTAGTTGATTTTTTAGGGAGGCTGATCAGCCCGTTCTTTTCCCGTCTCTTTCCCGGCATACCGAAAGGTCATCCGGCAATGGGGGCAATCTTCATGAACATTTCGGCCAACATGCTCGGTCTTGACAATGCCGCCACCCCCATGGGACTCAAGGCCATGCAGGAGATGCAGAATCTTAACCCCCGGAAAGACACCGCAACCGACGCGATGATAATGTTTCTGGTTCTCAACAGCTCGGGATTATGCCTGATTCCGATAAGCATCATGATGTACCGGGCGCAGGGAGGAGCAGCCAATCCAACCGATATCTTCATTCCCGTTCTTCTCGCTACGGCTATCGCTACCCTTGTAGGTTTGGGAGCCTTATGTATAAAGCAGAGAATCAGATTCGACCGCGTCATCTGCACATGGCTTCTCGGAATTGCCCTCTTCGTAGGGGGTGTGACTTGGTTCTTCGTTAGCCTCCCTGCCGACAAAGTCCAGACCTACAGCACCTTCGGAGCAAACTTAATACTATTTTGCGTCATAATCTCCTTCCTTATCGCCGGAATTCGCCATAAGCTAAGGGTATATGACGTATTTATCGAAGGGGCAAAAGAGGGCTTCAAGACGGCCGTAATGATAATACCATATCTGGTTGCAATCCTTGTTGCGATCGGGATGTTCAGGTCATCCGGAGCTCTCGATATTTTCACCGGCTGGGTTGAGAGTGTCGTGGCTTGGCTCGGTTTCGACACGCAATGGGTCGGAGCGCTTCCCACAATGCTCATGAAACCATTGAGCGGAAGTGGAAGCTGCGCGATGATGCTCGACGTAATGAAAACACATGGACCCGACGCATTCGTCAGCAAACTTGCAGCAGCGGTAAGAGGTTCAACTGACACAACCTTCTATATCCTCGCCGTCTATTTCGGATCAGTGGGAGTCTCACGCACCCGGTACGCTGCCGGATACGCATTGCTCGCAGATATAACCGGCGCTGTAGCGGCCGTGATAATAGCCTACCTGTTTTTTTAAGACCTCCTTTACCAAAGAGAATGCTCATATCATCGGGCAACTCGCTATTACCGAATAAGAGCCCATCTCATAAAAATTTGAGAGCCTCTGGCGGATTTGGGCGAGTGATTTTCTCAAGTTGAGGAAGGAATGATGCGGGCATCA
>CAZCJC010000072.1:0-10074 GCA_964499025.1 uncultured Sangeribacter sp.
TAAAATTTTGCTGATTAAACTCTCTCCCACTTGATGTATATGCAGTTATGAAATTGACAACTCGTTCTTTTCCAGTTGGCAATTTTAGGTTGTAGTTAGGGTGTACAACATACTTAACCTTTCCGTCAAAATAGACGAATTTGTTACCATTACTATCGTGGTACAAACTCATGTTTGTCCTGCGTTCCGGAAAAGACGCCAGTCTTGACGGTGATATGTCAATTCCTTTATCGGCGTGTAAATCTCTCAACGTGTGAGCAATCTGTTTGGGAGACATATACAACTGACCATTCCCGACATTAATTCCGTGAGTAGTGGCATATTCTTTCAAGTCTGCCTCAATCTTACCAACGGAGAAGGGGGCTTGTTTTGAAAAGCCATCTCTCTGAATATCAGAAATGACGCTCATGATCTTACTATGAGTCGCGGATGTGCCACCACCTCTTACTCCACCGTAGGACTTAGCCATTGTTGGCCTCCTCCTCGCGGCTGTTGCGATTGTCCACTTGGTAAGGATCGATGTAGATTAACCCCGTTTGTCTGCAATAAGATTTACACGTCTCGCCACCTCCATAGACAATCATGTTCGGCGTTTCAACTCCGGAAATCTCCCTGGCGATTTGCAGTTCTGCCTCCAAATGACACAACTCTCCATCGTGCCCTCGTGTCGCAAATGCGTTATAGCCATTAGGTACTCCGAGTTTATTCAACTCACGGAACTTAGGGGCTACGTTGAGGTCAACCCATACGCGGATGCCACACTCCTGAAGCCATCGGCCTATCCATCGCTTCTTGTAAAGGAGTTGCAGTCCGTAGGCTATGGGAGTGGTCTGAAACAGTGAAAAATTAGGTTCCACACATTCCTGACATCCACTTTGCACCAATCGTTCCGGACGTTGCCAGATATTATTGAACCGATAGTCATCGACATAGAAGTGATATGTAGCCACACCTCGGCGGGCGCGTGGGCTCACGCCCCAACCGGCGAAAGGAAGAAGCAGACCGCTGCGTGGTTGCATGTCCGGCAATAAATTCGGGATCTCAAGCTCATTGTCACTTGGATATATCCTGTCTTCTGCGACCATATCTGATGATGTTTTCTGATGATGGCCACAAATATATCGCTAAAAGGCGTTGAAATTCCAAAACTGCAAATTCTTGAAATCCCGTATGATACTAACTTGTTGGAATCTTTACAGTTGCTAATTACACAGTTTTTTTTGAAGAAGGCTACTGACCGTGATCCTACGATCTCCCATCCTTTATATCCTGCCCCGGGCGAGTATACGCCACCGGCATCAGGAAATTGCTATGCACACCTTGAGCGCGATGAAGACCCCGTGCAGGGACACGCATGTTAGACCCCAATGAATCACTTCATGGCTCACTTCTCGTTTAGCTTGTCTAACAATTCCTCTGCCTCTCTTCGGGCAAAGTCGGGATCTTCTTCATCACGGAATGCCTTTACATTTACCCAAAGGCCGAACATGACATGAACTTGAACGGTGAACTTCCGGCATTGAAGATTCCTGCGTGAAGTGGTAACACGTTTAATGTTTCTTTTAATACGATACTTCTTTCTCATTGGGATTTATTATTTTATCATTAGTGTGTCTAAATCGAGCATATAGAATGTGGATTGATAGATCATGCGCTTGCCGTAGATCTGCGCGGCTGCGTGTTCCAGTCTGCAACCTTTGGAATCCTCAAATCCGATGCCGAACACTGCGGCCTCGACTTCATCGGCCAACAGAGCCTCGATGTCCCGCCCCATATACTGAGCATAGGATAAGTCAGGCTCCGGGCAAACGTCAAAGGGTGTGATACATTCGTGCCCGTGTGGGGTCAGCTTCGCCTTGATAGCCTCAGCCTGATATTTAGCCTCGTAAAGCGGTCGCCCGCTGATTGGAATTGATATATATATTTTCATGACTTAAATGAATTGGGTACAAAAAAAGCCCGACTGACTTTGTGGGTCAATCGGGCCGGATATGCTGACTACTGCAACGTTTGACAGACGAAGATTTTTACTCTTAATGCAGTTCGTCAGCTAAGTCTTGCAATTCAACAGCAATGGTGTGAAGTGCATTGCTGAGGGTCTCAATCTCCTCATGCGTAAACTCGCAGGGTTTCCCATTCTTGAGATTGTTATTAAGTTTTTGACTGAACCAACTTCCGGACTTCCCGAAAAAGCGTTCAGCAATATATGCTCCGTTAACAACTCTCAGGAGGTCTTGACGCTCCATGAATTTTACTTTGGAGAGAATAGGATCTGTATTCTTTTTTTCGTTATTTTCAGCCATAGCGTCTTTATTTAAGATTTAAGACCCTCCCCCCCCCGGAGGAGGGAGGGTCATTTTTTTAATCTTTCATCAGCTTTGTCAGTTGAACTCTGATTTCAGCTTTTAACCATCTTTTTCGACCTTTGTCCTTAATCAGGTGGAGGCTGTTGAGCATTTCAACAAGGTCTTGAACCTCCTTTCTAAATTCTTCGTCTGTCATTTTGAAGAGTTTTTGGTTAAACTTATTGTTATTGTTCTCTTTGTCTTTCGACACTACAAAGTTAGTAAATATTTCATTACCAACCAAATTTTCAGACATTTTTTATTAAAAAAATCACTCTTCTGCAAAAATAATTTTCACACTCTCGCTCCAGCCATCGGGCAGACGGTCAGACGCTGGCCAGATTGCCGTTATACTGTCATTATCCTCTATAAACCTAACTCCCCAGACTCTTTTGGCTCGTTCTTTCATAGCCTTTACAAGATTGGAAAACGTACTGTAAGCGGACTCTATAAGTTCGTTGCTCTCCAATACATTCACCTCTCCCTGTCTATGGATGATTTTAACTCTTTGCTTCATCAGACGATATTGTTATATTGATTTCAATATGCTTCCCGTCAAACTCGATAGATTGAGAATAATGAAATTTAGGAATTCTCAAAGCAAGACTTGTTATTTGCTTAATATTATCAATCATTATCTCTCTATCCGTCCTCGGCTTGGGAGGTTGCTTTATATTCATATAATTTTCTTTAGATTGGTGGTTTCACTTTCTTGTGACCCGGTTTTGAATTGGTATATTTCCCCCTTTTGAAGATTGGGAGAATACCAACCCTTTGCCGGATATGTGCCGTTTTTAAGGTGGCTCTCCCTGGCTTTCATTGAAGTGTGCGCCTGACACTCTTTCATAAACTGCGGGGTTTTCTCAACTCCAAGCCTCCGGGCTTGGAGGACCACTGAACAGTGGCTGTGGGACACGGTTCATCAATGGAGGGAGGGACATACTTACCACGCTGGCTCATGCTGTTGAACTTTACAAGGAAAGCATCCTTGCCACCTGCAACAAATTTGATTAGTCCCGCATACAGACGTCTTAGGGTACTCTCGGCCAATGGTCAACAGAGTACACATTTGATTAGCCACCATTGAAACCTAAGCAAAAAGTTTCTGCAATTGCCACAAAACTTTCCATTATGGAACAAATTTCAGATTTATTGTCGAAGAAAATTCTCAGCACACACTAAGGGAGTGATATACAATTTCTTATAAGGATTTATGGATAAATAATCTTAAATTATCCTATTTATTCACCCCTTTTCGCTATATTTGCGACATGTTTGCCGAAATTATTTTACCCTTACCTTTATTTTCCACATTCACTTATTCCATTCCTGTAGAGATGGAGAAAGACCTTCAGAAAGGGTCAAGGGTTCTCGTACAATTTGGCAAAAAAAAATATTACACCGGAATAGTGGAACATCTCCACTCAGAGGCACCTAAAGGGTATAATGTAAAACAGATAATGGCCCTCCTCGACCCCTCTCCAATAGTAAGATTTCCCCAACTTAAACTATGGCATTGGATTGCAGAGTATTATTTATGCTCTGTAGGGGAGGTTTTTAAGGCAGCTGTTCCTACGGGACTTAAACCGGAAAGCGAGACTTTCATATCCATTAATGAAGACTTCGAAGCTCCGGAAGGAGTTAAGCTCACCGATGCTCAAGCGGTGGTTATCCAGGCACTTCATGATAAAAAAAGATCGCGCATTTCAGATCTTGAATCTCTCACCAATCTCAAGAATATTCCACGTATTGTAAATTCACTGATGGAAATGGGGATTGTTGAGATTGATGAAAAGGTAGTAGAAAAATACAGGGCAAAAAAGATAACCTTTACCGAACTGACGGTAAATAGAGATGACCATGATGCCCTTCATGACATTTTCGACCTCACTTCCAGATCACGCCAGCAAGAAAAGGCTTTAATTGCCTATCTTGATCTTTCCGGATGGATGAAACATGAAGAGGAACTTACTCCCGTACCTAAAGAGGTGTTGCTTTCGACTGCCGGAATTTCTCCCGGAGTATACAAAGCGATGGTGGATAAAGGTATTTTCAGGACAGTCAAAAGAAGCATTAATCGCTTCACCTCAAAACCTACTGGCTTTAATCCCTCACTTGCAACCTTGTCGAAGGCTCAAAACTTAGCACTCGACGAACTCAAAACTTCTTTCAGTAATCATCGCGTATCATTGCTACATGGCTTGACAGGGAGCGGTAAGACAGAAATATATACCCACCTTATAGCATCTGTACTTTCCAATGGGAATCAGGTATTATACCTCGTACCGGAAATTTCTCTAACTACACAATTGACCGACAGGCTACGAAAAGTATTCGGCGACCGATTACTCATATATCATTCAAAATTCTCAGACAATGAGAGAGTAGATGTATGGAAAAAGCTTCTCAATTCTAACGAACCATACATAATCCTCGGGGTCCGTTCATCCGTATTCCTTCCGTTTGCTCATTTAGGACTTGTGATTGTCGATGAGGAGCATGAGGCATCATTTAAGCAATACGACCCTGCTCCGAGATACAATGCAAGAGATGCGGCGATCATGCTCGCCTCCATGCATGGCGCAGTAACAATTCTTGGATCTGCAACCCCTTCGATTGAAACATATTACAAGGCACGCCAGGGAAAATACGGACTCGTTACACTTTCGGAAAGGTTTGAGGGTTCATCACTTCCGGAAGTTGAGATTGTCGATATGCGCTCGCAGAGGAAAAAGAAACTAAATAAGGGTATCCTATCCCAACCGCTAAGGCTGGCCACTACACAAACACTAAAAGATGGGGGCCAGGCAATCATGTTTCAAAACCGGAGAGGTTTCGCTCCGGTGGTAGTTTGTGGGCAATGTGGTTGGACACCGAAATGTCATAATTGTGATGTCTCGTTGGTTTATCACAAGAATTCAGGACTGCTCAGATGCCACTACTGTGGTTTTTGCCAGCCTATCCCCAAATTATGTCCCGCCTGCGGGAAAAACTCAATCGAGACATTCGGATATGGCACTGAGAGAATCGCCGAGGAGCTCCACAAAGAGTTTGAAGGTTACCGAGTCTCCCGAATGGATCTTGATACTACACGAAACAAAGATGCATATCAAGAGATTATTGAAGAGTTCGCAACACATCAGACCGATATTTTAGTCGGAACCCAAATGGTTACCAAAGGTCTCGATTTTGAGAAAGTTCGTACAGTTGGAGTCATTAATGCAGACACTCTGTTAAATTTTCCTGATTTCAGAAGTAATGAGCGAGCATTCAATATGCTTGAGCAAGTGGCCGGAAGAGCTGGCCGGAGGAAAGAGCCCGGACACGTTTTTATTCAAACTACACAACCCGACGATCCCATTCTGAAACATGTAAAGGCCCATGATTATGATTCATATTTCCAGCAGGAACTTCAGGAACGTAATAAATATGGCTATCCTCCATTCACTCGCATTATCAATATTTTCCTAAAAAATAAAAATGCAGCCACTACTGATATGGGGGCGGTTATTCTTGCTAAAGCACTCAGAAATATCTTTGGTGAGAGAGTTCTGGGGCCCGAAAGGCCATTTGTGTCAAGAGTAGCATCATGGTATATCCAATCAATCATGCTCAAGATTGAATCCGGCGCATCAATGAAAAAAGTAAAAGATCTTTTAAGGGCAACCATCGCAAATATAGCCACTCACCCCGAGATTAAATCCTCCGTTATCTATTACGATGTAGATCCGGTTTAGGCCGGAGTAATTCCCATTTTATGAAAGTGGGTTAATCACCGCTTGCCACGTTAGGAATATTTTGTAAATTTGCATAATAATAAAGGTTCAGCAAGGGTAGCCTTACACTACTGATACCCGACACTTAATTCATTTCGATGGGCGAGCTTGATATTATCCATGACGATTTCGACCGTAGGCACCTTTGGCATCCCTACACTTCAACACACGATCCTCTTCCTACCTACAAAGTTGATCACGCAGAAGGTGCGGAAATAATTCTTTCCAACGGTAAAAGACTCATCGACGGAATGTCTTCCTGGTGGTGTGTTATACACGGTTACAACCATCCCAGATTAAACCGCGCTGCCAAAGAACAGATCGACAAAATGTCGCACGTCATGTTCGGAGGGCTCACCCATCAACCGGCCATAGATCTCGGCAAACTTTTGCTTTCAATCTTACCTCCCTCTATGGAGCATATTTTTTATGCCGATTCCGGGTCAGTTGCTACAGAAGTGGCGATGAAAATGGCTATACAGGCTTGCGACAATCCTCAAAAGACAAATTTCGCCACAATACGCTCAGGATATCATGGCGATACATGGAATGCAATGTCTGTTTGTGATCCTGTCACAGGTATGCACGGTGCATTCGGTCCGGCTTTACCGATCCGTTTTTTTGCTCCCGCTCCGAAATGCGGTTTCTATGATAAATGGAATTCTCAGGACTTCGAACCGATGAGAAAGATACTTGAGGAGAATGCCGAAACCCTTGCAGGTGTTATTCTGGAACCCATAGTGCAAGGAGCTGGGGGCATGAGATTCTACCATCCCCAATATCTTCGCGAACTGCGGAAAGAATGTGACAGACTCGGGATAATCCTTATTTTTGACGAAATTGCTACAGGTTTCGGGCGAACAGGTAAACTTTTTGCATGGGAACATGCCGGTGTTGAACCGGACATTATGCTCATCGGCAAAGCTCTGACAGGAGGATATATGACTTTCGCTGCTGTAGCTACAAACGCTTCAATTGCTAACAGGATATCCACGTCCCAATCTGGCGTTATGATGCATGGGCCTACATTCATGGGCAATCCTCTTGCTTGTGCGGTGGCACTTGAATCAACCCGCCTCCTTCTTGAGTCTCCATGGCAACAAAGGATAAAGGAACTGGAGCAGATAATGAGGAGGGTGCTGAGCAAAGCTCAGAATTGGAATTCTGTGAAAAATGTAAGAGTATTGGGTGGAATTGGGGTTGTTGAGCTACATCAACCTGTGAACTTAAGAGAATTCCAGAAAATATGTGTGGAGGAAGGCGTGTGGATAAGACCGTTCGGAAAGAATGCTTATATCATGCCCCCTTATCTGGCTGTTTCCAATCAACAGACAGAGAAACTTGCTGAAACCTTACTAAACATTATCGAAAGACTTAATGGAAAGTGATTACCAAAGAATCCTCGATAAATATGCTGGGGAAAGCAGGTTAAGAAAGATTCCTCATGATCGTTCCGGCGCCATGCAACTTGATATGGTAAGTAATGATTACCTCGGTCTCGGAGCCAGGTGGTCGGAATTTATTCCGGAATTTAACGATAGATTTGCAAACGCTTCTTTCTCTTCATCGGCTTCCCGTCTGCTTTCACAGCACCAGAAGTATCATATCGATCTTGAGAATCTACTTGAGAATCTATATAAGAAATCAGTCTTACTATTCAATTCTGGCTATCATGCTAATGTCGGAATAGCACAAGCCTTGAATATTAAGGATTCTGTTTTTCTACCCGACAAACTTATCCACGCATCTATGATCGACGGCCTTTCCCTTGCCGGTGCGGAATTCCATAGATGGAAACATAACGATATTATTGCTCTTAAAAAATTACTCGAAAAATATTCCGACGTTTCAAGATGCGTGGTGATGATAGAATCCGTATACAGTATGGATGGGGACATAGCTCCGATTAAGGAGATTGTGAATCTGAAAAAGAGATACCCTAATCTTATTATTTATCTTGATGAGGCGCATGGATTCGGATGCTTCGGCAAGAAAGGATTAGGCTTGGCCGAAGAACTGGGGACAATCGACGATATCGACATTTTGGTAGGGACACTTGGTAAAGCAGCTGCTTCTTCCGGAGCTTTTGTAGCCACAACAGAGGTAATGAAGGAATATTTCATAAATACTTCAAGAAGCTTCATATTTTCAACTGCCATTCCACCAGTGAATGCTGCTTGGTCTCAACTTATGGTAGAACGGATCTTAGGAATGGAAGAGGAAAGAGCGCATTTGAAATCGATTTCAAAACGTTTTCGGGAAAATCTTGAATCTATCACAGGAGAAGAAAACCCATCTGCATCTCAAATTGTCCCCCTTATGATTGGAGATGCAAGAAAGGCTATGCAAGTATCTTCTTTTCTCACACAAAACGGAATTGACGCGTTAGCTATCAGACGTCCTACAGTTCCTCCCGGAGGGGAAAGAATAAGATTTTCACTTTCTTCCCGACTCAGTGAAAAGGACATCGATTCTGCTTCCGAAATAATTTCTGAATACGTAAAGACATTACACAGGAGCGAGCTATGAAAATTGAATTGACAAGCCACAGATCAGGAAATAGCCGCCTTATTCTCATCTTCGCAGGGTGGAGCACAACTCCGAAATTATATTCCCATATCAGCTTCCGTGATTGGGATGTGGCTGTAGCCTACGACTACTCCTCATTCGATTTTAATTCCGATATGCTGCTCCCCTATTCCACCATCCGTGTATTTGCATGGTCGTTGGGAATTGTTGCGGCAGAATTATCTCTCAAAGAAAAACCTGAAATCCGTATAGAAGCAGCCTACGCTCTCAACGGATCGCTCGCCCCTGCGCATGATGATCTTGGAATTCCGGAAAAGATTTTTCATGGCACATCTGCTAACCTTAATCAGAATAACCTAAGAAAATTCCGGAGACGTATGGCCGGGAATGCGCATATATTCAGCTCTCTGTTCAACGACGATTATTCGGATATGGAAATAGAGTCGCTCCGCAGACAATTGGATTCTATAAGCAAGTTAGGAATAATTACTCCGGAGCTTCATTGGAAATGCGCATACATATCTGACAATGACCTTATTTTCCCACCTGACAATGTTAATAGATACTGGAGGGATAATGGTATACCTACAATTTCTATATCCGGCGCACATTATGTAGATTTTAAAGACCTATTGGATACAATCATCCCGGAAACTGAAAAGATCGCAAACACATTTAGTGCAGCCAAGACTACTTATAACCAATACGCTATAGCTCAGGATATCATTGCAAGACATTTAGCCCGGAAAATTTCTGAAAGTCTTCCGAAAAAAAACTGCAAAATTCTTGAAATCGGCCCGGGAACAGGGATATTGACACAGTTTTATGCCGATATACTAAAACCTGCAGAAGTCGACTTCGTAGACATAATTGAATTACCTCATTTCGGAATTGCTTCCAATGAACGGTATTTTAAAGAAGATGCTGAGAATTGGATAAAAGATTGCTCGAAGGAATATGACTATATAATCTCGGCTTCTACAATTCAATGGTTTGCGGATCTCCCGGAATTCTTTTCGCATTGCCAAAGACTTCTAACACCGGGAGGAAAAATATTTATGTCATCTTTCTTACCGGGAAATCTGGAAGAACTTGATGCCATCCGACCTACTCCATTATTATATCTGTCAGAAACAAAGTTATCAGATATTCTTATTCAAAAATTTAAAGATGTATCCATAGAATCTGAAACGATCAATTTAGATTTTCCCTCGGTTCGGCATCTGCTTATACACCTAAAAAACACCGGAGTGGGGGGAGGCTTTTCTTCAAAATCAAAAAAGCCATGGAGTTCTCTCCCGAATCACTTGACATATAGGCCGGTATATATCACTGCAACATCCTCCAACAAAGAGTAAATATATAAGTTGTTGTTAAAAATTAATCGATATATTGTAGTTGATAATCTTGAACAATAAAACTGG
>CAZCJC010000073.1:0-9887 GCA_964499025.1 uncultured Sangeribacter sp.
CCAATCGCTCAAATTCCAAAAATAACTATTAGCTAATTTTTCAAACTTACTTAATCTAAAATTAAGTATATGAAAAAATCTTTACTCTTTTCCGCTGCGGTTGCAGCTTGTTTCTGTGCAAACGCCCAAACCACCTACAACTATTTTGACCCACGCGACTGCGATGCAAACGGTTGGTTATGGTTCGATACTAAAGCTAAACTCGACAAGTATTGCGGCGACACCTCAGAGTTCAAGATCATCCTTTCAGGTGCACAATATGAGGATGCTGAAGGACAATATGCGGAATGCGTACTCGACCCCAAAATCTTCGGATATGACAAGAACGGCGAACAATACGTTCTTGATGCCGACGGCCAGCCTACCGATGTCCGCGCCGAAGGAACATGGACTGGAGCGATAATAACTCCTCGCGCTACAACTTACGGAACTCAGAATGGGGGTGGAATAATGATGCATCTCCCGGATCTCGCTGAATTTAGCGTTGCGATGTCTTCCGAGTCACGACTTCGCCAGATGATTTTGATGGGAAGTAAAGAAGCTGGAGAAATTGAAAGAATTGATCTCGGCATAGTAACAGGTTATGCCTTCCCTTTCTCAAGTCTAACCTCAGATTGTCAATATACCTGGACAAATATCCAGAACGAGAGGAATCAGAACTCTGGGCTTACTCTTCTTTCACCTGCGGGAACCCCTGTAACCGCCGGTCTCTTCAATGACATGACCACAGATGTACTTATCCAGGGTATAAAGGTATTCACTTACACTCAGACCGAGTATCCCGAATATAACCCCGGCTCCTCTGTAGCCGAAATTGCTGCCGCTGATGCTTACGCACCCGTTGAGTTCTACAACATGCAGGGTGTCCGCGTAAATGGCGATCAACCCGGTCTATATATCCGCCGTCAGGGCTCACACTCCTCCAAAATACTCGTTAAGTAAATATTTCTTTAACAATATCGGCGCAGGAGGATCCTTACGGACTTACCTCCTGCGCTTCAATTAGAAAAGATGAAGAGATTTATGATTCTTTCGGTAGCCTTTCTCCTGGCTGCCGCTGCGGCTTTCGCTGAGACTTGCCGCATGGCGAATCTGGTGGTATTCGTGAGATTCGCCGATGAAAAAAAGGGTTCATGGGCTCATCAGAGGGATTATTACGAAAAAATGTTCAATGATGATGCAGCTGATGCCAACTCCGTGAGGCGTTTCTTTCTTGATATGAGCTATGGCAAATTCGATTGGCAGTCGACTTTCGCCGAGGTGGAATATCAGGACAGCCACAACCGCAACTATTTCAAGGCTCAGTCATACGACAACAGCGAGGGATATGGTTCCTTAGAGGCTTCATTGGGACTCGACATGAGATTCAAGACACTTATCAAGGATATGTGTACTTTCCTTGAAGACCAACTTCCTGAGGATGTTGAATTAGACCTCAACAACGATGGAGAGATCGATAACATCGTGATCATTATCAGCGGTCAATCCGAATACTCTTCATCAGATATGTTATGGCCGATGAACAACCGCGGCTCCTCAGGCACACTCCGCGGACTTAAGGCAGGGAATTTCCTCCGGGTCTTCGATCGTGCAAACGGTTACAAATCAATGGTGCCTCAGCCCCTCAACACCGGTGTGCTATGTCACGAGATGACTCACACCCTGAATGCCTACGACCTTTACACCTCTAAGGGGGATAACCTTGAGCCGGTGAATATCTGGGATCTTATGAGCGACAACCAGACAGTGCCGCAGAGCTTCACAACATATATACGTTCTGCCTACGGCAAGAATTACGGTGACTGGCTACCCGTAAACGATATCCCTATCCTTGAGGAAAAGGGTGAATACGCATTGCTCCCCGTAAACTCTACAAAGAAGGGAGACATCGCCTTCCGAATCATCCCCGACCCCGAGAAGGATGAATACTTCATGATTGAATATCGCGACAAGAGTGACAAATGGGACACCACCCTTCCCTACTCAGGATTGCTGGTCTACCGTGTTAATCCCAAGATGCAGGGCAATCTCGGAAATAACTTCGAGGTCTATATATTCCGTCCCGGCGGAAGCACAACCGAAGCCGGAACAATAGAAAATGCCCCACTCGGGGCTGAGACCAAACGTTATAGTTTCGGAACTGAGAAAGATAGCTGTTACCCCTTCTACAGCGATGGTACACGCGCACCCTTCTCAATCTCAGGAGTAAGGAAAAGTGCAGGTAAATACTACTTCACTTATGAGCCTCTCAACTCCGGCTCAGCGGTAGAAGAAATAGCTGTGGAAGAGAACGCCGAAGAGGTGATCTATACACTCCAGGGAATCCGAATCAAGGCGGTCACTGCTCCCGGCATTTACATCGTAAACGGGAAGAAACGCTACATACGCCCCTGAGAGGTGAACCCTAACGCCTTAGGCCCCGACTCATAAAATATCAGCAGGCTGATATTTTATGAGTCGGGGCCTAAATCCAATCAGGAAAATTTGAGAAATCACGAGGGTGTGTCAGAAATTCAAACTCTGCCACGCCCTCCATATTTTTAGCCCGGATGGAGCGAGAGCTGCCATCCGGGCCATTATTACAAACCTGTTATATAAAGTTTTAGAAGACGGAGCTTAATCTCCCTCTAACTCCTTTTCATCATCCTCTTTCTCGCGATGCTCATACGCATCGACAATCCGTTGGACAAGCGGATGCCTGACGATATCCTTCTTCTCATACTCTATCATGCCGATCCCCTTTACACCACGCAAAATCCGCAATGCCTGAAGCAACCCGCTCTGAACAGTTCGGGGGAGATCGATCTGGGTCGTGTCTCCTGTGATTATCATCTTTCCGTTCATACCAAGACGTGTAAGGAACATCTTCATCTGATGCCGTGTTGTATTCTGAGCTTCATCGAGAATGATTACGGCATCATTAAGAGTACGACCTCTCATAAACGCCAAAGGAGCGATCTGGATGGTATCCGACTCCATATATTCCTTGAGTTTCTGTTGCGGAATCATATCCTCGAGAGCATCATAGAGAGGCTGGAGATATGGATCGATCTTATCCTTCATATCGCCGGGGAGGAAGCCCAGTTTCTCTCCTGCCTCCACCGCAGGGCGCGAAAGAATGATCTTACGGCACTGCTTGTTTTTTAATGCCCGCACAGCTAAGGCAATGGCTATATAGGTCTTCCCGGTTCCGGCAGGGCCAAGAGCAAACGTGAGGTCATTTTCAGAGAAACTCTTCACCATGCGCGCCTGATTGGCATTGCGCGGCGCGATCGGCCGGCCACTCTGACCATATATGATCACACCCTCGGCATTAACCTCCTTCGGAGGCTCCCCTCTCACGATATCAAGAATAGCCTCCTCTGTCAACTTATTATATTTTGAGGCATGAGCCTCTATCTCATGTATCTTCTTTTCAAATTCAGCAGTCTCGCTATCCTCGCCTATAACCTTGATCACGTTTCCGCGAGCCGCCATTCTCAGCTTAGGGAATAAATTCCTTATCAAGCTGATATTTGAATTATTAACCCCATAAAAAGTCTGGGGATCAACCTGATCTATTATTATTATCCTTTCAATCATTCTTAAAATATTAAGCCCCCGATTATCTTAAATTGCACTCTCAAATTTTTGTCTCCGGCGCTGAGCTTCAGCGAAAGCGAACCCGGGGTTGAGCTTCAGCGAGACCCATCCCCTATCCCACTGATCCCTCCAAAGAGATCTGCAGGAGTTTCTGAGCCTCTACTGCAAATTCCATCGGCAACTTATTCATCACCTCGCGGGCATAGCCTCCGACTATCAGCGACACAGCCTCCTCGGCCGGAATCCCCCTTTGTCGGCAATAGAAAAGTTGTTCCTCATTGATTTTTGAAGTGGTTGCCTCATGCTCCACCGTTGAGGTCTGGTTTCTCACTTCTATATATGGGAAGGTGTGTGCTCCGCACTCATCCCCCATCAGCAGGGAATCGCACTGAGTAAAATTCCGGCAATTATCTGCATCCTTGGCAACTCTCACCAACCCTCGGTAACTGTTTTGCGACTTTCCCGCAGAGATACCTTTGCTCACGATTGTTGACCTTGAATTTCGTCCGATATGGATCATTTTTGTGCCCGTATCGGCTTGCTGGTAATTGTTGGTAACAGCCACAGAATAGAATTCACCTATCGACTCGTCACCCTTGAGAATACAGGATGGATATTTCCAGGTGATTGCCGAGCCTGTCTCCACCTGAGTCCAAGAAATTTTCGAGCGGTGACCGCGACACAATCCACGCTTAGTCACAAAATTGTAGATTCCCCCCTTTCCATCCTTATCTCCGGCATACCAGTTCTGCACCGTACTATATTTAACCTCTGCCCGCTCCTCGCAGATGATCTCCACGATGGCAGCATGCAGCTGGTTCTCATCACGCATCGGTGCCGTGCATCCTTCAAGATAGCTGACATAAGCATCGTCATCAGCCACTATAAGTGTTCTCTCGAACTGACCCGTTCCGGAAGCATTGATACGGAAATAGGTGCTCAGCTCCATCGGACACCTGACGCCTTTGGGGATATAGACAAATGAGCCGTCGGAGAACACCGCGGAATTAAGCGCGGCATAGAAATTATCACGATAAGAAACCACTGTCCCCAGATATTTCTTCACCAGATCGGGATAATCCTTCACGGCTTCCGAGAATGAGCAGAAGATCACTCCCAGTTCGGCAAGTTTCTCCCTGTGAGTAGTCTTTACACTCACAGAGTCCATCACGGCATCCACCGCCACACCGGCGAGCTGTTTCTGCTCCTCCAGGGAGATGCCAAGCTTGTTGAAGGTCTTCACCAATTCCGGATCCACCTCATCCATGCTTTTCTTGAGTTCCTTTTTCTTAGGAGCAGCATAATAACTTATAGCCTGAAAATCGATCTCCGGAATATCCAGATGAGGCCATGTGGGAGGTTTCAGAGTCTCCCAATAGCGGAAAGCCTTCAGACGGAATTCGAGAAGCCATTCCGGCTCACCTTTCTTTTCCGAAATGAATCTCACCACATCCTCATTCAATCCGGGAGGAACAATCTCCGTGTCGATATCGGAAGTAAAACCATATTTATATTCTGAATTGGTAGCCTCATGGATGGTGCGGGTTGATTCGCTCATCCCTCCATCAATCACTTCAGCACCCCTCTTTTCTTCTGCTTTCTCACTCATAATATCCATGATATTTTTCATATCTCGCCTCACACGTGGAGAGGCGAGGTTTCTCAGGACATATATCCTCTAATTTATTACGCAAATTTAGCTAAAAAGTTTGATATTCGGGCAGAGAGGGGAATCTGAATCCACTCAGCTCCATCTTTAGAAGGGGTCAGCCATACACAGAAGTCAATTAAATCGCAATCCTTTTATTCTCCAATCGTTACTGTCAAATCACGAACCAAAGTTTTCAATTTTAACTCTGTTTAATACTCCGATATTCGGATATGCGGTATTTTTTTGCTATTTTTGCAAACGCTCTATACATTTATCTATTTACCTGCTTATGGGAAAAATCATAGCGATAGCCAACCAAAAGGGTGGCGTGGGTAAAACCACCACCGCTTTTAATCTCGGAGCCTGCCTCAGCATGGAGAAGAAAAAGGTGCTTCTCGTGGATGCCGATCCTCAGGCCAATGCCACATCCGGTATCGGCATGCAGCCACAGCCCTCGGATGCTACCATATATGAGTGCCTGGTTGACAATTATCCGGCGGCCGACGCTATAATGCATACCTCCATAGAGGGCCTCGATATAATCTGCTCACGCATCGACCTGGTTGGAGCTGAAGTGGAACTGATGAACCGTAAGGACCGCGAACGCACACTCCAGCGACTCCTTGAGCCTGTGAAGGATGACTACGATTACATATTGATCGACTGCTCTCCCTCCCTCGGAATAATTACCGTGAACGCTCTGACAGCTGCTGATTCCGTCCTTATTCCCGTGCAGGCTGAGTATTTCGCGCTAGAGGGTATTTCCCAGCTTCTCAACACTATCAGGATCATCAAGAGCCGTCTCCGCCCGCAGCTTGAGATCGAAGGATTCCTGCTCACAATGTATGATGCCCGACTGCGCCTCGCAAACCAGATATATGAGGAGCTAAGGGGACACTTCGGAAAGATGGTTTTCGACACGGTGATTCCCAGAAATATCCGTCTCTCCGAATCTCCGAGCTACGGGCTTCCCGCTATCCTATATGATCCCGACTCCAGAGGCGCTATAGCTTATGTGCAGCTCGCAAAAGAACTCGCGGCACGAAACCGCAAGAAAGCACACAAAGAGAAGTGATGACCTGCTAAATCAACGACAATGGCTTTAAAAAGAAACGCTCTCGGCAGAGGACTTGACTCCCTCATTTCCATGGGCGATATACAGACTGAAGGTTCATCTGCAATCTCTGAAATAGAGATCTCCCGAATCGTTCCAAATCCCGATCAGCCCCGACGCACTTTCGATGAGGGGACACTCGACGAACTCGCCACATCAATCCGTGAGTTGGGAGTGGTGCAACCTTTAACCTTACGTCTGGCTGACGATGGCAACTACCAGATCATAGCCGGTGAACGCCGCTGGAGAGCAGCTACACGGGCCGGACTCACAACTGTCCCGGCCTACGTGCGAACAGTCTCTGATTCTGAGATGACAGAGATGGCTCTGATCGAGAATATACAGCGCGAAGACCTCAATGCTATTGAGGTGGCACTCGGATTCAAGAAACTTATCGATACCTATAACCTTACCCAGGAGCGGCTTTCGGAACGTCTCGGAAAGAAACGCGCAAGCATAGCCAACCATCTGAGACTTCTAAGGCTCCCGGCTGAGATTCAGCTCGGCCTGCGCGACCGTAAGCTTGACATGGGTCACGCCCGCGCAATCCTCGCCGTGGATGATCCAAAGATTCAGCTCAAACTTTATAAACAGATCCTCAAGGAGGGGCTTTCTGTAAGAGCTGTCGAAGAGCTCTCTCGTCGCCTATCCGAAGAGGGGGACGCATCCGACAAGACTGACGACAAAGGGAAAGAGAAGGCCCCGAGAGCGGCTGAACTCGATATGCTCGAACGTGACTTCGCCTCTTATTTCCCGGTGCCTGTAAAGGTGTCACGTTCCCGTTCGGGGAAAGGGTCGGTTACTTTCAAATTCAAATCCGATGATGAGCTTCATGAGCTCGTAAAAATATTCGAACGTCTCCGTCAATGAAGCTTACGGGAAATATCTTGAGTCGCAATCCTCTGCTTCGTCCGGCTGAAACCGTCATACTCCTGGTTTTGGTCTGCCTGATGATTGTGCCCCTCGATTATTTCACACTCAGGGCCCACGCCCAGCTTCCGGAACGCAAACCATTGGTTCCTGATACGGAACTCCCATCGGACTCCACTGTCTACGTGGATGCGGAATTGCTTGTCAGGAATCCCGAGGAAGTTTCCGATTCCATTCCTCCCACGATAGTCACCGCCGATGACTATCCCTATGGTCTGGACGGCAAACGCCCCTTCAATCCCTCTCCCACAAGAGCGGTATGGCTCTCAGCTTTATTCCCCGGACTCGGCCAGATCTACAACCGACGTTTCTGGAAACTTCCTATCGTGGTAGGGGGATTCATGGGGCTTGGATATGCAACCAACTGGAACAACAATCAGTATCAGGATTACATACAGGGATATCGCGATCTCACAGACTCCGACCCCAATACCAAGAGTTACATGGACTTCTTCCCTCCAACGGTGAATGAAAGCGACCTGGATAAAGAATGGCTCAAACGCACTTTCAAGAGCCGACGCGACTATTTCCGCAGAAACCGCGACCTCTGCATCATATGTCTCGTGGCTTTATACCTGGTCTGCATGATCGACGCATACATAGATGCCTCAATGGCACATTTCGACATATCTCCTAACCTTTCCCTCGACTTGAGTCCGGCGCTGATAATTCAGCCTATGACCCGCAAACCGGCTCTCGGACTCAACTGGGCTTTTAACTTCTAATCTGTTATGAAGAGAAATATACTCAATCTCCTGTTTCTTTGTGCGGCAGTTCTCCTTGTCACGCAGCTTCATGCCGCTACGAAATCAAATACTGTGCTCGATCTGAAGACAAGCATTTCCGACAACAATATCATATATCCGGAAAGCTTCGAGGCCGACACCCACAAGATGCTCGAGGGATGGTATATGAAAAACTATATGGCCACCGACGACCGTTACAAGAAACTCGGCGACACACGCAACGATGACAAGACAATCCGCGACCGACTTGCCAAACTTCCCACGGTGATCGACATGCCATATAATCAGATCGTCCGGAACTATATCGACCGCTATACCCAGAAGGGGCGTGAGCAGGTCACGCTCCTGCTCGGTTTGAGCCACTACTACCTCCCAATTTTCGAACAGGCTCTTGAAGAACGCGGCCTTCCTCTTGAACTTAAATATCTTCCTGTCATCGAATCGGGTCTCAATCCTAACGCCGTGTCCAAACATGGAGCTGCCGGGCTGTGGCAATTCATGCTCGCCACGGCAAAAGGACTCGGGATGGAGGTGAATTCACTGGTGGATGAACGCCGCGATCCATACCTCTCTTCTAAAATCGCAGCTCGATATCTCAGCGACCTTTACGCCACTTATGGCGACTGGAGCCTGGCAATTGCGGCATACAACTGCGGCCCGGGAGCAATCAACAAGGCTATACGTAGAGCCGGAGGGGATCCCAAAAGTCATGATTTCTGGTCGATATATGAATACCTCACACCCGAAACTCGCGGATATGTGCCCATGTTCATCGCCGCCAACTATGTAATGACCTATTATCCGGAACACAACATAAGTCCGGTGATTCCCACAAAACCACTTGTAACCGACACACTTCACCTGTCTGATCGCGTTCACTTCAACCAGATATCAAAAGTGCTCGATATTCCGGTGGATGAACTCAGAATCTTGAATCCGCAATTTCGTGCCGACATCATTCCCGGAACCGTAGAACATCCCTACACCCTCGTGCTCCCCTCGCAGCAAATACATGCTTATCTCATGAGTGAGGAGGCCATAAAGAATTATGAAGCTGACAAATACCTGCGTAGAGTCACAGCCGAGCCGGGTGAGATGAACGCCATGGCTGCCAACAATAACCAGACAGCAACTAACACAGAAACATATATTGACGACGAGACTGCTACAATGCCCGTAGCCTCCGCTTCACCCTCAAAGGGGATACGTTCGGTAACACATAAAGTTAAACCGGGTGAGTCACTTGCATCAATCGCACAGACCTACGGCGTGAGCCCGGAGCAGATAAAATCTTGGAACAGCCTGCGACGCAATGCCGTGCGGACCGGTCAGATACTGCGTATAAACACTTCTTCAGCAGAAGGCGACACGGAAACACTGATGGCAGAATCCACTGCTCAGCCTGAAACACCCGGCGTTCAGCCCGCTGCTTCATCAAAAGCGTCAACAAAGAAAGCTGCCTCCGCACCAGCCAAGACCAAGGCAGCGGCCCCGGCAGCCCCCTCTACCCATAAGCTTAAGAATGGTGACACTCTTAGCAGTCTTGCCCGCAAATACGGGGTGTCGGTAGCCGATATAAAGAAAGCTAATGGGATGACTTCTGACAACCTCCGTGCCGGCGAAACACTCAAGATTCCGGCTAAGACCGGCTCAACCTCCAAATCCTCGGCCAAGTCTACCTCCAAATCCTCAAAAAAATCAAAAAAACACCGTCGCTGATTCCTCAGCGATAATCTCATAATTAGCTGTCCAAATTAAAACGCTGATGACTTTCGGGTCACCAGCGTTTTTTATGTCGGAGCGCAATGATTTAGGCAGCGAATCATAAAATTTTTACCTCCAGGGGCGGTTTTGAGCAGCCGAT
>CAZCJC010000074.1:0-9568 GCA_964499025.1 uncultured Sangeribacter sp.
AATTGAATTTCAATAATTTCAAAGTACTCTTATGATTTTTTAGTGGACACTAATGTGTTAATATGATTAATCAATTGGTATTATGGCTAATAGCTATGCGGTATATTTCAGTGCTACTGGTACAACGAAGCATTGTGTCAATATGTTAAGTAGTGGCCTTGGGAACATGCCATATAAAACTATAAATCTTGCAGATGATTTTAATGTTGTATTTCCTGAGTTTAAAGATGACGATATAGTTATTGTAGCTTCTCCGGTGTATGGCGGTCGCTTACCGGCCATAGTTGCTGATTCTTTTCAGAGGCTTAAAGGCCACAATGCGATAGCGATCGCTTTAGTGGTGTATGGAAACCGTGATTACGATGATGCTCTCCTTGAAATGACAGAAATCTTGCGTGATAGAGGCTTCCGCATTGTAGGAGCCGGAGCTTTCATAGGACAGCACTCAATTTTTCCAAAAGTTGGTAAAGGCAGACCGGATAAACAAGATTATGAAGAACTCCTGAAATTCGGAAATGCCTGTCGAAAAGCTATAAACGATAAAACGTTCTCGAGTTTGATTATAAAAGGGAATTTTCCTTATAAGAAAATAGCCGGTGTCCCTATTCATCCTAAAGGAAACCCTGAAAAGTGTACTAAATGCGGAAAATGTGTGGAGTGTTGTCCGGTCAACGCAATCAATCCGGAAAAACCTTGGGAAACTGATAAGAGTAAGTGCCTGACTTGTGGAAGATGTATCTACATATGTTCGCAGAAGGCCCGGAGTAATTCCGGAATTACCTATAGCCTTATCGGAGCAATATTTAAAGCTACATTCTCTAAACGGAAAGATCCTTTCTGGACAACGGGCAATTAGAAAACGATTCCATATATTCTATACCCCTATAAAAAGCAAAGTCGAGGCTACCACTTAGCATGGTAGTCTCGTTTTTTTATGCACTCCCTTTGGAATTCAGATTGTTTAACATTATAGTGCCAGAAAATTGCATGCGGACGACTAATTTTGCACTCGAAAGCAATAGTGCCTTCCTTGAAACTTAAAAATCTGCTGCTCATGACGTTCCTTTTAATCCTCATTCTTCTTCCATGTTGGCTCCTGCAAGCCCTCAAAGACGGTGGTAAAAATAAATAGAATCATTATTATTGATCTAAGAATCCGTATATTTGTTAGTCCCTCCCCTCTTTATATTCATAGACTATCTCACGGCAGGTGTAAGTGATGCTAATCCTGAGGCACACCACCCATTCGGTATTCAATTGAGTAGCAAACTTTGTAGCCTGGCCCCCATATCCCCTATCTTTGCGACCTATGACCTGCATGGAGGTAAAGGGTTGAACATGACCCTTTTCGTGCCAAAGAAATGCTCCATGTGCTGAAGGACCAACTTGTAGTGGTACGACGTCCGCTCTTGGTGGTTGTCAATAATGCTGTGTTTGTGTAGCCACGCTACCACAGCATTAATCTCATTAAGTCCGTTTACGTCAAACTTGTTTTAACCTATTCCGTGAACAGCCGAGATTATGAAACACCGCACCGACGGCCCCGACGCTTTATCTCATATTGCTTTAAATTCAAAGGGATTCGATGATTTTCAATTAGATTCCCTCTTCATTGGCTGCGAAAATTCCCGTGCCGTGTGGCATTTAGCTTACCGACTTCGGTAAATTTATCGCCAAGTTGAATTGCGAAGCAATCGCGAGTGTGAAGGTATCGCATGTCGGCTTAAGCCGGTGTGCGATCGAAGAACAAGACTCACGGAAAAAATCCTCGTTCCGTGACTCTTTTTTATCGCTCTCTATGAGCGGAATAATATAAAGTGATGTTGAAAATTCTTTTGGTGTTTTCAGATTTTATTTGTAACTTTGAAATTGCATATCGTCTGCCGAAATCCGATATGGGCTCGTGGTGGGTATGCAAAAACATACTTTGAAAAGCGTTTATCGACGCACTTCTTGACTACTTGAAATCTCGCAAATTTCGTATCTCGGTCAAGTCTGTGGCAACGGTAGATGACTTATGTGTATATGTATTTATACCACATCGGATGACACGCGGGTGTTTCGATGTGTGATACTACATATGTGCGTGAGGCCTCTGCAACCCGTTGCTCGTTCTACCGAGATGGGCAATGCGAGAGCCTCAAGTAGTGAGAGCGAGCAACTGATAAGGCTCTCACGCTTTTTTGTTTCCCGTTGGAGATAGTGGGCCATCCAACACTTCAATCAATCTCCAAACATGGATTTCAAAAAAATCTTATTTTCCTTAACAGCAGCATTTATAAGTCTGCTGTGTTCCTGTACATCTACGGATGACAAAGAACAGGAAACTATCGTGCTCCCTCAGGATCAACCAACCACTATCACTGTTGCTGCAAATCAAAACAGCGAACAGATACGTTTTACAGCCGCTGCCGCATGGTCGGCCTACACATCAACTCAATCCCACGATGTCAACGATGTTGAATGGATACATCTCAATGATACGCACGGCTCTGCAGGTGAAGTCTATCTCAATTTTACACTTGACTATAACAACACGGGCGAAAGTCGCACAGCCTACATCATCATCTTAAGCGGTGATACAAAAATTGTTGTAACAATCACTCAAACATCGGAAGATGATCCCGACGTGCCTAATCCTATCAATGAGGGGATGATTGAAATTGAAGTGAATAGATATAATGAAAGCACAGGGGAGGGATTTTACCACGACGGTACTTATAATTATGGATTGGTTTACAGCAATGATCTTCCTATGAAAATGATATCAACGTGGCGAGACGATATGGTGTCTTACCCTGGCGCACCTGCCGACCATGATTCTTATTGCATAAGTACTGAAACCACAAGATTTAATTGGGATGGCAATGACAGAAACGACGTTAAAAGCGTATCTGTCAATATTGAGACCATAGCCACATATTATCCCTCGGAACGCACAGAACTTGAAGACATCAGTGACCATTATGCCGACATAACTAATGGTAGAGCTGTCGTCGGATGGTATCAGTGGCTAAGAGAGGATTTACACAGGTCGGAGTGGAATGCGACATACAACTCAAACGGTTTCCTTTCAAGCACAAAGAACAACGATGCTTCACCGGTTTGGAATACCTATACTATGACTTGGACCGATGGCAACCTTACTAAAATAGTAAGAGATAAAGAACAGGCAATAATATCTATTACATACGCTGATCCCTCTCTGCTTAATCTGCATCAGACATTTGACCTCAATTGGGTGCTCCCCAAAGAACTGGAATGCTATGATTTTGCTGCAGGCGACATTACCAAAATTTTTGCTTCTATCGGCTTGATGGGTAAAACATCGAAAAATCTCATAACAGCCATCGAAGAATATGACGAAAGCACAACACGCTCATACCGTATGAATTATTCAAAGAATACCAAGGATGAGACTATAGTAACGGTGATGCATTTTGTAGACGGTGTTCAAACGTCATTCAGCGAGTGGTCTATCAAATATTCTAACATCAAATAATCATAATTATGAAAAAACTCATTTATCTTTCCCTCTTGATATGTGCCCTACTGGTAACTTCATGTGCAGGGTCTTCCTCAACAAAACTCAGTAAACTCTGTGATGTATATGCAGAAATAGCTGATAATAAAGCCAAAACGTCTGAAGCGTTCCAAAAGGTATATTCTGCCGACCGAGGCGAGCAAGAGGCTCTTCAAGCAAAAGCCGAAGCTATTGCCAAAGAAGCAAATGCCACGAACGAGGAACTTGCTGATAAAGCAAAGGAACTGGGGGATGATCTTCTAAACTCCGAAATACCTTGTGAAGTAGGAGAAGGACTCTCTTACAAGATTAACAAGGCAATTTTTACAACCGTACAGACCAATCCTAATTTGGCAAACATTGTTATCACTGCCACTCCGGAGGGTGAGGCCACCGGTACGCAATACGTTCTGATGTTGGATGGGAACGGAGATGTGTTGAATCGCACTCTGGGCAGCTGTTCAGACGGAAAAATTACAGTTAATTTCCGTATTACCACAGATAAAGGTTCAGGCATAGCAAAGGCATACGGAGCCGTACGAACCTTGAAATTTGTCACGGAAAGTGAATATATGACTGGTAAAACTCCACAAGAGACATCTGACCCGGGTAACTCGGAAGAAGATGTTTTTGATAAAGAAGGTAATTCCGACCCTGAACCTACATATAATGGGAATGAAAGTACCTCATCATCAGACAATGTTATTGTAGACGGCGTGACAATAAGTAAAGGCGCCAATCTGGCCGAAACTCTTCGCAAATTTAAGAAAATCACATGGGATTATAATGCTGACTTTGGTGTAACCGCCACTATAGGCAACGTGTGGATTACTATTGATGAATCTGACCTGACACAAAAAGGACTGGATATAATCAACGCCATTCCCTCCGATATGGAGAACGACATCGCCTTTTCGGTTGACTACATAAAGACATCTGCCAAAATAACTCAGTTTGAGGGTCAATGAGAAGGTTTATAGTCACATTGATGCTGATGGTCTTTTGCCTGGCGTTTGTTCAGGCAAAAGACTTGACATTCTTTGCACCGGATGAAGATGTTACCTTATTTTTGAATAAAGACAACTCAATTGCGCTTATAAAGCAAGTCGTCCGTTTTCAGAAATATAACTCCTTGTATGTTTACAGCGTTTCAATCGACGAGAAAGGCGAAATGCTTCTATCTGGAGTGGCGGAAATAAAAGAAGCCTCCCCAAAGGAAAACTTTGTTGACAAACAAATACCCGAAAACATTATCATCAGCGGATTAGGTTCAGGGCAACCAAGAATTAGTGGCAAATTTACTTCATACTTAACAGAAACACCCGATGGTTGCAATGATCGGCATTGGGAAATAGCCCGTTCTCTCGTTTTTCACAATGAGAACCGCGAATTGTTCTCCCCGGATTCTGTGGCCAATTTATCAACTAATGCATCGGCACTTGTCCCGAGCTATAGGGAGATCGTTTCCAGAGCAAGAATGGACACACGGCAGTTGAAAGCCACCCATGCACTTAAAACTAACAGAAGAAATGCCTGGGGCGTGTTTCCGGTGTTCATCTCCTTTATTATTGGCGTAATTCTGTATCAGATATATATCCGGAAGGATGGCGACCCCGCATTTTTGAAGTGGATAGCACTCAATGAAGTTTTCGGACTGGGTTTAACCGTGATTGTAATCCTGTGCATTGACACCTATTGGTGGCTTATTGTGCTGGCAGTCCTTGCATTATTAGGCATTCAGGTGACTAACCTGTTCGCGATTATGCATCTGACACGGACAGTAACTCAGAAGATGCATCGCCGGGTACCGAAATGGCAGAGTGTGGTTTTCGCCTACTTGGTTTTGGTTTGCATGGCGGGTTTTATCAAAGGGGTAGCTACGCTCTTTCTCCCTGATATGACAATGTCAAAATCATTGGAGCTGATTGTTGGTATAATTGTCGGGGCAGCGTTGCTTATAGGCATTTATATCTGGTACAGGGCTTGCTTAAAAAAGTATGTGCCTGAATTGAGCGACCACACAATGGCTGTGGTAGTAGTACTGTTGTTTGGAGCTCAGGCAGTTCTTTCCTTAATTTTCATTATAGTTGCATTGATCATATTCAATGGGACTTTCAAGGCGTTTATTAAAGAAAGCCTGTCTACCCCGGATATGTCACTAAAGCGGTCCTCCAACCCGTCGCGCAGCTGCAGCAACTGTGGACGTTTGGGTGATTTCTCATGTCCTAATTTCAAAGAGGCGGGTACGCCTGGACTAAGTTGTAGTTCATGGATTCCTAAATAATTTGCTAATTCATGGATTTGCGGCACCACCGCCGCGCTTTAGTGAACGGAGCCTTGGTCTCAGCCGTCCGGCTTCAATCGTATAACTCATGCGCCCCCACGGAATATTGCTTCGTACGTGATGAATACTCCCTTTGATAAGGAGTTTTACCATTCATTGTACCTTTGGGGAAGGACTTAAAAACTCGTAGCCCCTGACCGTTTGTTACATCGCTTCTCTCCAGGGCTATTTGCTTCATTTTAGGATGTTTGAAGGCGATTGGGCGATTTTGAATCGGTTGAGTGTGAGAATTTGTGCTCAGATCAGACTGACTATTTTTGTAAGGGGTATTGACACTAAAACTATGGGTGTTCATTACCCAAGTTTTCGAGCGAACATATCTTACCGATAGTCATAGCAAGATTTTGTTGGTTCGCTCCGATATTTCAGACCGCTCAATCGACGTGCCGAAAACCTACCGCGCGGCAAGACTGCCTCTAAGGTCAAATTTCATTCCCAAGAAATGTTGTTTGCAGAGGTAGACTTGCGACTCGCTATCGATAATGCCCGTCGAAATCTTCTTGGTATTGAGTACGACGAGCAGCAGAATTTTGCTAACTTTGCGGTGAGGCGGGGTCAAAAGGTAAATTTGGCTCTGTCCTCTCGGTGAGTCAGAATGTGTCAGATGCAAAGCACTGAGGATGAGGCTAAGAGAGCATACTGAAGTATGAGATCAAAGCTGAATTCCGATAGCAACGCAGCAGTTGGCCTATTATGAAACACCGTCTTACAGTTTATAACGAAAACTTTATTTTATATGAAGAAATTGGGTATTATATCCTTGATTATCATGCAGTCTTACCTAGTATTAGCGCAAAATAGCTGTGTGAATGATACGATTGTCCGCGAAATTCGGTTCCCTCTTACTCTGGACGATAAAACCGAATTTTACTATTTCAACAACGAATGGATTCCGGGTGCATACCTTGATAAGGTGCCGGCAGACTCCATTCAAAAGGCGGAGGTAAAAAACGACGAGTATGGAAATCGCTCCCTCTTTCTGACCGTATCGCCCGAAACTCTTGCATATATAAAAGCGGAAGCGCGAAAAATTTGGGTTGACCTTAACCCAGAATGCGAGTTTCCCGGAGGCAATAGGAAACTTAAAGAATGGATTTATGAGAATATACGTATTCCCGAAGGGTTCAAGGGGAGCGAGAGAGTATATGTTAAATTTACCGTTCATCCTGACGGCTCAGTCAGCGACGCTGAAATGTATCGTAGAGTGAGCAAAAACGATGCTGTTAATCAAGAGGCATTAAGGCTTGTGAATGAATTACACAAATTCCGCGTTAAATACCACATTCCACACTTAAAGAAAAACATTTACTTTACACTTCCGATAACATTCACTGAGCCGGGCGCGATATTTATAGGAGGCGGTGAAAGCAAATAAATGGAATGCCGCAATCGAAGTCTGTTTTTACGAGTCTGCGACCTCTGCATCTTCCGCATCTACGACTGCGACGTTTCCCGGTGACTTTTGTACCTCGCTGAAAAAGCGTACCTTTGCATTATGATTAATATACTCGCTAACAATAGAATTGTAAGAATATTTTTTATTCTTATTGGCATAATCGCAGTTTATTTTACTTGGATTTATGCTTATATCCTATACAACCCACTTCATATCTCTAATGTTGCACTACGATTAGCATTGAGAGGAATAATAACGTTTATTCCAATGCTAATTTTCTTATTGTGCTTGCATAAGCCCTCAAAGATATTTACATCGCTTGGACTCAACGGTAATATATTAAAGGGGTTAGGCTTTGCAGCCTTATGCTGTTCTCCGCTCTTGATTGGAATGCCTATTGTTGGCACTTTTAATCATACTTTATCTTTAGCCTATTTTATTAGAGTCGTAGTCCTGGCAGCCTTCTTTGAGGAAGTAGTTTATCGTGGTTTTATGTTTGGACAATTATTCAGATATGGTAAATTAGGGTTTATCTGGGCAGTTATTATACCGGCATTCTTATTTGGCATAGGTCACCTATACCAAGGACATACCCTAATATCTTCTTTAATGGCCTTTGCCGTAACTGCATTTGGAGCAATATATTTCAGTTGGGCTTATATAGAGTACAATTTCAATTTGTGGGTAAATATCGGACTGCATTTATTTATGAATTTATGTTGGACTGTGTTCCATGTAGAGGGGAACGAAACAGCCATTGGAGCCTTAGTTCCGAACATTCTCCGTATCACAGCAATTGTATTAACTGTAATCTTAATCATTATATACAAAAAGAATTGTGGTCGGAAAATATTCGAGTACTCAATTGTGTGAAAGTAATATAAGCGTCTTTTCGCAACCGTCATATCGTCCATAACTTTACTGCATAAATCAGCAAGTTATGGACTTTTCTTATTTCGACCTTAATTTAAACTCCGTTGAAAACCAGCCTGGCTTCGAGACTCGCGCTGCATTTTCGGTAAACCCCGC
This sequence comes from uncultured Sangeribacter sp., assembly GCA_964499025.1. Classification (GTDB taxonomy): domain Bacteria; phylum Bacteroidota; class Bacteroidia; order Bacteroidales; family Muribaculaceae; genus Lepagella. Next base: position 8,293 of record CAZCJC010000074.1, read on the forward strand.
TTCCGTTTTCAAGGAGGAAAGTGGATATTGTTCCGACAATCGTAGATGATACGCTTTCTCACTTCCCTTGGGTGGCGACAATCAAAACCTTTCGACCTACTCGCGCTTTGCCGTCCAGACAATCAGTATTTATTCTTCGGTTTTAAGTCGGAGATACTCAACTAGTAGTAATTGTCTTGGTTGGTGCGAATTCACATTCTCAAATGGTACGCAATATCCCTGTTAATAAAGGTTCTACCCTATATCCCAGCTTTAGAACGTATTCCTATGGTATTGGTTCCCTCTATCAAGTTTTTCACTGATATAAGATTTAATACCTCTTAATGTAAATAAGAATGGATTCGGGGAATCCTGCAGATCTGTTATAACATTCAGCGATACGATAATAATGATATGGCGGGAGTAAATGGCCCTGCTTGGTGTCGTAGACACAGGGACGTTGTACCGCTCGACTGTGGCCGTCAGTATGACAGCCGAAGGTAAGTTTACCTCAGTCTCGCTCGCGCAGAAGTTTAATCTATACGGTATCTATGCCGACTATGGCGTTGGCTCGAACACGCCTGTCGGCAACCCGAGAGACCTCGGACGCGACAATAAGCGCAAGCGTTGGTTCTCCCGAAAATACTTCGCCTAGGTTATGAATATCCGCGAATTTTTCGCTGACAACCTCGGTAAAGACCTTGCCGACACCGTCAGCAACGCCCTCACTCGTGACATTTCACGTCGCTTCATATAATTTTTTCAAAAAAAATTATATGAAAATTTGGTTTATAAAATAAACTATATTAATTTTGCAACCGAAAATAGAGCGGAAACGCGCGACCGCTCTTTTTTAAGATAGATATGGTTTATATTATAAACCGATTTACAAACCCTCAAAATTCCCTAAAAATGGAAGACAAAAAACTAACACCTCAAGAAAGCATGGAGCTGATTGCTTCCATGATTCAAAACACTAAGCGCAGAGTTGCCCCATACGATCTGCGTATATCGGTAATGTGGGCTGTGCTCACTATCGTAACGGCAGCCGCTGCCTGGGTTCTCATTTACATAACCCAGAATCCTTGGTTTAACTTCGTGTGGTTTGCTATTCCTGTTATCGGCATTCCGACAAATATCCTTCTCGCTTCAAAGAGAAAAAAAGAAAGTTCAACTAAAACCTATCTTGATAAAGTCAGCGAAGGTCTCTGGAAAACCGTCGGCTACATTGCCATTGGTCTTACAATCGGCTGTTTCATTGCTCAACAGTGCGGGTATCCACAGGCGTGGCTGGCAA
>CAZCJC010000075.1:0-8869 GCA_964499025.1 uncultured Sangeribacter sp.
ATTCCAAATACAATTTTCAACGAATATGAAATTCTTATCACGTCATATATTGGTAATCGCCGCGCTGGTTCCTGTATTTTCGGCTTGGTCACAAAGCAATGCAAACGGGAAAGAGGACTTTTCAATAAAAGCAAACGCCAATATTGGTCTCGGTAATGCTATGAATGCCAAATATGCTTTGCCTGAAATCAGTTCGAAGGCATCAGCATCTGATTTTGGTATAGACTTTGGCTGGACATTCTGGCGTCAGCGTCAAAATTCTCTTGAAGCAAATATAGGACTCGGTTACGGATGTACCGCCCTGAAAGCCAAACTGCCGGACTTGGATTATCATTACTCGGCACCTGCGACAGCCGACATGGATAATGAACCCTACATACGCTATTGCGAACTTGATGGGATTAACCAAAAAATCTCAACCGGAACGTTGTCAATACCTGTTTATCTCACCTACCGCTATGAGATAAATGATAGATTCAGCCTACATGCCTTGGCAGGTATGAAACTCGGTTTTAATGTGTCGTCAAAAATTAATAAATCAGGAGCTAAGGCTTTCTGCTACGGAGTCTATCCACAGTATGATGATCTTATGATTGATGCTCCGTATATGAACGATTTTGGCGAATCGGAGCTTGGTTGTGACCAGACTCTTAAACCTGAAGTAAATTCAGCCATTTTCTCTTTAATGGCTGGTGTGGGGGCTGAGGCGCGTGTGTGGGGCCCGATTTCTGCCGGGATTACATTCAAATATGAGGGAGCACTGAGTAATCTGTATAAGACGATTAAATCTGACTTCTCTACGTTTAATCCTGAAAATGTACCCGTGAGATATACTGTTGCCGAAGGCCAGAAAATGATGCCGCTTTCAAGCTATCTCAATAGTTCAAAACTATCTCGCTTTGCCATAAGTATCTCCCTCCTGTACCACTTCTAATTCCAAGAACTCCGGCTCATCAATACAAGCATATTTCAGGAACTGCCAAAGCTTGCAATCCCCAATCCGGTTGCCGAGATAAAGAAGCATACTAAGGCTCGCTGCAGCTCTAAAATCAAGACCTCCCCGGGCGTGGCTCGAGGAGGTTTTTTCTTCCCCTCATGCAGCTCCCTGACTCCAAATTTTCCTGTTGCTTAATATCGACAATCTCATGAATTTTTCATTAATTTAGCAATTAACGCGAGTTCGGGATAAGCGAATCCCCAAAGGTTATTGCCTGAGGACAAGTTGTCCGTTCGAGGGTTCGATGTCGAAGTCAAAGTTGACTTCGGGCTTCACCGCGAAGAAGCAATACGCTCCCATGGCTGCAAGCAGGTTCATCAGAAAGTTATGGAAACTACGGTGTCTTGTATGGACAAGCTGCGCCACATTCTTGAGCATGTCGTTCAAAGACTCGATGACACTGCGTTTGCGCAACATTATCTTGTCGTAGAATGGCATAAGCCGCTGCGTCATGTTTGAACGGAGTCCTGTCATGACATGTATCCCGTCATCGAAGAGCCTGCCGAATAGGGACTGGGAGATATAGCCCTTGTCGGCGTAAAGTTTGCCGAACACCTTGTCTGTAAGCGTGTCAATGACGTTCTCGTTGCGATCATGGACATTGGCCCCGGTTAGCACAAAGTTGATGATCTCGCCTTTCTCATTGCACAGCAGATGTAGTTTGAAGCCCAAGTACCAGCCCATGGTGCTCTTCCCTTTCTCTGCAATCCCCCTGAAGACCTTCATGGAGGACTGACGCTTGTTGTGTATGACAGGTATGCAGGTGCTGTAAACAAAACTGATGCCGGAGTAATGGCTGAAACATGCCAGCCTGAGGAACATTGTCAGGGCCACCAAACACCGGGGCATGATCTCCACGAAGCGGTTGTAGGAGAAGATCCTCGGGAAGAGTTGCCTCCAGTGTCGGCAGACGTATCCGGGGTAATAATGCTTGAAGTTGCGGAACGAGTTGAAGTGAAAGCAGATCAGGATGGTAATGACCTCGGCATCGGACATCATCCGTTTCCTGCATCGTCTGACGACTCCGGGAACGGCACCCAGGGCATTTTTCGCCATCTCAATTTCAAATTCTTTACGAAATCATCGGCAATACAAAAAAATTCAGTAACTTTACCTTCGGTTATCATGATAAGTATTTTATAGTCTGGTACCTCTAATTTACTAAATATCATTGACATAACCAAAAGAATCGGTAACTTTTTCAAGCTGCAGATTCAAATTTTGATAGTGTTCATTATCCCGAACTCGCATAAGTATCATTTTCGAGATTGTAGCAACACATATGGGGTCTGCTAGAACCCGTCATTACATAACCTTCATTATCAATAATACCAACCTCGCTGATTTTCAACGATTAGATTTGTTTTCTCATTCAATGTATGGTGGCAATAGTTTTGCGCCTGCCATAAAATCAAGAATCGAATTTGTTGAGTCGTTAATTACAGAGATAAGGAACTTAAAAGATAAAATAACATATCTTGAGCATATTCAATATCATATAGAAAGAAAAGAAGCCATAGAACGAGAATACACATTCGAACTAAAAAGCGGTCACAAACATAGATTATACGATTTGTAAATGGATATCGGACAGATAATACTTTTTCAGACGCAGGTAGGCGAGACGAAGATTGAGGTTCGGCTTGCCAATGACTCTGTGTGGCTTACTGCCGACCAAATGGCAGAACTGTTTCAACGCAACAAATCAACCATTTCAAGACATATAAAAAATATCCTCGAAAGCGGTGAGTTACAGCGCAATTCAGTTGTTGCAGAAAATGCAACAACTGCCACTGATGGGAAAACCTATACCGTTTCTTACTATAACCTTGACATGATTATCAGTGTCGGGTACCGAGTCAATTCGCATCGGGGCCTTAGCAGTTGCCGGTAATTGGGGTCAATGTAAATGTCCGGTTGTTAAATGTAAATGTCCGGTTGTTAAAATTGAGGCAAAATAATTAAATTAGCCGGATGAAACAATGGCAGGTGCTGAAAACTATCTTTCCTGAAGTAATAACGGAAAACTTCGAGTTTGTAAATTATCGGAAATCAGCGGACCATCAGAATTACTGACTTGAAGAACGGAGCTACACGTCATCGAGGGGAGTGTGAACTATAATGATGAATATATCTCCAGTCCGCGTGGAAAGGGTGATGAAGTTATCAGTACTTAAAGGGGTATTAAATGAGAATTCATAATATTAATATGCTAAGGGCGGCCCATGGAGATTCTTTTATTCTTAGCTGTACAAAGAATGGGAAGTCGGGTAATGTGATTGTAGATGGGGGCGCGTATTCGAACAGACGTTTCAATGAATTTATCGGTGAGATCGAAAATTATCAGGAGATCGATCTCATGATTGTGACTCACCCGGATGATGACCATATCTGTGGGATTCTGGATTATGTAAGGAGACATAAAAATGACAACCCGTTTCCGGTAAAGGAGATATTGGCTAATTTTGCCCCCTTAATTCCTTGCAAATGTGATGGAAACCTTTCAGCCCGTCAAGGTGCGACACTTGCAGACTTGCTTGAGGAGATATGCGACACAAACCTATTGAAATGGAGGCAACAGGTTACGTTCCCTCTTAATGTTGAATATCCATTTTGTGATATCCTCTTTCTGACCCCGGATGTGGATTCTTATGAAAATTTTATGGAGAAGTATCGAGGTAAGATCCTGGGGTATCACGGCAAGCAGGTGGTAGAAGATGCTTCACCAAGAAGCGACCGTGATTATTCGGTGGCGTTACCGGATCTTGCTCATCGCAAGAAACGTGTCCCTTCGGATAAGACTTATGATAAGGCAGCTAATATAGCTTCTGTTTCATTTATTTTGAGGTGTGATGATTTTTCAATACTGATGTTGGGAGATACTTACCCACAGAACGTCTGCAGATCGTTGAGGGCGCTCGGTTATTCTGAGGAGAAACCGCTGGAGGTAGATTATGTCAAGGTTGCTCATCATGGGTCGGCTTCCAACATCAGCAATGAACTCCTTGGATTGATAAGGTGTAACAGATTTCTTTTTTCCACTAATGGAGGTAAGGGAAAAGCGCGACACCCGGAGCGCGAGACAATAGCCAATATCCTATGCCATCCGATGCGGGATTATGATATTACGGTGCATTTGTATTTTAATTACAAAAAGTGGGAAATAGAAGGTGATAAACCTCATTTATTTAATCCTGATATCGATGATGAGGTATATTTAAATTACAAGGCGTATTATGGAGAATAGGCAAAGTGACAGAATATGCAGAAACTTTTTTGAACGGCCGAATTTGCATATCCTCAAGTGGGTGTGTGCCCGCATTTCACGCAAAGAGGATGGTGAGAATAGTGTGTTGGCGGGTTCGGGAGTGCTGTTTAAAATGAAAGGTGATTTTTATGTATTGACAGCGGCCCATTGCATGGGAGAAAGTCTATCTTCGGATGATTATTCTAAGTTTACCGTATCATTAGGCGGAGTGGATGATATGAATGAAGAGTTTAAAGTAATCGGATGCGAGGGCTATTGCGAAGAGGATGATAAGGACTATGCTCTATTAAAAATCAATTTCAATCCATCTGGCAGTATGGAATTCAATTATGATCGCCAGATCAAATTTGTGGGTTCGGATATCCGGGAGGCTCATGATGCTGTCGCAACTTTCGGCTACAGGAAGGGGGATGATTTCGGTGAAGCTTATAAATTGGAGCGGAAATCTTTATTCAATTATAGAATTGCGGAAGGGATACAGGCCTCCGGGTTGGATTTAAGCGATTTGGAGGGATTGTCAGGTTCAGGTATCTTTACCCAATACGGAGATGTGCTGTATTGTGTGGGATTCGTGAAAGGTTATCCAACGGGTAGGAAGACTCTTGATGATGTGAGTTTCCGTCGTATTCCGGAGTTGCCCGATGATGCAATATGGAGAAACTCTTTTGAATGTTATCAGGAGCACCCTATAGAATCTTTAGATGTCAGTATACCTCAAATAGAGTATTATAAAGTATGGAGACAGATGCTTCATCTCCTATCATCAGCTGTTGTTGATAAGGAGAAATATGGACAATTGATAGGGGATATCAGGTGTCTGAAAGAAAGATATCCCTGGCCTAAATCAACAAGTATACAGGAAGCTGTAGGGAACAAAATCATTATCAGTCATTTCCCCATAAGAAATTTAGATGGTAGCCTACGGGATCCTTTAAAGAATCCGGAATGGAGTTCGAATGATAAGAAAGCCTATGCTCTTGTTCTTGCTGACATGGGACAGTGGCCCGGGCTTTACCAGTTGCCTGAAACTGCACCTCAGGATTTCAGAAAGAGCCCTGAATTTGTAAAACATTTCCAAAGGGCGGCCACGATAACCGGTAATTTTGATTTGGAAAGTGTGGGGATTGACGAGGATACGGATGAAGGAGCCTATGAAGCAATAATGCGTGCGGCGTTCTCTCTCGACTTCAAAGAGATGAAAATTAAAACCGACAGATGGCATCCATCAGATGAACGTTTTTTTGCCAAAAAGGTAATTCTTGATTCCTTATGGGGTCATGATGAATATCGTGAGAAATTGAAAGAAGTCCTCAATAAATGTAATCATGAGGAGAATAATGGGTTTAGAGATACATCTCCACTCTGTATGGAGGAACAATTTGTGGCTGCTTTAAGTCTGAATTTAACCAATGATTGGGAAAATAAAGAAAGTCGCTTAAGCTTTGACAAATTTTATGCGGAGGGTCTCGCCTTTCCAGGAGAAGTGATAAGGAAGATTGCGGAAAATATTGATAGAAAGGAGGAGCGGATCCGTCCTTACGGGGTAAACATCCTTTCCTCATTCTCAACCCGAAATGAAGAGTCATTCCCTTCGGCACTTAGAGTTGTCCAATACCTCCTCAATACCGGACTCCCTACCTCTTCTGAGAACGGGAGTATGGTTTCGCCTGAGATATGGTATAAAGTATTCCGGCATATATTTGATAAATTTCCATTAGCGGTAATTTTTTATACTTTATGTTACCGTAACGATGATTTGACAAGGCGATGTGCTCAGGAGATGGCTTTCACAGAGAATGAGTTATTTGTGGATTTCCGGTCGACTTTGCCGAAAGAATTTGTGAAGTGCTTTATTGACCCCGATACGCCTAAATTATTAAAGCATTCTCTCATAGTGATGGTAATGGAGCTGTTGCCGGTAGTGTCGGAGACTGAATGGTTTGATGAAGTGATGATGTTGCTCGAAAATGATTTCTTTTCGGGTATCTCTTTTGAGAATGTCGATGAGAGAGACTGGCCATTTAAGTTGATGGAGGTAGTGATAAATGAGACCCGAGAAGAAGCTAATATTGCGCGGCTTCTCCATTGGCTTGCCGATAGATACGGACGGAACGCGAAACTGTTCAGATATCTTGTGGCAAATTTTCATTTCTCTAAAGAATTGATTGAAATTCCCTCTGTCAGAGAGGACCTGAGAAGGATAACAGGTTCTAATCGCCTGAGCGAAACCTATCCTCTGTTTCTTGGCCTGAAGAATAATAATATTCTGTATGGAGAATGGCAAGACCAGCTTAATGAAATGCTTGCTGCCGATGATCTTAAATGGACAGCTAACGACCGGGACGGCTTGAGGATACTGAGCTATACTTTACAGGATGAAGCGCTTCTGGCTAAAATCAGAAGGGTTGTCCTTCGATATGATGTATGGGGATGTGGGGTAAAGGAAAATTCAGTTGATTCAAGGGATTTCTCTTACCATCTTGAAGGATTTGCGGATGAAATGGGTTGGAGCAACGATGAACTGGATAGGATATTCCGTAATATGGATGAGAACCTGACCCTGATTGAAAGTACGATGAATAACTCCAATCTCAAGAAAAGGATAGCCTATAAGGTATCGGTTCTGATGTTGGAGATGAAACAGTTTATTCAGAAATATATTTCAGGATATGATTTCCGTTCCCTTCTCGGCAGGATAGATAGGAATCTTGTGTATTTCAATGGTATAGAACAGTCTTTTGAATATCTTTTGAGCAATGATTATCCTAAGTATTCCCACGGCTTGGAATTGTTAAAGCAGGGCGTGGATAGTTCAGGAATTGAAAAATATCGGGATGAAATAGGAATGGTTATCGACAGGATTTCCCTCCTTCATTCTCCGGGGATAGGGGAGTCAGCAGCTTTTCTTGCAAATCTGCTTCATAATAATAATTATAAATCAGAAATGATCAAGTATTTTGGACGGCGGCTTAACCTTATGGTGAAGAGTATCCGGCACATAGATTTTCGCCAATTTAATCTTCATGCCGTTTTCTTCCGGCGAATTTTAGCTCAATTGAGTGAAGATTTGGCGTTGCCCTGATAAAAATAGCTTTCCGGACAAATTGAGCGGAGACAAGAAAAGGGATGACCCTATTCTGCCGCACCTTAGAGGCTGAGCCAAAATTTATTTTGCCTCAGCCTCACCATCTTCTGGCGGTCCACTATATATATGAGTTTAGTTTATCGGGCATTTATAAAGGCCGATCCAAACCAAACTCAGAATTGAGAAGGAATCGCAGAGGAAAAGAAAGTATATCATAAGAACTTTGATTGTCGAAACTGCGGCAGCATGTCGCAGTTTTTTCATAAAAGATATATCTAATTGCCTCAATTTCGGATAGGCTATACTCAAAGATAAAAGGGAATTAACAGATTTTTCGTAAATTTGCGGTGGATAACTTTGCCGTTGGTATCGCGAACCCGTTTACGACCGACATTCGCTAAGTTTCCCCTCGCGATTATTCAATTGCACTCGAATGACAAAGGACGAGCTCGTAGCGAAGCTACACGACATAGAATGGGAAGATTTTGAGGTAAAAGCTGCAAAATCCGAGTTACTTCGCTTTGCGGTGAGTCTTGATTGCTTCGCAAAAAAACATGTCGGTTTCGCTGACTAATGTTTTAATCTCACTCGCGAACGTTGTTCTTGTTCGTCTCGATAGCGGTGTAGTGCTTAATCAATGCTGAGACCGGGATGACGGCTCAGCCGCAATTTGAAATCATCGCATATTCCTGTACCTCCAGCGAAGCCTTGATCATCTTGGGTGTTTCCTCTGAAAGAAGGCGTTGATAAAGTTATTCCAACTCCTTGCGATTGTGCACTTCACGATAGGGGTCATTTTTAATTTGACTGGAGAGGTCAAATTAATTTTGTCCAAAAGGGTCAATCTCGCGTGCCCGAGAGGGTCAAAACGCCGTGTCTTTTCCACTTGTCATCAAATATGATCCAATCAACATTGGTCATGTGATTTTCTCCAAAACTATTTAATTCTTCTTTTACGATAAAACGGTAAATTGGTTTATTGTGTTCTTTTATTCTTATACAAGGGTCTAAATTGCTACTTTTAAGAATTTCTTCTTATTTTGCGTTCAATGCGATTAACTCTTTATATGTCATAATTAATTTGTCAAAAGAATGATTTACCAGTTAAATCCTGTAGAGAAGTATCTATGAAAACAGTTTCTCCATTTTTATACCTCGGCGGTCGTCTATTATGTCTTTCGTTAAGATTTTACAGTTAAAAAATTATATGAATTTGCGGATATGAATATGTCATCATTCAATCATTTTTTTAAGATGAAAGGCCAAATCAATAAGCAGCATACAAATCCCAAGATCAACACTATTACTATGATCTTTAAAAAAGATTTCACGTGTTTATTTACTCTCCTGTCATTAATATACAGAATCAGTGCCAGAATCCAGTTGCCATTGGCTTTTTCATAATAGTTATCATTATGTGACGGGGAAGGGATTGGTAATTCTTCATTATAGTGAAGCTCTGCCTGATTTTTATTATTTCTCTTACGAGTTTTTCTTTTCTTATTAGGTGCCATATAAA
>CAZCJC010000076.1:0-8863 GCA_964499025.1 uncultured Sangeribacter sp.
CATTCTTCTGCCAAAGTGTAAAAAGATTCTGGGGCCAGACTCCCCTTCAAATCAGGAACGGCAACTCTAAGTGTCAAGAGTGAAGAGTCAAGAACCAAGTATGTCGAGGCCTTATTGATATTGCGATCTTGTAGCGTTAGATTCCCCCCAACTCCACGATAGCTGCCTGATAGCAAAAGGCTGAAATAAATCAAGCACCCGATTCGCTTCCATTTTGGGAGTGGATCGGGTGCTTGGCTTTTGAGTGATTTACGCACCGAGGGGGACGAAGTTGGATAGCGGATTGCCGGGAGCTGCCTTATCCATCAGTTCTTCCGAAAAACTGAACGAAGCTGCATCAGGATCTGTGACAACGGAGAGCAATGCTGGACCATCGGCTGCCAGCCAACGTTGCATGGCGCTTTCGAGTTCGGACGGATCGGAGACTGTTTCTGCCTGTAGACCGATTGCTGAAGCAACTTTGCCGAAGTCAGGGTTGGTGAGGTCTGTTTCGTTGGCTTGCAATCCGGCCAACTCCATTTCCCACTTTACAAAGCCGAGGGTACGGTTATCTGCAACGAGCAATTTAACCGGAAGTTGGTATTGAACTATCGTGAGTAGTTCGCCAAAGAGCATTGCCAAACCGCCATCGCCGCAAATTGCGATTACCTGACGGCTGGGACACGCAAATGTTGCGCCGATTGCCATTGGCATTGCGTTGGCCATTGACCCGTGTGTGAACGAGCCTATCATCGCACGGTTCTCCGCCGGAGTCAGATAATGCGCCGTCCAGACATTATTCATACCGGTGTCTACGGTAAACACGGCGTCCTTGTCAGCAAGACGATCCAAGGTGTGCAGCATATATTCGGGGCGAATTGATCCTTTCTTACCCGCGTTCTTCACAGGCTCTTGAAATTTTGCTTGAATATCGGCATAGGCCTTAAGTGCTTTGTCAAGGAACGAAGAGTCGGTCTTTCGGGTAAGTTTTGGCAAAAGTGCTTTCAAAAACAATCCGGTATCACTCCGGACAGCCACATTCACCTTGCATTTACGGCCCAGTCGCTCCGCACGGACATCCACCTGGATGATTTTGCGGTCGACGGGGAAGAATCCCGGATAAGGGAAATTCATGCCGAGAACAATTATTACATCCGCTTCCTGTACAGCATCCACTGCCGACCACATACCTAAATAACCCATATGACCGACATAGTTCTTGGCGCCCTTGGTCAGCTCAAGCTGACTCTTATAGGTTGTGACTAAAGGGGCGTTCAGTTTATCGGATAATTCATGAAGCTGCTCGACGGCGTTCTTACAGCCCGAACCGGCAAAGATAGCGATCTTGGACGCAGAATTGATTAGCTGAGTGGCTGCATCAACATCTTGTTCGGATGGTTCTGGCATGCGGTCGGTGTATAATATATCAGTCGCAGCATATGAGGGTACCGCATCCTGACCAATAACGTCGTCCGGCAGGCCAATGATGCCCACGCCGCCTCGCCCGACAGCTTCCTGCATAGCAGCCTGAAGTATGTGAGGGACCTGAGTGGGAGTTATTGCCATCTCGTTATAAACAGAGCAATTGGAAAACAAAAGCGTTGGGTTTGTTTCCTGAAAATATTCGGTTCCGAATACGCTCGAAGCGCAAGTAGACGCAATTGCCAGCACCGGCGCATTGGAGCGTTGGGCATCGTATAAGCCGTTGATCAGATGCACATGACCCGGGCCACTACTTCCGGCGCATGCTGCGAGTTTTCCGGTTAACTGAGCTTCCGCACTTGCCGCAAACGCTCCGGATTCTTCATGGCGCATGTGCACAAACTTGATTCGGCCATCGTTGTGGATAGCATCGGTGAGGGCATTGAGGCTATCGCCTGTAATAGCATAGATATGTTTGACGCCGGATTCGGCCATCATGTCAACGACCTGTTCGGCCACGCTTTGTTTTTTGCTTTCCATTTATATTGAGTTTTATGTGTTTTTAGTGAGTCTTATGCGATGATTAAACAAGAAAAACGGGGCAATGGTTTGCATGGAGAGATCTTATGGCGCGATATGCAACCCGCCGTTTTTTTGAGATATGAGACGAGTTGCCTCCAAGTGTTCGCTTGAGAGATCAATGTCTTATCAGTTGCGCCTCTCGGAGTTTTACCTTGATTACCTAACTGGGTTGATATTTTTATCGGAATATACACTTATAATATAGGATATGGAGGTAATTTCAACCATATTTTTGTGACTTGAGAATGAATTGCTACACTTGCAGTTGAAAAATTTACTAAAACTAAACTATGGATATACCATTAGGATCAAAAATCAACAAACTATTATCTTGCGGTATGTACGGAGGGCTATTCTTTTCGTAATGGCTCAATAAAATGGGGTATTCGCCCCAGTTAACAAAAAGATACAAGGACAGTGGCTGGTTGGATTCATGGCGCTTCATGATTACCGGAATCCTGAGGGTCCTCTCAAGGTATCCCCGGGCGCTCCGGCTGCGGTAATGGTAATGGACGGTCTTGTGTGGAGGATAGCCCATCGGGAGACGGCTCCACCGGCAGCCGGTATAGGCCATGAAGAGGATAGCCTCAGGGACACCGGAAGGGTCATGCTTGCGTAGCTTGGCTGATACAGGAGGGAAAACCGGCTGCAGCAAAGACCGCTGGTTCTCGTTCAGGGTTATATGGTGCAACATTGTCCATCAGTATTTTGTGACACTTGTTAAAATACCGGAATTGCCGGGACCCGCATTCCATAAGTTTTCTGAAAGTATGTTACAAACAGCGTGCCATACCAGGCCATTGGGAAAAAGTGCCCAAGGATGCGACTCTCGGCAGGCTGATATTTTATGAGTCGGGGCCTTATTTTGTAGCGTTAGGTTCTGGCTCCTCCATTTCCACTATTTAACTTGAGAATCAAGTAAATGATACCAGACTTTAATCCTTGTGGGGATTAAGGTAATGTATTTATTTGGTTAGCGTTTTATAAATTTCTTACCTTTATATATGTAAAGGCCGCTTGGTAAATGGTCGAAAAAGGAAAGAGGGTAGCTTTTCCCAGTGAGGTGGTATATGAGCTCAACGTTTGATGATGGAGAGGAACATTCTGATATCTCCACAACTCCTGCTGATTCGATGTATGACCGGTTCAAAAGGAATTTCAACAGAACTTCAATCCGCTGTTGCCAATACCATTCATTGTGTCCGGCCCCTTCCGCATTATAGAGCATCAGATGCCCATTTTCTTCCCCATAACCTTTCCCTTTTACTATATCACGGGCTATAACTTCATATTTAAGGTAAGTGGCGTCCCAACCTTCTGTGCCTTGATCCAAGTAGATCTTGCGAATGTTTTCCGATGGTAAATTATCTTTCAGGTATTGCAGAATGGCATTGGCACAAACTTCATCATCATTCATTATATAGTCGGAGTTAAGGTTCAGGGAACCAACCCAATGTGTCGACAAACATGCCGCGCCGCCGAAAGTTTGCGGATATTCACAGAGCAGGTAGAGGGCGGCCAAGGCTCCCATGCTTGATCCCATTGTGAATGTTGCTGACCTCTCCGGGGAAGTGTTGTAGAGACTGTCGATGAGCGGTTTCAATTCCAGAGCAACAAAAGCCGCATGTTCATCTCCGAAGAATTGATTGTGACAAGTATCGTAAATATATGTATTCTCCGTTTCATCTGGAGAAATGTAATCCAATGCTTTCTCCGGGAAGTAATCGTTGGGACGCAAACCTTGGGCACCCCGGTTGTTGATTCCGACAATGATTGGCACAACAAAATTTGGATCATTTGCCAATTGCGAGCATGCTTTGTCGACACTCCATGGCACTCCCGCAAAGGAAAATGAGGCATCGAATAGATTCTGCCCGTCGTGCGCGTAAATTACGGGGTATCTATTCGCAGAGGCCGGTTCATATTGCTTAGGGGTCCAAACATCTACTATGATTTCACTGTTGAGATAATCAGAACTTACGGCCAATCTCGAAATATTTCCGTAATATGATGAAGGAGTGGGATGGGTGATAATTTTATATTCCGGCAGCGTAGCGGAACCGGCAGTAAACGTAGAAAAAGCCAGCAGTAAGGATAATATTTTTGCAATCCTCATAAATCAAGAATACTTTTTTCTTAATGGTAGTCGGTTTCGATTAAATCAACGAGGTATTTCCAACGTTGGGGTTGCAGCTGTACCGCTCCGCCAGTATAGGCACTGATCTGTTCCTCCCGGTGTTCGCGGGAATAGGCTTTCATCTTCAGAACTGCCTTTCTGTTGGTTGCATAATAATTGACATCTTCAAATGGCTCTTTAATTTTCTCATTGCACTTCTCCAATCCCTTGATCTTGAATTCAAAATTATTGTCGGCAGAGGCGGCCTCCAATATCAGTCCTGGAAGTCCGCATAGTTGCCAGGGACCATCCTGCACGGGAATATCGGGCGTAAACCAGGCAATCCATTTACGTCCATGATAGTCGGTTGTGGCTAACTGACAGTCATAACCTAAGATATTCTTTACCGAGTCGGCCAATTCCCATTTTAAATCGCCCATATCAACTGTATAGCGATACTTGTCACCCATATTCCTATCGCGGACTAATATTTCCCCTGAGTTAAAATCCTTTTCACATTTATAAGCTTTTCCCCATTTGTATCCCATCTTTTTCCGTAACTCCCACCAGTCTCCCCCCGAGTAGGCGGCTTCATCCATTGCCTTGGCAGTGACTTCATTATAGTGTGCCCGCCCTTCCGGATTACTGAGAAGGGAATCAATAAAGAATTGCTGAGCATCATAAAAGTAGGAGAAGTTTGGAGCAACCTGAAGGATATAAGTATAAAAGAAATCGTTATTCCGTTCCTCTTCATCCGTAAGATTGAGTACCGTGGAGTGTTCCCTCATCTCATATTGCGCTTTGAGATAGGCCATAGGTCTTTCTGCAAAAGAGAGAATACAAAAGAGAGCAAAAAGTATGAAGAAGGTAATGAGTTTCATATTAATCAATGTTGGGTGAGTCCCGAAATCAAAGAAATTGTATGATAAAGTTAATCAGAATTAGTTAGTTTTCAAAATCATACGATATAGTTTAAACTTAATTAAGAATTATAATCTTCAAGTAAGTATCTCACAAAAATTAAGCGATATATGGTGGTTGATAATCTTATACAATATAACCGGTTCTTTTAGCATCTTTTGGCTTATCATTCCGTCGCCAGCCATAATTATCTTTTTAATCAGGATAATGAGATTGTCTAAACTAATTAACGAAATATTAAAAGCGTCAACAAAAATTAGTTTAGACAATCTCATTAAGTGAGACATTAATGAACCTCTAAAGGTTATGAAATGTTAACATAGTGAAAAGAGATAATTGAAAGTGTATATCATAAAGGCCAATGATACTTTAGTTATCTCATTATTGCATTAATATTGTAATAAGTTTTAATAGAATTGATTCACTCTATATATATTACCGTACTTAAATTTTACATGTTAAATAATTTTATAAATATTCATTATATTTAAATCAACAATGATTGCCGGTGCCGGCGGTTTCTTAGGCACTTGTCTTCGTTTCCTATCGGATAAGTTGGGAGGTGCAATCTGTCACCTTTCTTTCCCTTTGGGAACATTCATGGCCAATATGGTTGGCTGTATTATCATCGGTATGCTCTACGGTTATCTCAATAAAACCGGACGTCTCAGCAAAACTGAAAATCTGTTATGGATAACCGGTTTCTGTGGAGGTTTGACGACATTCTCCTCCTTCTCCGACGATATGATTTCACTAATAGAGAAAGGTGATATAGGAATGTTTGTCTTCTACATGGTTACGAGCCTTGTTTTCGGTATTGCAATGGTAGCCCTCGGAGCTGCATGTATCCGCAAACCTGCTGCAAAAACTCAAAATGCTTAACCCCTTATTAAAAATTTGAAAATTATGCTTATACAATATATGCTAATAGCAGGTTTAGGCGGCTTTGCCGGTACCTGCGGTCGTTACCTGACTGGTGTAGCCGGAAAGAAACTCTTTGGAGACAAATATCCAGTAGGTACGTTTGCGGTGAACGTAATCGGATGTTTCATAATTGGTATTTTTGTAGGTCTCTGGACCCGTCATGACATGAGCCCATTGGTTAACGCCTTACTTATTTCCGGCTTCTGTGGAGGCTTCACCACTTTCTCCTCTTTCAGCCACGACAGCTTTGCAATGATTCAGAAAGGTGAATGGTTGAAATTCATCCTTTATATAGTGCCGACGGTAGTTCTCGGTTTGCTTTTTGTATGGCTTGGTATGAAATGCGTAGCCTAAAAATTACCCTGTTTTGCTATAATCACGCATATCACCCGTTCCTTTCATTTTGCAGAATAGGAACGGGTGCTTTTTTTTCATAAAGATCAAAAAATTTTATCATATATTTAGAGTAGGTAGTAAGGAATATTTTATCTTTGTACAGAGAAATTGACCAGTAATGGAAAAAGGAGAAATTACTTAAGAGAAACTTTAAAAGATTTGAGACTATGTTGTATTTGGAAAAATTCATGTTTCCCGATTTTGAGCATGATACGCTAATAGGAGCAGACGGGAAAGGCTCATTCTACGATGAGCATTGCTATCCTTTTCATCTCGCATCTGAGATGGGCCTTTGGTCGCTTGATTTTGAACCGGTTACCATATTATATGGCGGTAATGGTTCGGGAAAATCCACCATACTAAACGTGATCAGTGAAAAATTGGGCGCAGAGCGGAATTCGATGTATAATTCAGGTCCTTATTTCGCTGAATATGTGCGTAAATGTCAGTATAGATGTTCAAAATGTTTAGCTGGAGCTTCTATTCCGGGAGGAAGGAGAAAGGATAGGAAATATGATATAGCAGGTATTACCACAGTGCTAACGAGTGATGATATTTTCAATATGATGCTTGATCTGCGTCTTCAGAATGACCGTAAGTTGCAAAAGAGCTACCTATTAGCGGATGATTATATGAATCCGGGAGAATTACCGAAGCACATAAATTTCGAGACTGGTTATAATGTGGAGGAATACAAGAGAGGGGTGGAAATCAGGAAAGCGAAGAGAAATGGTAATTATTCTTTCAATAAGATGCTTCTCGACAGGGTAGGGAAGATGGAAAGGGGATACAGCAATGGAGAGACAGCCTTGATGAAACTGTCGGAGTTATTGGAGGAACCGGGGTTGTATATACTTGATGAACCGGAGAACAGCATGTCATGTGAATTTCAGATGAGGCTGACCTCCATAATCCAGTATTTGGCAAGATATGGGAAATGTCAGTTCATCATCGCAACTCACTCACCATTTATCCTTTCAATGCAGGGAGCCAAGATTTACAATCTTGACAGGAATCCGGTGGATATCTGCAACTGGTGGGAACTTGAAAACATGAAACATTACTTCACCCTCTTCTACGACGCACGAGCCAATTTCCTGAAGGAGTGAAAGCGTAGAAACCTTATTTGTTCTTGAAATCTGTGGGTGAGACATCATTTGATTTACCTAATTTGTGGATACCGGTTTATAAAAAATATAGGAGAAGAGATTTAGAGTTATATAATCAATTGGAAAGATTTAAAAGAGTTATATTATTAATCTTGGCTTGTATCAGACTCTATCGCCACATGATTGTTGTTGAAGTTTACATGGCTTGTTTCTTCTCAAAGTCGGATTCGTGATTCATTGAGATATCACATTTAAGAGAAATATTGATAATCGTTATGAATATCAAAAATAAACGATTATTATATGGCTTCCATTAAAGTGAAATTTCGTCCCTCAATCGTCGCAGACCACAAAGGTGCAATCTACTATCAGATTATTCATGAGAGGAGGACTCGACAACTTCTTACGGATTATCAGGTATTCTCACAAGAATGGGATGATAATCGCTCTATGGTTACTACCACTCAGAAAAGTGAGCGAAAATCCTTTATCCTCTCAATCCGTGAACGTATCCGCTGGGATATAGAACGCCTGACAAAGATTATTCGTCAGCTGGATAATAACGGATTCGCCTATACTGCTGAAGATGTGATAGATGAATTCAACCGCTATGCTAACGATTACAGTCTTTTCAATTTTATGGAAAGTATCATCATCAAATTGAAACAGAATGGAAAAACCAGAACTTCAGAAACCTATACCGTTACCCTTAACAGTTTCAAGAAGTTCCGACAAGGAGAGGATATTATGCTTGACAGCCTCAACTCTGAAGTAATGGAGGCGTATGAAGCATGGCATCAACAGCGTGGAGTCTCACCAAACACCATCTCCTTCTACACCCGTATTCTTCGAGCGGTATATAACCGCGCGGTAGAGAATGAAATAATTGAAAATCGCAATCCATTCCGCCACGTTTACACAGGGGTTGACAAAACTGTCAAGCGAGCATTACCCATTGCGATAATAAAGAAGATAAAGGCAATGGATCTGGAGCTGATTCCGGCGTTGGATTTCGCAAGGGATATGTTCATGATGAGCTTCATGTTGCGCGGGATGAGCTTTATAGACATGGCATTCCTTAAAAAATCAGACCTAAACAATGGCTATATTATATATCGCCGAAGAAAAACAGGTCAGCAACTCACAATTGAATGGACTAAGGAAATGCAGATGCTTCTTGACAAATACCCTGAAAATGACTCTGACTACTTGCTGCCTATCATCAAGAATTCCGGTACAAATGAGCGCTACACTTACCGAAATGTCGGTTATAACATCAACCACAATCTCAAAACCATCGCCAAAAAAGTTGGAATCACTATTCCTCTCACGCTCTATGTTGCCCGTCACAGTTGGGCGTCAGCAGCGAAGGCGAAAGGAATTCCGTTGAGCGTAATCAGTGAAGGAATGGGAC
>CAZCJC010000077.1:0-7770 GCA_964499025.1 uncultured Sangeribacter sp.
AATGGCGCCCATTAAGGATTTTCCGGATCTTTTGCGAATCAGATCACACGTTTTCCATCACCGGCCCAACAGGCCATAATCTAATCAGCAACTTCCTGAGTTATGAGATTTAGTATATATCCATTGGCTGCGATCCTGCTCCTCTCTGCCGGATCAATAGCTTTCCCAACCGATTCTTCGGCAAAAAGGAAAAAGAAAACCGAACTCCCGAAACTGGAACTGAAGGGAGCCGCAAAAGATAGCGCCGATTTTTATAAAAAAATCAAGGACGCAAAAATTTCGAAAGGTCTCTTCAATACTTACCTCGACAATAAAGGGAAACTGTTTCTTGAAATTCCTGACAGCGCCCTGAATCATACATACCTGTTGGCAAACCGTGTCAACTCCCTTTCGCAGACCACCGACTGGGTGGCCGGCCAGATGATATCTTCCGACCTTATCAAGTTTTCACGCGACGATAATAACCTCTTCATTCATATCCCACAAGCCACCAGCATAGTGCCGGAGGGGGATCCTATTGAAGTGTCGTTCGACCGCAATTTCACTGATCCGATACTCAAAAGCCTGAAAATTGAATACAAAGGGAAGGATAGGGTATTTGTCGATGCAACTTCTTTCTTTGGAGGAAATGAGAAATCGATCTCCCCAATCAAGGAACCGAATCCACTCTCCAAACTCCTCGGAGGTCGCGACGGAATCAAGGGAACTTTCTACGCCGACGGATCAGGAGTGATATCCGCAAAATCATTCCCGGAGAATGTGGAGATAAAGAGCCGCCTTGCTTATACCACCCCCACGGCGAAACGTCCCTACACAGTGATCATGTCTCGTTCCATCGTCCGTCTTCCCGACGATCCGATGCCTACACGTCTGCATGATAACCGCGTAGGCTACTTCTCAGAATACAAGAATCTCTATTCCTCAAAGGAGGATGGGGCGCGTCCATATGAAATCATAAGCCGACATCGACTTCAGCCAAAACCTGAGGATCGCGAGGCATACTTCGCCGGAGAACTGGTGGAACCGGAGAAAAAGATAGTATTCTATGTCGATTCTGCATTCCCTGAGAAATGGAGAGGAGCCGTGAAGGAGGGTATCGAATATTGGAACACGGCTTTCGAGGCCGCCGGTTTCAAAAACGCCATTGAAGCACGTGATTATCCCAAGGATGATCCCGACTTTGATCCCGATGATATCCGCTATTCATGCGTACGCTACTGCGTGACTCCAACCGCCAATGCCATGGGCCCGTCATATACCGACCCCCGTACGGGAGAGATTCTCGGTGCCGACGTGATCTGGTATCATAACATCCTCAACCTCGTGCACAACTGGAGATTCACCCAGACCGGCGCTGTTGATCCTCGCGTTCGGCAGAAAGTGTTTGCAGACTCCGTGATGTATGAATCCCTCACATATGTGGCAGCACATGAAATTGGCCACTGTCTCGGTCTGATGCACAACATGGGAGCTTCGCATTCATTCACCCTCGATAATCTTCGTGACCCCGCTTTCACTCAGAAGCATGGCACAACTCCCTCCATCATGGATTACGCCCGAAACAACTTCGTGGCGCAGCCCGGAGACCTTGAGCGTGGAGTGCGTCTCACTCCTCCCCCAATCGGTGTTTATGACACCTACGCAATCAACTGGGGTTATCGTCTGATTCCGGGTGCCGACACTCCCGAAGCGGAGAAAGCCACGCTCGATAAGTGGATTGCAGAGAAAGCCGGCGATCCGATGTATGAATTCGGAGCCCAGCAATTCCTCGGCCTCGTTGATCCGACCGACCAGACAGAAGACCTCGGCAACGATCACCTAAAAGCCGGAGACATGGCAATTTCCAACCTCAAGATCATAATGGATAATTTTGAGGACTGGGCCGGCGAACCGGGTGAGAATTTCGAACCACTCTCCGATATGTATAAAGCTTTGGCTACTCAATACCTCCGACACGTCGGGCATGTATATCCTTACATCGGAGGGGTAGAATTCAAGGAGATACGCCAAGGTGAGAAACCTGCGGACGGCAAAAGGCTCGCCCAGAAGAATTATATCCCTAAGGAAAAGCAGAAAGCAGCCATGAAGTGGCTCCTAAATCAGGCACGCACTTCCGACTGGCTTGTTCCCGCCGACCTGATCGCGAAGTTTGAGGAGCCCTACGAGTGGAGGCCAAAGATGCAGAGAAACGTGGTGGCTTGTCTGATGTTAGCTACCAATCTCCAGAGAATAAAGGAGGGTGGAGAACTCGATCCAAAAGCTAATTACACCCTCCCGGAATACATGGATGAAGCCATGGCCGGAATTTTCGACGCCACAAGAAAAGGGAAGGCACTCGATGCAACCGAGCGCAACATGCAGCAGGCTGCCATTGATGTGATGACCACTTATTCCGGACTCAAACCCAAGGAGACAAAATCCTCACAGGCATTTGCCGAGGGTGAGATGCTCGCAGCTACAAATCTCTCCCCCATCGATGAATTCACTGAGATGATGGCTCTCTCTACCCTACCTGACTATCCTTGCGGATATGCTCCCGTCGGAGCTGATCTTGAGGAGGGACGCTCTTTCTTCCGTCTTCTCCTCAACCAATCGACCCTCCCTGCAACTGAGCTTCGCCCGATGATGACTTCTCTGCTCAAACAGACCAGGGAACTATACAAAACCAAACGGGTCTCCGCTCCCGACCGCTCAACACGCGATTTCTATGATTACCAGATCCTGGCAATCTCACGGATTCTCGAAGGGAAATGATCCAGAGTTCAACACGGCATCGTGATGCCGCAACAATATAACCTGACAACTATACAGTATGCGATTTTTCTTAACTTTAATAATAGCCTCCCTTTCGGCACTCGCCGCGCTCGCGCAGGCGAATGCCCCGGTCACCGGTATGGTGGTCGATGAGAAGGGAGAGCCGTTGATCGGTGTAACAGTAAAAGTCGAGGGCACAGTTCTTGGCGTCACCACCGATCTTGACGGTAAGTTCTCGATAAATCTTCCGGGAGGAAAGAAGAGTAAGCTGGCCGTCTCATACGTGGGTTATCGCACCCAGACAATCGATGTGACTTCCGGTCAGAATCTCCCTGCCATAAAGATGGAGCCCACCGCCAACGATATTGATGAAGTGGTGGTGATCGGTTACGGAACAGCGAAGAAGAGCTCCCTCACCTCATCCGTGGAGGTAATCACAGGCGATGAGCTTACAAAGATTCCGGCCATGAACGTGGATCAGTCGCTTGCCGGCACCATGCCCGGTCTCGGAGTGATGAACACAACAGGCGACCCCTCCTCAGGCGGAGAGGCCCAGCTGGCCGTGCGAGGTAACAACAATAACCCGCTGCTCGTAATCGATGGCGTTCCACGTCTCGGAACCAACACTTCCGATGGTGAGATGCGTCTTTCCGACCTCAACCCCGATGATATTGAAAGTATATCGGTGCTCAAGGATGCCGCAGCGGCTGCCGTATATGGTGCGCGTGCCGCAAATGGCGTGATCCTTGTGCAGACAAAGCGCGGAAAGGATGGTGGGAAAGTGCGGGTCAACTTCCGCGGACAGTTCAACTTCCAGGAGGCAACCTATCTCCCGACTTTCCTTGACAGCTACCAGTTTGCAGAACTTTATAACCGGGCTGCTGAGGCTTCGGGTGGTGCTTATGAGCCATACGATCTGAATGCAATAGGTTCGAATCCCAATCTCTATGGAAATGAGAACATGCTCGATTATCTCGACAAATGGGGCCACTCTCAACGCTATACTCTCAGTGTTTCCGGTGGAACAAAAGCGATCCGCTACTTTGTATCCGGAGGTTACACCAACACCAAGGGTCTCTACTCCAACGTAAGCCGCGATCGCTACAACTACTCCCTCAAGCTGGATGCCGACCTTTTCCGTGGGCTCTCACTTTCTGTGGATCTAAACGGCTCCGCATCGACCAACAAGAATTCAAGCTACACCACCATCGATGCGGCCTACAGCTATTCACCGCTGCAGGTGCTCCGCTTCACGGACGGTAATCTCGCCTCAATCGACGGTTCCAATCCGCTCATCAATGTTGAAGGTATCGGAGGATACAACAAGGTGAAATCAGATTTCCACACAATCAACGCCCAGCTCCGCTATCAGATTCCCGGAGTCGAGGGATTGCAAGTGTATCTCAAGGGAACCATCGACCTCAACCATCAGAATACTCAGAGCTATTCCAAACCGGTTGCCCTCTACCTCTGGGATGAGGAGACTCAGACTTCCTCCGTGGATTCAAAGACTGTCTACCCAACAGCAAAAATCAAGATGAGCGACCGATGGCAGAACATCAACAACAACCTCATCGAACTTGGTATCAACTACAACCATACTTTCGCCGAGAAACATGATGTTTCAGCCCTTGCGGTATTCAACTATCAGGATTATAACAACAAATATCTCAACGGAACCAATAATGACATGGCCGGGGAATTCCCCGAAATTGTCGGCAACACATCGGTGGGTACGATCAACGGTTCGGAATATTACAGCCAGCGCGCATCAGTGGTGGGACGTGCCACTTACGGCTACTCCTCCCGCTATTTCGCTGAGTTCAGTTTCCGCGTCGACGGCTCGACACGTTTCGCCCCCGGGCACAGATGGGGTTTCTTCCCCACGATCTCCGGTTCATGGGTGATAAGTAACGAGGAATTCTTCCGAAATGTAAATTCCGACATAATGTCGTTTGCCAAGCTACGCGCATCAGCAGGTATCCTTGGAGATGATGGCGCCGTGAGCGATTACAGCTACCTGAAGCAATATATCTTCTCCCCGACGAACGGCTATCAGATCGGCGGCACATTCGGCCCCGGTATCGTCACAGCCTCCGGAGTTGTGCCAAATGAAAACCTCCAGTGGGGAAAATCTAAAGACTGGAACGTCGGTCTTGATCTCGGCTTCTGGAACAACCGCATCAACATCACTGCCGAATTCTACCAACGCTACCGCACCAACCTCATCACCGGCGCTCCGGCTTATCTCTTCCCGCCGTCGGTGGGAACCGGTGGATCCGTTCCGAGTGTCAACATCGGTAAGATTAGATATCAGGGATTCGATTTCTCGATCAAACACCTGAACACCATCGGAGATTTCAAATATAATATCGGAGCCAACATCTCCCTGGCCAACAACAAGGTGCTCGACTATGGCGATGAGTCCGCAAACGTGGAGAATCTCCGACGCAAAGGGAAATCATATCTCGTGTGGTCGCTATATGAAGCTGCCGGGCTCTTCCAGAGCTATGAGGAGATTCTGAACTGGCCCGTAGACCAGGATGGTAAGAACAACACTACCCTGGCTCCCGGTGATATCAAATATCTGGATAAGGATGGAAACGGAGTGCTTACCTCCAACGACCGCACATACGTTAAGAATTCCTCCCTGCCGACTCTCCATTATGGAATCTCTCTCGGCGCCCAATGGAAAGGGATATACATGAATGCCCAGTTCCAGGGTGTGGCCGGATATAACCAGCAGATCACAGAGCTCTACACGCTCGAAAGCCGTTCGCTTCAGCGTTTCCAGGATTATCATTATTACAATTCCTGGACTCCCGAAAACCCGAACGCCGAATATCCACGCATCAAGTTCACCCCCTCGAGCGATAACAACCGCCTGCCCTCCACATTCTGGGTCAAGGAATGTAGCTTCATGCGTCTTAAGGCCCTCACGGTCGGATACAGGTTCCCCACGAAGATTCTCCGGAAGGCGCATCTCACAAATCTTGATATCGCCCTCCAGGGCGGTAATCTTTTCACCGTTTCCTCGCTCCACAACATGGACCCGGAATCGCTTCGCGGCTATCCTCTGTCACGAACTTATGGTATAACTCTTAATGCCGGATTCTGATGAAACTGAAACAACATATACTTTCCATAGCATGTGCCGCCATCGGGCTTTCTACCCTCGCATCCTGCGACTCGATGTTCCGCGACGCACCTTACGACAAACTACCCGACACCGTGATCTGGGGAGATGAGCATCTGCTCGATGAATATGTCCTCCCTTGGTATCGCAACATGGATCCGGGATTCTACACATTCGTCACCACGATCATGAAGGGTCTTGGATCAGAATATGAACCCTGGTATGGCGACCAGCTCACCGTAGGAAAAAGCGACTGGTATTCGGGAGACTACGGCAATATCCTCAAGAGTTCCGCTCAGGATATCACTACCCGCGCACGAACCGAATGGTTTAAATTCTACACACAGATTAACTCAATCAACACCCTGCTGATGAATGAGGATAAACTCGCCCCTTCGATCAAGGAGCGGGTGCTCGGAGAGGCCCACTTCTTCCGCGCATGGTATTATTACTTGATGCTCCGCGATTTCGGGGGCACCATGATACTTACCCGCACCTATGATCCTCTTGTGGATCCGGTGCGTTTCCCCCGTGCCTCATATGAGGAGATGGTGAAATTCATTTGTGATGAGGCTGAACTGGCCGCCGGATATCTCCAGATATCAAATTCTTCGGCAAACGTCGGGCGTCCCACTAAAGGGGTATGCTACATGCTCCGCGCCAAGACTTATTTCTGGGCCGCCGGAGATCACTTCCAGAATCAGGAGAAAGATTATCTCGGATTCCCCGATAACCGCACTATGGAGCTACTTGATCTCGCAGCCGCGGAATATGACCGTGTGATAGCCACGAATCAGTATGACCTCGTCCCCATCTCCGGCACATCGCGCAAGGAGGTGGTGACCGAATATCGCAATATCTTCCTGACCAAGAATTCTCAAGAATCTATCTGGGAGGTGCAGCATGCCGACGACGGCAACTTCTCATTCTCAAATGGTCATAAACTCGACCGGGATGCCGCCGCATCCTCTTTCGGCGGGACCATAGCCGCATATAATCCTACCCAGAATCACGTGGATGAATACCGTATGGAAAACGGCATGAAGATCACCGAAACCGGTTCCGGCTACGACAAGAAGAATCCATATGAAGGCCGTGACTGGCGTTTCTATGCCAACGTGCTTTACGATGGAGCTGAATGGCGCGGCCATATCATGGATATCCATTACACCATGGAAGATGGCAAACAGGTTGCCGGCGAAGACCTCACTAAATACGGCACATCCACCTCGGCTGCCGTGACTCGCACCGGCTACTACATGGCAAAATTCCTCAACGAACGCCAGAGTATCGATACCGACGACACTTACGGAAGCTCGCAGAATTGCATCCTGTGGAGATATGCCGAGCTCCTTCTCGACTACGCAGAGATCGATTTCAAAAAGGGACGCATCGATGATGCGCTGGAGAAAGTGAACCGTATCCGCCGCCGTGTGAAGATGCCCGACCTTACATCTCTCACATGGGACGATCTTATCACCGAACGTCGTGTAGAGCTTGCCTTCGAGAAATCCACTTACTGGGATCTTCTCCGATGGAATGTAGCCGAGAAAAAGATGACCGGCACCACCAATCCTCTCTACGGGGTGAAGATTGTCTATAATGCCGACGGAACCAAGACCATCACCAACCCTGTGGTGAATGGTAAGAACACGGTGGTCCGCTATTTCCGTGTTCGTCAGTATTATCTCCCCATCGACTGGGATGATGTGCGCTACCACGGCCTCGAACAGAATCCGGAATGGATTGAGATGTAAAAAGGAATCTGATTCCGGGCAATCCAATAAATCAGGAGAGTCCGGAATCACACTTTTATTTTATAAGGTAAGTAGTTGGTAAAAATTAATGAACATATAAAACGAAGTTATTTTTGAGCAGAT
>CAZCJC010000078.1:0-6783 GCA_964499025.1 uncultured Sangeribacter sp.
AATTCGAGGCTCCGGATGGCAAGCAGCGCAAAGCTGACGTCCTTAACAGCGAGGGAGTTATTATGCTCGCTAAGCACTATCCCAACAATAGGGCGAGCAAGTTTCTTGATTGGTTCACATACAGCGACAATACTATTGATGGTCAAAGTCGCAAGAAGGCATATACCCTATTTGAAAGCGGTCTGCTCAACTCTCTTGAACCGGGAAGTATAAAGTGTTTGCAACAGATTCATGCCTATCTATTTGGTGGATTATATGAGTTCGCCGGGCAGATAAGGACTAAGAATATATCGAAGGGTGGATTTACTTTTGCCAACTGTCTTCATTTCCCGACCATAATACCGACTATTGAGGATATGCCGGAAACCACGCTCGACGAGATAGTTGACAAATATGTTGAGATGAATGTGGTGCATCCGTTTATGGAAGGTAATGGTCGCAGCACGCGCATCTGGCTTGACCTAATGCTACGTCACTCATTGAAGCGTTGCGTTGATTGGAGTCAGATAAACAAGAATGAATATCTCTCCGCTATGCGTGAAAGCGTTGTCAATTCTGCTCATATTAAATCCCTGATAAAAGGCGCGCTGACTGATAAAATCAATGACCGCGAGATGTTCATGAAAGGCATTGACTACTCGTATTATTACGAAGAATAGGCACTTAATAGTTAGCTGAAACAAATAAATGAATGGGTTAGGAAGAAACTGAATTTCTCAACATCGAAAATTGAGTTTTTAGAGGGATTGACTAATTTTGCAAGTGCCAGATGACTCCATACTATTTAATTTGAGTATCCAAATGCAAAAATATAAAAGTCTTGTTCTTCCTATCGCATTGATATTGGGATATTTCCTTCGGCAATTATGCTCCTCCTTGTCTGCAGCTGTGCCTTATGTGATATTCTCTATTCTTGTCCTGACTTTCTCCGGCGTTCATCTTTCGTCATTGCGTCCTTCAAAGCTGGATCTCTGGATAGCGACTTTTCAAACCATCGTCAGCGCATGTCTTTATTGGTTGGTGTTTGCTGTTACATCGGATGATATTTTGGCCCAGGGCGCTTTGATGTGTGTACTATGTCCCGTAGCCTCTTCCGTAACGGTTGTGGCAGCAATGTTGGGTGCTAATCCGGTTCGTACTACAACCTATACCATTGTAGGGAACCTGTTGGTTTCTATTGTTGCACCGATCTATATTTCCATAATTATGGATCCTAATCCTGACTCCAACTTTTGGGAAACGTTCATGCTGATATTTGCTAAGATCGCGGTAGTGATTGCGTTGCCGTTTATATTGGTATTCTGTTTGCAGAAATTCTTCCCGAATATAAATACGTTGTTATCGAAGTATAAACAGTGGTCTTTTTATTTATGGGCTTTTGCACTGTTTGTCACTATCGGACAGACAATTGATTTTGTCGTAATACGATTGGACAGCAATTTAGCTAATGTCGAATGGTTAGGATTTATCTCACTGGTGATATGCATAGGTCAGTTCTACGTAGGCAAAAAGATTGGTAAAAAATATGCAGATCAGATAGCCGGAGGACAGATGTTGGCACAAAAAAACACTGCAATAGGAATATGGATGCTAAATACATTTATGAATCCTATTGCCTCTGTAGGTTTGGCATTCTATTCCATCTGGCAGAACCTATTCAACAGCTGGCAGATATATAAGGCTAAGAATTGAACTCACTTTGCAAGCCCTCTACCCTACCCCATCATTAACTTTGCTTAGTCACCCCGATAATTATTAGTACTGTAAGCCTTTAGAGTATTTAATAAAGTCTTTATTATATCCATTTTATCGGATAGCAATATTTCGGTTTAGTATAAGATCTCGAATAATTATGAGAAAAAATGGTAAAGTGTCATACCTAACCCCCATTGATTACGTTAATAAATACGGATTATATTTCATGACAAACGATATTGAAAATGAGGATAGTAATCTTTGGAGCTAATGGAGGCATCGGAAGATGGACAGTTGTCAGATTTATGGAGCCTAAAGATCTTGATCCTTCTGGGAAAGTAGAAGTTTCTTTTGGAGAGAAGAAATTTCGCTTCAATATAGCCCGTGCCGATAGTTCCGCATTCATGGTAGCATAAGTAGAAAATACAGAATATATAGATCGAATGACCATTATTGGCTCCTGAAACAATAACATTAAATAAAAAATGCTCAAATAACGAATATATTATGTGGAAATACCTTATGATATGCCTCCTTATAGGCATCACTTCCTGCTCAGGAGGGAACAATAACCCGGATAAATCCAAAGTTGGTAACGCTGACGATAAAGAAATTTCGGCGGTCAATATTCAAGGTCAATGGGACATTGAGAATGTTGTCGAGAATGACTCTTCATATGTCCGTCCTTCCGAAATTGAGCAGGGAATAACTGCCTACATTGACTTCAAAGAAGATGATACTTTCGGGATAATTACAAACTGCAATCATCTCGGCGGTAAATACGTTCAGTCTAATGATTCGATACAGTTGAATGATATGTTCGCTACAGAAATGGCTTGCGACCACATGGAGTTGGAAGAGTTGTTGAAAAGCGTGCTTCCTCTGGTTAATACAATCGACTGCATCAATGACTCGATTACAAGACTAAACACCTATAAAGGTGACTCCTACATTGTCCTTAAAAAGAGAGAGCTGAATGTGAAATAATTAGAATCAATGAACACGACATTTTCTATTATGGGTTGCTGTAATATTGCCATTGGAGGTAGTTACTTAAGAAGCTATGGTGGTAAACGTAATCTCATCGCTTATCTTAGGCCCCGACTCATAAAATATCAGCCTGCTGATATTTTATGAGTCGGGGCCTTAATTTGCTCCTTGATCTATTGCTGATTATATTCTGTTTCACAAGTTACAGGAATGCAGAATAAGATGTGTAAATGGATCACCAGATATCTGGTTTTTGTGACTGGTTTTATTTCACTACCTTAGGGGTGATGCTCATAACCCGTTCATCACTTGGCACTTCTCCAATATAAAATGTGCCGGTGCTTACGCAGGTGTTATATTCATCAGCTATTATTATGCCAGAGAATGCAGGAGGAAGGGTGCAGACCACTACAAACATCTGAAGATTATCAGCATCCATGTTGGACAGAAGAGCGACTATTAGTCCAAGCCCTGGCATCACTATCCGTTTCAGAATTGAGCCGAGGATAGCCTGCCAGTTGATCGAGACTTTGACAGATGAGAGGGTGATACCGACAGAGAATACTGCCATCGAACCCCCTTTCTTTCCCTAAATATACCCTGCAAGCATAACAACTATTATTGGGACAATGGCATAGAGGATAATATGTTCCATCCGACCTTGTCTTTGAAAAATATCCGGAAAACCGGCTTTAAAGCTGTTTCCCGGATACAAATAACAAATGATACATTATTCATTAACCAACATGCCGGAAGCAACTGATTCTGCGGTCTTATCACCCTTTGTCGCCCTGATGATTTCTATTGCAAATGGCAATGTCGTACCAGGACCTTCTGATGTAATTAGGTTGGGTTCTACAACAACTGTCTGTTTTACATATTGTCCTCCATTGGAGTTTATAGCATCTCCCAGGCCGGGGTAACATGTAGCTTTCTTACCCTTCAGTACACCAAGAGGAGCAAGAACCACTGCTGGGCCGGCGCATATCGAAGCTATGCGACCATTCTTCTTATAGTGAGCTTTTATCTTTTCCTTTACAGCATCGTTGGCAAAGAGATTCTGGGCACCCGGGTCACCGCCGGG
This sequence comes from uncultured Sangeribacter sp., assembly GCA_964499025.1. Taxonomy (GTDB): domain Bacteria; phylum Bacteroidota; class Bacteroidia; order Bacteroidales; family Muribaculaceae; genus Lepagella. The sequence goes on from CAZCJC010000078.1 coordinate 3,770, forward strand.
AATAATCAGCCAGTCGGCATCATCTGTATTAACATCTGCAAGCAAGGAGTCTGCGACTATTGTCTGGCCAGTGGCTCCCTTTATCTGAATATTGTCTGATACAGCCACTACTGTTACTGGAATGTCCGCTCTGCGGAGAGCATCAACTGTTGCTGTTGCCTCGACTTCCTCCACACCCGGTGCGAGAAAGATATACGATTTCTGTGCATTCATAAACGATGTTCCTAAAATAATTGATAGTGCAGATAAAACACTTTTTAATATTGATTTTGACATATTATAAAGATTTATTTCATATTCCTTTTTCCTTATCGGAGATTTCGAATCAGTTAACTACATTGGTTGGCGTACCTTCAATGAAATTTGCAACATTAGCTACAGCAATATCCATCAAGCGTTGACGTGCTTCGAAGGTTGCCCAACCCAGATGTGGCGTGGTATAGCAATTTCGTGCGTATAGTAGAGGATTGTCAATTGTCGGAGGTTCACAAGACATAACGTCAGCTCCTGCTCCCCGCAATTTACCTTTGTTCAGAGCATCGGCGAGTGCCTTTTCGTCGACAAGTGATCCTCGTCCTGTATTGATCAAAATTGCCGACAGCTTCATCTTTGCCAATGTGTCGGCGTTGATGAGATGCTTGGTTGAATCCGTGAGGGGACAATGAAGCGAGAGAACATCGCTCTCCTTCAAAAGTTGATCGAGATCCTCTGCTTTACCAACCCCTGCAGGAAGTGTATCGGCAGATTTTGATGACAATACCATTACTTTCATTCCGAGAGCAAGAGCAATCCCGGCCACTTTGCTTCCTATATGGCCGAATCCAACTATTCCGAATATCTTTCCTGCGAGTTCGGTCAGCGGAGCGTCCCAGTAACAGAAATCAGCGTTACGGCTCCAGCGTCCGGCACGGTTATCGGCAGTGTAATGCTCCACATTATTTGTAATCGCAAGCAAAAGTGAAAAAACCATCTGCGCCACCGAATCTGTGCTGTAAGAGGGAATATTAGTAACCACAATCCCCTTCTCCTTCGCTGCCATAATGTCCACAACATTGTAGCCTGTCGCAAGGACTCCTATATACTTTAGATCCGGAAGTTTTTCAATGATCTGGCGGTCAAGAACTACTTTATTGGTAAGCAGTATATCTGTACCTGCGGAACGCTTAATAACTTCTGAGGGCGCAGTGCGATCATAAATCGTCACCTCCCCTAATTTTTCGAGTTTGTTCCAGGAAAGGTCTCCAGGATTCATCCCGTAACCATCTAATACTACTATTTTCATTAATAAAATGAAGACATTTTTAATCTTCTTTACAAAGAACAATTGCCTCTTCGACTATGTTCAGAAATGACATATAGAAATAACGTGAGTTCGTTATAAATTTTCACAGTTGTAATAATAAAATACTTAGCCATCCAGCATCAATCTAAGTAGATGATTTTTTTTGATATTACAAATAAAATTCGTAAAATATAGTGCTGTCCGATAAAAAATTTGAGACACCTTCAAACTAGTTTGACCACAACCTGACATTGGTTGAGTTGAACAACTTTGAGTACCTTCGTTATATAGTGTCTTCCGATTACCCAACCTTCTCAGGTCTTGCCCTTGAAAAATGGTTCCGGCTGAAGATGATGGAAAGCCATAAGTATGCCGATATTGGCTCATGGTGGGAACGTAAGAAGGGAAAAGAAGCCAACGAGATAGACATAGTAGCCCTTTCAGTTGATGGGAAGACTGCAGTTGTAGCCGAAGTAAAACGCCAGCACCGCAACTACGACCACAAGCTGTTTATGGAGAAAGTTGCCTGCATAAAAGCAAGTATCTTATCCAAGTATAAGATAGAAACACGGCTGTTTACTCTGGATGATATGTAGTAAAGGATTATTTGGTCGTAAATAATCTGATGGAAATGTGGGTTCTTGGAGAATATCAAAGAATTTTATTCACAAATTTGTGAATATGAAAAACAATTTATATCTTTGCGTTGTAAAAGAATTATATGATAGTCGAATTCGGAGAAGAATATCTTAGAGACCTCTACACAAAAGGTGAATGTAACGATAAAAAACTTCGTTATAGGATTGACATTATCAAACGTTATAAGCGTGGAGTTGATTATCTGAAATGGGCTTCTCGCAAAGAAGATCTCTTTCGGATAAACTCTTTGAACTTCGAGGCATTGAAGGGGAATAAAGTAGGTCGATTCTCCATTAAAGTTAATGATCAATATAGGAAAGAATATACTTTGCGAGAAACCACCGAAGAACCGATTTTGACAATCTGTAATATTGTTGAACTTTCAAACCATTACGATTGATATGATTACATTACCGGGCATTGCTCCAGACATGATAGCTAACAACCTTACTCCGTTTGAGCCTACTCATCCTGGAGAGCTGATCAAGGATGAACTTGAAGCTAGTAACCTGACTCAGGCAAAACTTGCTGAGAGTATAGGTGTCAAACCTTCACTTCTCAATGAGATAATCAAGGGCAAGAGGGGGGTTAATACAGAAATGGCATTACTAATTGAGGCGGCATTGAATATTCCGGCTGATTTGTTGCTTAATCTGCAAAGTGATTATAATATGCAGATGGCTAAGTCTGATGCATCCTTTATGAAACGTCTTTCCTCAATCCGCAAAATTGCGGCTGTGCTATAGATGATTATAAGATTATGAGTAATTATAATATAATCTGGAAGAATAGTTCCCGGCAACTTAAATATGCCAAGAATAGTTCCCGATGCAGAAGTGGTTAACTTATTGAATTACAAAAGAGTATAAATCAAAACCGTACAAGGTTCGTACATTTTCTCTGTTTGTAAGTTGTTAAGCATCTGCAACTTAACACATTACAAGCCGCATTTGCCAAACCGACAACAGTGACTCAATGCAAAGTTAGCGATAATCTCCCGATTATCAAAGCAATATCGAAAATTTAACATTCTCTCCAATGCGCTTCGCCGTACAAAATCAGCAAATAAGAGTTCATCCTTTCGGTTAAGACT
>CAZCJC010000079.1:0-6506 GCA_964499025.1 uncultured Sangeribacter sp.
AGCAGCCTACCCCCCGGCAATGGACGAGCAATCCTTTGCTGCCGGTATATTTGGCCTTGCAACTCGCGGGATATGCGGCCTCCGATGTCGCCACCGGAGCCGGTGGGCTCTTACTCCACCTTTTCACCCTTACCTGTTACTGGAGCAACAGGCGGTTATTTTCTGTCACATTCACCCCGACGTCACCGCCGGCTTCCCGTTAAGAAACGCGATGCTCTGTGTTGCCCGGACTTTCCTCTTGAATCAAAAACAGATTCAAGCGACAGACCTCATTTCTGTCATAAGTTATAACGAAGCCTAAAGGTTAATATTGTCATTCGGTTTTGGAGGGGTCTTTCTCCTCCGTATTCTCAATGGGCTTTTCTTCCGGAAGTTCCTTATTCGATTCGGGAGCTTCTTCGGGAGTTGTGGGTTCAGGGGCCTTTACCTTAGCAATCTCTTCGGTAGCATCCGACAAATTCTTTTCAGCTAACTCAGCAGCCTTGCGGGCCTTCTCGACATTCTCCTTGGCTGCTTCGCTTGTTGCTTCGGCGCGTTTCACATCCTCCTTGGCCGACTTAGCTTCCTCCTTAGCAGCTTTTGCCTTATCCTCAGCCAGTTTGCGGCTTTCCCTTTCGATATCTTCAAGTGTGCGTATCCGGCGAGGGAGGGATAGGAAACCATTTACGGCCCACACAACCAAGGTTATTCCGGATATGATGCAGCCGACCAGCTGATCATGGCCCGGATTCTGGAAATCACGTTTAAGCATAAGTACAATCACTCCCACAGCAATTACAAGAAGTGGAATGATATATAGCCAAATCGGAGCGCCATTTGTGCGGCGTCCCTTCACGATCCATACGATCTGCGCCAACCCGGCAATTATTAATGAGACTCCGAGTGTGATATTAAGGTTCCCCAAGAATCCTCCCGGCATACAGAGCATCAGTATACCCCAAATAAGAGATGCTATTCCCATGGCAGTAGAGAACCATGGGCGGGAAACAATTATACCGGCCGCATTGCGCTTTGGCCGCATAGATGCAATAAGTTGGTAAATACCCGGAACAACGAAAACTATTCCCGCTCCTATTATGAGAGGATGCAAAATCGGTTTAGCATCCTCCACCGACTGTTGATTGAATATCAATAAAAGTACACCCGCTACAGCTGCTGCCAGATAGACAAGGAAATATATAAGCTTCTTCATAATATAGATTATTAATTTATATTAAAAAGCTTAAAAGGTTAAAATGGTTTGCTGCGATGTGCAAAAAAAATAAAGTTATTTACGAGCAAGTCGGGAACGTATGACAGAGATTATTTCATCGAGGCTAAATTTCGAGGAGTCGAAAGTCAGATCATAATTGGATGCTGCTCCCCACTTTCTGTTTGTGAAGTAGTTATAATAGCTTTCTCTTTCCCTGTCGCTCTTTTTTGCTATTTCGATGGCATGCTGCAGCGTATCGGCTTCACCTCTCTCTTTCACCACCTTGGCCCTGATTTTTTCCGGAGCATGGACAAACACGCTCAGGAGCCCCGGATGCTCCCTCATTACATAATCTGCAGTTCGCCCAACAATGACACATGGACCTTTCTCGCATATCGCACGTATCACCCTGCTCTGCAATTCGTAAAGAGTCTCTTCACTGAGGGAGTTTCCCGGTACGGGCGCAGAAGTGGCACCATAATTGAATGATAGGAATGACCGCAGGAGAGAAGGCCTTTTCTCATCGGCTTTCATAAGAAGTTTCTTTGAAATACCTATGCTTTCAGCCGCTTCAGAAATCAATTCCTTGTCATAATAGGGGATGTCAAGACGGTTAGCAAGTTCTTTCCCAAGGCGACGGCCTCCGGCACCATACTCTCTGCCTATGACTATGATGAAGTTATTCATGGGTGGTAAGGATGAGGAAATTTGATATTCAGTAGACAAAATTACAAAATTTCTTCGTAAATTTGTAAAATATGTAAACGAAGTTGGCAGTGAACCCATTTACCTTCTATTCGACCGAATATGTCGTAAACAGAATTAAGAAGGTTAAAATGAGTTCAAAATCTAACGAGTTCAATATTTCATATTATGTCAGCAGAAGAGATAAACAGGGATCTTGAGGAGGATGGGATGGCTCTCTATGAGTATATCGTAGACAATGCGGAATCAGAGAATCTCCAGATGGGAGATGTAATAATGAAATTGAAAGTGGCGGATACGACCGGTCAATTTTTTGCGAGTGCCGCCCGCTATCTTGCCGCCCTTGACAGATCGCGTTTCGAGCAGTGGCTTGCCCCGCTGGTGGAATGTGCTATAGATAAAGATCGCGACCGCCGATATATAGGTTCGCTGCTTGAGGCTTTGTGGGGCGCCGATTATAGATCGAGAGCGGAAGAACTCAAGCTTGCCGATGATAATTTCCGCAGGATCTACAAGAGACTTTATGAATCATCCGCAATGTGATTATTATGTCGGCTGATTTCCCAAACCTCCGGAGACTATATAGTTGTCGGGTCATCTTGATAGGTGTCTTATGCTTGGTATTCAATTTGCCGGCACATTCTGCCGACCGGCTTATCAAGATAAATGATGGCTGGAAGTTCTCACTTGACTCGGATTCAACCTCGCTTTTACCCGGATTTGATGATTCAGGGTGGCGCACGTTGAATCTTCCGCACGACTGGAGTATAGAGGGAGATTTCGATAAGGAGGCTGCATCGGGAAATGATGGTGGCTATCTTCCGACAGGGAAAGGGTGGTACAGGAAGAATATATATCTAAATGGAGAGGATGCGGAAAAAATTATAAAACTTTATTTTGAGGGTGTCTACATGAACAGTGAGGTTTATGTGAATGGAGAATATGCGGGAGGACACCCTTATGGCTATACCTCTTTTTATGTTGACATTACACCATTTGTCAAGCCGGGAAAAAACCTCGTTGCTGTCAAAGTAGATAATTCTCTTCAGAAGAATTGCCGATGGTATTCAGGTTCGGGAATCTACAGAAATGTCTATATCGACAAGCGTAATAAAATAGGGATTCCTGAGAGGGGGATCCATGTCATGACTCCGGATCTGAATACAGCCCGGATAGGTGTTAAGATCAGAAATGATGAATCAGTTGCCAGGGATGTAACCGTGTCTGTTTCTGTCGGAAATGGTGTTAAGCAGGAAAAGATTCTAAATGTGCCAGCTGAGACGGAGTTAGAGTCTTGGTTTGAATTAAATCTTCCTGATGCAAAAAGTTGGACTCCAGATACTCCGGAACTGTATAGTGTAAAAGCTGAACTCAAGATAGGGGATGAAGTGGTGGATAGATTATCCGAGAGGTTCGGATTCCGAATAATTGAGTGGTCGGCTGAAAATGGATTGAAACTTAATGGACAACCAATTATGCTAAACGGAGGCTGCGTACACCATGATAATGGTATTCTTGGTGCAGCCGCTTATGACCGCGCGGAGCGTAAGAGGGTTGAGCAACTTAAGGAAGCTGGTTTCAATGCCGTCAGAACGTCTCATAATCCACCTTCGGAAGCATTCCTCGATGCTTGTGATGAGGTAGGCCTGCTGGTTATAGATGAGGCTTTTGATGGTTGGCGTGATGCCAAAAATGGATATGACTATCATCTGCTTTTTGATAAAGATTGGATGGAGGACCTTGATGCAATGATTCTGCGGGATAGAAATCACCCGTCGATATTTTGCTGGAGTACCGGCAATGAGGTGATCGAGAGGGATAAGATTGAGGTGGTGACCACTGCAAGAAGATTGGCTGAGCGATGCCGCCAGCTTGATCCCACACGACCCGTGACATCCGCTTTGGCCTGTTGGGGAAAGGTATGGGAAACTTATGATCCTTTGGCTGCCCAGCATGACATTGTGGGTTATAATTACATGATTCAGGAATCTGAGAGTGATCATGCCCGGGTTCCATCAAGAGTAATGTTTCAGACCGAATCCTATCCGCGGGATGCCTGGAAAAATTATAGAAAGGTAAAGGATCATCCATATATCATAGGGGACTTTGTGTGGACTGCTATTGACTACATAGGTGAGTCGGGAATCGGGAGATGGTATTACGAAGGAGATGTTCCGGGAGAACACTACGAACGCCCGTTATTCCCCTGGCATGCCGCCTATTGCGGAGATATCGACCTGACAGGCTTGAGAAAACCGATAAGCCATTACAGATCAATTTTGTGGAATCCGGAAGGAGAGAAGATATTTATGGCGGTTAAGGAGCCGGATGGGTATAACGGGAAGATTAAAACAACTCTCTGGGGCACCTGGCCTACTTTTGTGTCATGGAACTGGCCTGGACATGAGGGGGAAGAGATCGAAGTGGAGGTTTATACCCGTTATCCTCATGTGAGATTGTCGCTGAACGGATCTGTGGTTGAGGAAAAGAATACTGAAGAGATGAAGGCTCTATTCCGTTTACCTTATTCGCCGGGAGAATTGGTGGCAACCGGTCTGACGGACGAAGGAGATGGGGAAAGTGTTGCGATTACGACATCCGGCCCACCGGTTGCTCTTCGACTCATATGCGACAGCCAGTCCTTACCTGCAGATTCAGGAGAATTAGCATTTATCGTAATAGAAGCGGTGGATGCATCGGGTAACAGATCGGATCTTGCTGAGAATGCAATTCAGGTGAGTGTAACGGGTAACGCCTCACTTCAGGCATTAGGGAACGCAGATATAAAAGCAGAGGATGCATATCATGACAATAGGCACAGTTTGTGGAAAGGTAGGGCACTCGCTGTGGTGCGAAGCAACGGGATGCCGGGGACTGCGGAGGTAAGAGTGAAGTCTCCCGATTTGAAGGAGAGGAAATTGAAGATTAAATTTGTTAATGTAGATAAATGATCTAAGTAGTTGGTAAAATTTAATGAACAAATAAAACGAAGTTGTTTTTGAGCATATTTTGCTGCGGAGAGAGGGAGCATACTTTCGTATGCGACTGAATGACAAGGCAAAAGATGCCAAAAAGAACCAGTTTTGTTGTTCAAGATTATCATCTACAATATATCGATTAATTTTTAACAATTATTTAATCATTATATCTGTAAAATTAGAAAAAGATGAAAAAGATAATATTAACACTAATACTGTTTATTACTATGGCATCAGCAAAAGCAGAGGGAGAGATTCCTTCAGGGCCGGTTGTGGATATAAAGACCTCGCTGGGAGACATAAAGGTAAAGTTATATGATGATACCCCCATCCACAGGGATAATTTCCTTAAATTAGCAAAAGAGGGCTTTTATAACGGAGTACTTTTCCATAGGGTGATAAAAGATTTCATGGTTCAGACGGGTGATCCGGAGTCGGTAAATGCCGATTCGACAAAAATGCTTGGCAGCGGGTCTCCTGATTATACACTTGAAGCGGAGATACTCTATCCGAAACATTATCATAAGTATGGAGCCTTGGCAGCGGCCCGAACGGGAGACAATGTGAATCCGGAGAGAAGAAGTTCGGGTTCTCAATTTTATATAGTTACCGGTAAGAAATTTAACGAGAGCCAGCTGGAGGCAATGGGGAGACAACAGGTGATGTCGCGTCGTCAGGATTATTTCCGTGGTCTTTGCATAAAGAATCAGGAAAAAATCAACGAATTGCAGAAAGCCGGGGATAAGGATGCTCTTGAAGCACTGCGTCAGGAATTGATAAAGGAGACGGAAACGGCAGTTCCGGAGGATGGCCTGCCCCAGAATATTAAGAATGATTACGTCACCCTCGGAGGAACGCCTCATCTTGACGGCCAGTATACGGTTTTTGGAGAGGTTCTCAGTGGGATGGATGTAGTTGAAAAAATCCAGAATGTCGAAACCGGAAGAGCCGACCGTCCCAAGGAGGATATCAGAATCATTTCAATGAAAGTTGAGTGATAAGTAGCTCACATAAATTAATTAAAGTAAATAAAATGAGCTAAGGCAGCGAATCATAAAATTTTTACCTCCAGGGGCGCTCAAAACCGGACTAAGGTAATTATTATGCTTTCCCGACTCCGTTTACGGATTTTCTTATATTTATGGACACAAGAATCCTGAGCACCTCACTCAGATTGGTTCTTTCATTCCACGCCCGGAAATGATAATAGACAGTAGTGGCAGGAGGATATCCAGGTGGAAGTCGTTTCCATTGGCATCCTGTGACGGCCACGTAGGAGATGGCTTCAAGAATATCAAAAGGATTATGCTTGCGAAGTGGCCTGCGCAAGGGTTCGAATATGGCTCTTGGCAATAGCTTCTGAGTCTCTGTCAGAATGGGGAGATACAATAAAGTCTTTTTTATTTAAGTGTTATTCAATTCTGAGACCCGGGATGGTTAGGAAAAGTTAAGGAAATTAAAAAAAGAGATATCATTATTCTTCTTTATGGAAAGTGATTGAATACCTTATGGCCGCAGGCTTGGAGGCAAAAATTTTATGATTCGCTGCCTAAAACTGGTTCTTTTGAATTACTTCCGGGTCAATGTAAAAAACCGGTTGAAATGTTAAATATATGGGCATTGATGATAAA
>CAZCJC010000080.1:0-6499 GCA_964499025.1 uncultured Sangeribacter sp.
TTTTCAACTCTAAAGATGAGGCGCAAAAATTTTGCCGCCTCATCTTTATTTTATAAATTTGTCATCAGATTACCCTGAAATTGTAGCAAATGGCTAAAGTTAAATTCAATACCCGTATTGGCCTCATTGCCGCTACGGTAGGTTCCGCTGTCGGATTAGGTAACGTTTGGCGCTTCCCTGCTGAAACCCAAAGCAATGGCGGAGCAGCCTTTCTGATTGTCTATGTTCTTTGTATGCTTTGTCTGGGAATTCCTGTTATGATAGCTGAATTCTCACTCGGACGAGGAGGACAAGGAGATGCGGAAAGCGTTTTCAGAAAGCTCGCCCCAGGCACCCGGTGGTGGATTGGAGGTGGCCTCGCTATTCTGGCATCCTATATAATATTGAGTTTCTATATGGTAGTTGCCGGATGGACATTTGAATATCTGTGGCAATCAATCACAGGAGATCTCTATTCCTTCGCTGGTTCCTCAAGTGAGGTTATCGAACAAGGTTTCCATAATAAGATGGAATCATACATATGCAGCGATTTTAGTCCATTGATAAATACCTATATATTGATTTTCCTAAATCTTATTATTCTTATGGGAGGTGTCCGGAAAGGGATAGAAAGAATGTCAAATGTTCTCATGCCCCTTCTGTTTGCACTGTTGCTAATATTCGCGTGTGTGTCTCTTAGTTTACCCAACGCAGCAGAAGGACTTAAATTCTTTTTTACACCTGATTTTTCCAAAATAACATTGGATGTTGTTGTAAATGCTCTTGGTCAATCTTTCTTCTCCTTAAGTTTAGGAATGGGTATCTTGATCACTTACTCCTCATATTATCCAAAGACAACAAAGCTGGTTCCGACAGCATTGACAGTCGGAGCACTCGATCTTTTGGTGGCCTTATTGATGGGAATGATAATATTTCCTGCAGTTGCGAGTTTTGGCCTTCAAGGCTCTGATCTGAGAGGAACTACGCTGGTATTCGTTACGCTCCCTGAGATCTTTGCCTCAATGCCCGGAACGAGAATATGGTCGGTATTGTTTTTTCTACTCCTGATGGTGGCAGCTTTGACCTCAACAATCTCCATAGCTGAAGTTTCAGTTGCCTGGATTCAGGATAGGTTCAATAAGTCAAGGAAAGTTGCGTGCCTGATTGTACTTCTCCCCCTGTTTATTCTCAGTGCGGTCTGTTCCCTCTCTTTTGGTACGTTGAATTGGGTAAAGATAGCAGGGTTGGGCATATTTGATTTCCTTGATACCCTTGCAACTAATATTCTTCTTCCGGCAGTTTCCATCATAGTATGTATTTTCTTGGGCTGGAAGATGAAGAAGAGTTTCCTCAAAGATGAGATAACAAATAATGGAAAGGTCAGCACAGGAATCTATCCTTACATATCATTCATAATCAAATATTGTGCTCCTCCCCTACTGTTGATAATCCTTTTGGGAGCCTTTATTGATTTTTGAAACTTAGACCCCGGCTCATAAAATAACATATCTATATTTGAAGAGTCGCCTTGTCAAGAATTAAATCCTGATAAGGCGACTCTCCTAAGTAGCTCGCAGCAATTAATGAATAGATAAAACGCAATGATTTTGAGCTAATTCCGGTTTCGACTGAAGGTGCATAGCTCCCTATATGCCTGAAGGCGAGACCGAAAGTAATCCAAAAGAAACGGTTTTAGCATTCATTAATCTCATTTTATAATGATCAATTAATTTTTGTGAGCTACTAATATATTCATTATTATGTACTAAAGATATCGGTAGAGTTATTTTCCAACTCTAATTGTAAGTTTGGAATATGCTCTGTCCGCCTTCTTTCTGGCCTCTTCTACTGTCTCAGCAGTAGCAAGAATCACTGCCATTCGGCGGTGCCCATGAACCTCAGGTTTCCCGAATATGCGAATATCGGTTCCTTGCTCTGAAAGCACTTCCTCGAGGTTTCCGAACTCTACTGTATCGCTATCCCCTTCTACTACTACGGCTCGGGATGCCGAGGGAGCATAAAACTTTATTTCAGGAACTGGTAAACCCAACAGAGCGCGTGCGTGTAATCCGAACTCACTCCTGTTTTGGGAGATCATTGTTACCATCCCCGTGTCGTGAGGACGAGGAGAAACTTCACTGAATATCACCTCATCATTCTTGATGAAAAGCTCCACACCGAATATACCGTAACCTCCCAAAGCATCTGTTATCTTCTTGGCCATTTCTTTGGCCTTATCCAATGTTTTTGCCGACATTGGTTGAGGTTGCCATGAATAACGGTAATCACCATTCTCCTGAATGTGACCGACAGGTTCGCAATATGTGGTGCCCGAACAGCTTCTTACGGTCAATAATGTAATTTCGTAATCAAAATCGATGAAACCTTCAACAATAACTCTGCCGGCTCCGGCGCGTCCTCCTTCTTGTGCCTCTTTCCAAGCGGGTAAAATATCCTCAGGTTTGCGGATCACACTCTGTCCATGACCTGAACTACTCATAACAGGTTTAACTACACATGGGATTCCGATCTCTTCAACGGCTTTTTCAAATTCCTCTTTATTAGATGCAAATCTATAAGGAGATGTTGTAAGTCCTAATTCTTCAGCTGCAAGTCGTCGGATTCCTTCGCGATTCATTGTCAACCATGCGGCTTTGGCAGTTGGAGTAACATTATATCCCTCCTTTTCCAGTTCAATGAGTGCCGGTGTTGCTATGGCCTCAATTTCAGGGATAATGTGGTCAGGTTTCTCTTGCTCTATTATACGTCTCAGTTCATCCGCATCGAGCATATTCAGCACATGAGACCGATGAGCTACCTGCATGGCAGGAGCATTTGGATATCGGTCGCATGCTATAACCTCTACCCCAAGTCTCATTAATTCGATAGCAACTTCTTTTCCTAATTCACCGCTACCAAGAAGCAACGCCTTTTTAGCCTTTGGGCTAAATACAGAACCAATCTTTGTCATATTCTCTAATAAGGGTAATTTTCCGCAAAGTTAAATAAAAAATCGTTATATTTTGTATCTTTGCGAAAATAGAGAGGAAATGGGGCCTGAAACATCTCCACTTGAATTATTCTTGCAATATTGAAGTGAGTGAAAATTTTTAGATTATGGGTTTTATAAATAATATTAAGCATATAGCTAATTCTACGGTAACAGAAATATCACAAGGATCTATGATCTGTTGCCTTATAACGTGCGACGTAATATTAGTGAAGTATCATGCGTGGACTCTTGGAAGTTATGTGTCTACTCTATCGGCTTGTGCGATTTTCATTATTTGGCTGCTGTGGGTATTGTATAAGACACTGTTTCGGAAGAATATCAAAGAGATGCCTCCTAAATCCAGAAATGTACTTGAGTGGGTAAATGCAACGCTGTTTATCCTATTGGGAGTAATATATATTTTCCCTTCAACATCAGGCTTGTGGATGATATGGCTATCCTGGTTTGTATTCGTCAGCGCACTCGGATACGCAATAAGGAATAGAAGTTAATTTCCTTCCTTATTTTTATATTTGTGAGCTGTTATGATTGTATTGCTGGAGCAGTTGATTGTAATTTGGATATCATTGAGGTGAACGTAATAGTTCTTGCCTTTCCGGTAAGTTTTTGAATCGGGGTCAGTTATGATTGTCTTGCAAAATTCTACGGCATCCAAATCTGAATTAAGATTCAGATTTTGTCTGATTCGGTTTTCTCCCATTGGAGTTGTATGTAATTGTAAAAGATCAATCATGAGTATTGGTAAGAAGTTTGAAAATTAATATAATCTACCGAATTAATTCATCAGATAAAAAATATATACCGATCTTGATAGCCAATTATTTAGCGATTAAGAAGTATGTTTCGCTCTTGTGCTACGGTTATGGGAGATGAGTGACCCGATAGCAAAACAGTATCATCCGGTAAAGCCAGGATTTTTTTGAGGATGGTTTCTTCAAGATCCCTACGGTTACCTCCGGGGAAATTGGTGAGTCCGGGGCCGTGTTGGTAAAGTGTATCTCCAACAAAAGCAGCATTTTCTTTTAGGGAATAATAAGTAACTGATCCTGGAGTATGTCCAGGTGTATGTATCACCTTCAGATAGAATCCCGAATTTGCCTTTAGCCGTATGATCTCTCCATCATATATCTCCTCGTAATGATCAATTGTGATTGGTTCCCCGGAGTTTATACTGAGATTCAAACGAGGATCCATGAGATATTCCGCATCCTCGGGATAAATATATATAGGGGCTGATAGCTTTTCACTAATTAATTGTGCTGCACCCATATGGTCGAAATGGCCGTGCGTAAGAAGGATTTTTTCTATAGTCCAACCATTATTCCGAATCACGTCATATATTAGTCCTGCCTGAGCACCCGGATCTATTAAAAATCCGGTTTTCGTATGGTCATCAATGTAAAAATATGTATTCTCTACAAAAACGCCTTCAACTTGCAATTCTCTTATCATAATTTTGCTCCATTAAATAACAAGAACAAGTAAGTTTCCAAAATTCGTCTATTTATCTCAACAATAAGCTTAAGCCGGGAGCTGATGTTTTTTTGCTTTTGAGCTGTCTATTGGTTCCTTTCGTGCCTTCGTAACGCCCGTGGCGCTCCTTTTTGCATGAAACAACTTCATCCGCTCAAATTCCCAAATCACTGTTATCTAACTTCTCAAACTTACTTAGTAAAAAGAGGGGGCATCATAATACCAATTATTATTATACCCTCCTCTGTATCAACTTATCATTTTTAAAATTATTTCTAAATCTTCAGGAAGATTATCATACAAGTTGGCATCCGTCAGGCCCACATACATGTGGTTTTTCGCCATTCTCTTCTGAAGCTTTCTCGGCTTCCTTAATTCTTCGGTTTACTCTTTCGAGAGCAGACTTCATGCCCTCTATGGTCAATGCTCCGGGCACGGCAAATTCCCCGTTGAAAACCATATACGGAACGCCCCGGATTCCCCTCATTGCTGCTTCCCTTTCATCAAAACGAACATCATCGGCATACATTTCGCTATCAAGTACTTCCCTTACATCTTTCTCTTTCAAACCGGCCTCTATGGCTACCGCCACAAGAACATCATGATCTGAAAGAATAAGATTCTTGGTAAAGTATGCGTCAAACAAAAGTTTATTCAGACGTTGAACTGTAGCATAATCATACTTATTCTCTGCCAGTTTCATAACTCGATGGGCATCGAAGGTATTGCTGTAAAGGGTACTCTCATATTTGAAATCTATACCAAGTTCACGTCCGAGTGATGAAATCTGTTCTATTTGAGCCTTTGCATCGGGAATACTGAGTCTATATTTCATTGCAAAACGCTCAGGGGTTGTTGTGGTTACCTCTTTTGGGGCAGATGGATCAAGCTCAAAAGCCCGATAATCTATTTTGACACTATCGGTCAACCCAAGTTGCTCGATGGCTTTATCCAACCTTGTCTCACCAATATAACAGTATGGACAAGCGAAGTCACTCCAGATTGTTATGTTCATCATAATATTATCCTTTCTTTTGATTAAATCATTAATAGTATGCGTATAAATTTCTTATTCCCTCTCTTCGGAAACACTAAATTTTGGAATGGGGTTTTAAGAATTTATTATTGCTTTAAGTACCTTTACAAATCCTTCGATATCTCTTTCAGGTGCCAGATCATAAAGTGCTTTCTGACGCTCCTCTGCAATCTTCAATATTATCGGTCGAAGTTCTTCAGCCTTATCTGTCAACCATACCCTTACACATTTATAACTTATAGGTTCGGTTTTGACTAATCCCTTTTGGAGAAGATTCGAAACAGATCTGCAAATTGAAGACTTATCTTTGCCTATGAGTTCCGAGAGTTCACATTGTTGAAGTCCGTCGCTGTTATAAAGCGCACGTAAGATCATATAATCTCCGGCTTTGATATCAAGATTCTCCTGCTTGAGAATTCTTTCGAGTTGGGCAGTGAGCTTCTGAAAAGCCGTTCCTATCATGCACCCTTCACAGGGCATCCCATATGCATTAACAGTCTTCATGAATTAAAAAGTTTATTATACCATGAAAACGATTTAATAGCATAAATGGTTGACCTCGCAACCAAATTTAGTTGCTGTCTTCGAAGATAGTAGAAATTCTAACCAAAAAAAATGTCTTGCTACTGTTCTGAATTTAAGCGTTTTTCATAAACATCACTTATAATAAACCGGTGTAACAGTTGAACCCTTATAATTCCACGGCTCTTTTTCAAATCGATCCGGTATCTCGGCAGAGTTAAACCATGTTTTGATGCGAAACTCATTTTCTTCCCCCGGATTAAATTGGCACCGGAATTCATAAAGTTTTGTACATTTGCTGATATCTATTGATTTGAGGGAATTATTATGTACATGTAACCACCCTAACTCAGTATTGGCACTTACGTCAAGGTTGGAAAGGACAAAATTTGCACCCATGTCAAGTGATTTAAGTTTTATATTCACTAGTGTCCACTAAAAATTTTGGAGGTTACTAGTCGGTTAAACAATCAAAT
>CAZCJC010000081.1:0-6478 GCA_964499025.1 uncultured Sangeribacter sp.
CGGTTATACATACCCTGGCGAACCTGAAGCGTAACGTCAACCTTACCAACGTTCTTAGCTTTCTTTGTTGTGATAAGGATCACACCATTTGCACCACGGTTACCGTAGAGAGCACACGAGGCAGCATCCTTAAGCACTGACATTGACTCAACATCATTAGGGTTAAGATCGGCGATGTCACCTTCAAACACCATTCCGTCTACTACATAAAGAGGAGCATTTGAACCGGTGATTGAGTTGAAACCGCGGATACGGATTGACGGTTGTGAACCAGGGTAACCGGTAGAGTTGTTCACCTGCACACCGGGTGCGTTACCCTCAAGAGCTGCTGTGACGGAGGTCACGGGACGGTCCTCGATCTCCTTGCTGCCTACAACGGCAACAGAACCGGTAAGGGACTCCTTGTTGGCCGTACCGTAAGCTACGACAACAACATCGTCAAGCTTGGTATCGTTGCCTTGCAGGCGGATCACCATATTGTTATGGAGATTTACTGTCTGAGCATTGTAGCCTACATAAGATACCTTGGCTGTCGAAACCGAAGAAGGCACGTTGAGTGTGAACTTACCGTCAGCATCGGTGGCGACACCCTGGCCGCCTCCGATGGGGAGGATCGTGGCGCCGATCAGCGGCTCGTTAGAGCTCGCGTCGACAACCGTGCCGTGATAGGTGCGCGTCTGGGCTGAGAGAGTCCAGCTGCACGCCATCAGCGTCATCAGGATTAAAAACAATTTTCTCATACGTAATAATTTAGAGATAAGGCTTTAATCCTGATATAATTTTATAAGTATCTAATTATAACTATTTTATAATTGACCCTTGATATGATGAAGATTAATAAAAAAACAAAAGGTAGCGTCAACTTTTTTTGACGCTACCTCTTGCTTTAAGATTATGGAATTGATTTTATCGTGTCATTGAAATCTCAGTTGAGCTACTTAATACTCCTAAGATTGAGTCTAACTCGGGAGTTGCTACTACCAAAAGTAGACATGCGGATTGATCAAAGGAAATCTGTTTAAAGTCGGAACTTACTTTTCCTATGATGTTGCCACTTGAAAGCTGGAAACTGCCACTTGGTGTTCTGCCACCTGTGAAAGCCCAGATATAGTTGCTTGCATTATACCAACCTATAGGCTCGGGAAGCTGCATCATAATAGAGATCTCACCTGTTGCGGGATCTTCAATATAATCAAGATCAAGATAAGTTTCTCCTCCACCGAGTCCCTCAAGGGTCAGAAGATTCTCATATTCTTCAGTACCCTCATCATAACCGGAAATGTTGATTTTCCATGTAGTAGCATTTCCGTTAATGTCGGTGTAATTGAAATTCCAGTCACCTTGTATTTTACCATAAGGCAAAGCATCATTATCCTTGATGGTCACGAGAGTTGATGATTGTGCCCCAACCTCAGCTCCTTCAGCCGAAGCAATAGATATTGTAAAGGTTGTAGGTTCATTCTCATCGCGATTATCAATAAGAGAAATAAGAGCATAAGCAATCTTTCCATCTGCAGGAATGTTGAGATAATCAGAAGTCAGATAGAAATCTCCGTACCATTCACCATTATGATCCTCATAAATCACTGCCGGATTGTTACCTGTACCCTCAACTTTGAGTGTCACTTTAACCGGACCATTTGGCTTACCGTTGACTACTACCGGAACTTTGAGTGTCCCGGCACTTTCCATTATTTGTATGTCGGCCGAACCCATTTCCACTGTTACCCCGGTTTCGGTGTTGTAGTCATCCTTATCCGAGCAGGAAGCAAGAAGCAGAAGTCCCAGGGCGCAGGCAGCCATTTTTAAATATTTCATAATAGATAATTTTTTAATTTAATATTATCAATAACCGGGATTCTGATGACCGGCAAGCTGAGGATTGGTTTCCATCTCGTTAGAGGGGATAGGAAGAACGAACTTATAATATCCGGGCTCATAGGTTGTACTCATACTGGTGCCCACGAGTATTTGGGTTGCCATCTGATATTCATTCTTGTAGTTCGTGCCTCTACTGAAACCGAGCCCCCATCTGCGGAGGTCGCTCATACGGAAACCCTCACCGATAAGTTCACGGGCACGTTCTTTGCGAATTTCATTCACCAGGGCACTGCCGGTATAGGTCTCAGATGTATATCCATATATTCGTTTGCTTCTAAGATCATTAAGGGCTTTATTTGCCTTGATTTCATCTTTCCCAGCAGCCGCTTCTGCCAGAATAAGATAGATCTCACTCAGACGGAAAGGCTTCGGCTTGTTTTTGAGCGCATTTGAAGAACTGGTATTGAACTCATAGTTACCGGGATATTTGTAGAACGCGGGACATGTTGCTATCAGACCATTAGCTTTTACATCCTCCGGCACGAAGAAAGAGTCATAGCGAACGTCTGCGTTTGCATCATAAAGATCAAGAGTGGAGGCAGCTGCCACATAGTCAAAGACTCCATCAGTGTTTGACAACCATACCGTACCGGTAGCAGGAACATAAGAGCTCTGTGAATTGTCTCCATAAGGAACGAAGATCAACTCAGACCCCATATCTGCATACCAAATATTGATGTAGTCATTCAAAGAGGTCAAAGTATACGGGCCAGCGATAACCTCCTCTGCTTTAGTGATAGCTTCGTCCATATCACCTTTCAAAAGCGCAATACGGGCCTGCAGAGCCTTGACAGTATAAGTGCTCAAATATGCAGCATTAGGAGCTAAATTATCTGTGGCTCCGCTTATGCCGGATTCCTCATATAACTTGAGTTCTGTATAAGCATCCTTGAGGTCGTCCTCAATTCTTTTGAAAGTGAGAGCGAGCGATGACCTGCCGGGATAAGAGCTGTATACGCCTGAAGGATCATACTCCGTTACCAGAGGGAGACCTGTGTTCTCTGCGTTCGGATCAATAAGAGTGTATGAATTGCAATAACGATCAGCAAGATACCAATAATAATACGCACGAGCCCATAAAGCCTCCCCTTTGTAACGGTGAAGAGCTATCTGATCAGCTTCTGAGAATTTGCCGGAAGCAAGAAGAGCATCAATTTTGGGAAGGATATAATTTGATCCGGCAATATAAGAGTAAGGATTAGACCAGAATCCCTCTATGTCGCGTGTAGCAGAGTTGAAGTTACCGGTACTGATGTTGGTTAGACGGTTACCATTGGAAAGAGTCCCAATGAAATAGTCTGCCTGGATGTCGAGATATGCGGTGTACGACCCTCCGGATACGTCGCGGATAGCATCATAGATACCGTTACGGAATTCCAGTACGTCCTGAGTTGACTCGATAGCGTTCTCACTGCTTATACTTCCCACAGGGAGTTCGTTCATCCCGCAGGAGGAAAGGAGTGCACAGCATCCGAAAATGGTGATATATATTTTTTTCATGATTAATTCTGTTTTAATTAGAATGATACCTCAATACCAAATTCATACTGGCGGGTATTTGGATACTGGAAGAGGTACATATTGGTAAGTGGTTCCGGATCATATCCCTTGAACTTGGTAACGGTCCAGAGATTGCGACCGGTAAAATGCAAAGTTACACCCTGAAGTTTTGCTGCATCCATCCATTTGGAAGGAAGTGAATAGCTGAGTGTGAGATTTTTAAGGCGCAAGAAGGAAGCATCCTCGATGAGACGCGAGTCGAACTGAATCTCCTCATTCTTTCCGGGATACATTGTTACGTCTCCAGGTTTTGTCCATACATTGAGCATGTCTGCCGACTGATTAACCTGGTCGCCGAGCGTTGCATTGGCAAGGAAGTAGCGGTCGTTGTTCATCATATATTTCTTGGCAGCCCAGTTGAAATCGAGCTGAAGAGAAAGACCCTTCCAGCGAAGATTAGTTCCGAAACCACCTGTCCAGGGTGCATATATGCTCTTGCCTGTCATCACAGAATTTTCCTCCTCGTTGTATGACTTGGTGACGTTGTCATTCTTATCAAGCCACATCTGTTTGCCATCACGAGGATCTACACCTATATAGCGTACTGTGTAATATTCGCCTGCTTTATGTCCAACCTCATAACGAGTTCCTGTCTCCCCAAGAGTATATCCGGAGCGACCGTTGAAAAGTTCTGTAATTTCATTGTGGTTGTAGTTGAAATTGCAGCGTAGACCCCAGTACCAATCTTTTGTGCGGATAAGATCAGCATTAACACTTACATCTACACCAGTATTAGTCATTGAACCGATATTTCCTACACCTGCATCAAAACCAGTGGTATAGCTCCATGGAATTTCCATGAGCATATTCTTGGTAGTCTTCTTATAGAAGGAGATATCTGCCGATATCATGTTGATTACCTTGAAATGCAGGCCGGCATCAAATGAATAAACTGTTTCCCAGCTCAACTTGTCGTTTGTCGGAGTTGCAAGACCGATAGCGCTCTTGTTGTCACTGCCGTAGTTCGGGTAAGAACCGAGGCTTCCGAAGAAGAGATAATCGTTAATGAAAGAGTTTCCGGTAGAACCATAATTCAAACGAACTTGAAGTTCATTAAGCCATTCCACCGGCTGAAGGAATTTTTCATTCTTGGCATTCCACATAGCTCCTACAGAAAAGAAGTTAGACCATCGGTGGCCGGGAGCAAATTTTGAACTACCGTCGCGACGATAGGAAGCCTCAAAGAAATAACGGTTGTCGAACTCATAATTTCCTTTCAGGAATATTGAGTTGAATACGGTGTTTGTATATGCTTGTGAAAGATCACCAACCTGAACACTTCCGGCTGAAGATAATAGCATTCTACGACGATCGGTAAAGCCTTGAGTGAAGACTGAGAAGCTGTTCTGACGGGTGATAATTGACTCCTCACCAAGGAGTATGGTCATGTTGTGAAGATCATTGAATGTGTGGGTGTATTCCGCAGTATTTGTATAGGTAAATGAATAATACCTTGAGAAACTCTGCTGATTTGCACCGGTGTTGATCTGGCCTACAGGAACTGCGTTACCTCCAACCTTGTCTCCCATAGGAGTCAAGAACGATTCATAGGGAAGAGTTTCCCAGTTAATCCTGTTCTCATAGGCATCCATTGCCTGCTGAGCTCTTATGATAAGACCCTCGATCGGAGTTATCTGCTCGTAAAGGTTGAGGTTCGCGGTTACGCGATTACGGAATCTTTTCCAGTTAGTCATGTTATATTCTGGTGTAGTCATGCGAGAAAAATGCAGGTAATCTGCTTTTTCACCGCGAATAAGACTACCCTGATCGTCAAATGAGTAGTAGTAAGGTACATCGTAAGGGAATGCTGTACGGGCGAATACGGTAGGACTGGTTAATACAACCTGATTGTTAGATGTTGTGGAGGCAGCCTCCTCATACTTGGTATAACCAAGATTTCCCTGGAAACCGATTCGCAACCAATCACTTGCTTTGATGTTAAGAGCTGTGCGGAGCGTTTCACGGCGCATGTTTGAATGTGCAACGATACCATCCTCTTCGAAATGATTCAAAGAGATGAAGTAATTCAAGATATCGCTTCCGCCACGGATAGCTCCATCAAGAGAATAGGTAGGAGCAGCCTGTTTGAAAGTTTCATTTCTCCAGTTTGTAGAGAAGCCATATTTGTCAACAAGATTTTTGATCTCGTCGCTTACAGGCACACCGATTTTGTCACGGAACTCTATATACTGCTTAGAATCCATCATGTCTACAGGATCCTCAACCATTTGTGAGAAACCATAGTTGGCACGTATTGTCACAGTGGGTTTCTGACCCATTGCTCCTTTCTTTGATGTAATCACTATTACACCATTTGCAGCACGTGAACCATAGATTGCTACGGAAGCAGCATCTTTAAGAACCGTTACACTCTGGATATCGTTAGGATTAAGGGTTGTGAATACAGTGGATGAAACAGGGGCGCCGTCAAGAATGTAAAGGGGAGTATTCCCTGCGCTTAATGAATTGACACCGCGGATCTGTACTGCCGTTGCAGGAGCACCCGGTTCACCTGTATTTGAATAGATGTTCAAACCGGCAACCTGTCCCTGAAGAGCATCAACGAATGTTGCGGTTGGGATATTCTCCAATTCTTTCTGTCCAACGACAGCAACGGATCCTACAACCGAACCAAGTTTTTTTGCTGATCCATAGCCCAAAACTACAAGATCATCAAGGTTTGTGTCTGACTCCGACAATTTAACTATCATATTCTCGGAGAGTGTGACAGTTGTTGTGGTGTAACCCACATAGGAAACCTGAACTTTAGATACGCGTGTCGGTACGGAAATGATAAACTTACCATCCGCGTCGGTAGCGACACCCTGGCCGCCTCCGATGGGGAGGATCGTGGCGCCGATCAGCGGCTCGTTAGAGCTCGCGTCGACAACCGTGCCGTGATAGGTGCGCGTCTGGGCCGAGAGACTCCAGCTGCACGCCATCAGCGTCATCAGGATTAAAAACAATTTTCTCATACTGTAAAATTTAGAGATAAGTTATTATTGTTTGGTTTTAAAAATTTTCAATCTTTTTCGTT
>CAZCJC010000082.1:0-6475 GCA_964499025.1 uncultured Sangeribacter sp.
CTGCCATTGTTTCATATTGCTAATTTAGCTATTTTGCGATAATATTAACAACCGGCTATTTACATTGACCCCTACTTTATGATATGAAAATTAGTAAAATCTTTTTATCCGGTTTCTTACCCATTTTCGCGTTGTTGGCTTCATCCGGTATAAATAACATGTATGTGCAACGCAAAGGGGAAAAGGGATGGCTGTTTCATGTGTTCAATCAGAAGATGGGCAATTCCTCAACATCAAGTATTACACCAAAGAATATTGATTACGATTTTACATTTTTAGAATCAACAGATTCTGTAAATATGCTTTCTACAATAGTTGTGCCGGTGGGAACAACTCCAACTTCGTTAAGTCTACTATCTTGTGGATACGAAAGGGAATTCTCACCTGAAACCATATATGTTAAACCTATGGGAAAAAATTCATTGGAATATCGATTTAAAATATCGTTCCCATTCAAGTTTTGGGACGAAGTCTATCAATGTACCGAACCATTTAACCTTAAGTACAATATAAAGATAGGTGGTAGATATTCCACCCTTTCATTTGGCTATTCCCGTACAAAATGGAAATCGAATAGGGAAAAGATGCTCGCAATTATTCAGGTGATTAAATATAACACTGGTAAATTATGAAGCTCAGGTGTCTTTTTATAGTATCTTTATTCTGCGGACTACTATGGGGGTGTTCCGCTTCGAGAGGCCCTGCAATTTCGAATGAGAAGATTTGTCATTCATGGAAAAGCCGTCTTGAAGACAGTAACTTGACAGGTGATCAGATCATAACTTTCGCCGCAAATAATGAATTTAAAGAACAGAAAAAATTTGTTTACTCTTCCTCCGACAGCGGATTTGAATTCAGTATACAGTGTGAAGTAATGACAACCGGAATCTGGGAGCTACGCAGCGATACAATCATGTTGAAATACAATGACAGGGTTGCAGTCAATCCCAACCCTGATTCATTCTATATAACACCAGTCACATCTGTGGATTCTACGTTGATTGCTGAAAATATTAAAACAGAGATGGCGAAGGACATGTGTGCTTTCCTAACCAACAATATTCCGAAACAATTCCGCTCAATTGCAAATAAATTTTATCCTTTAGGCACAATCAAAGTTTTGACCGATGACACATTGATAATTGAAAACAATAATTCTATTCTCAAATTTATAAAATTCAGCCATTAACACACATATCTGATCAACAAAACAAATCTATATACAGAAAACCGACTCTTCTACAAATCGTTGAGTCGGTTTTCTTTAGTCTATCAAGTCATTACGATCAGAATTAACAAATCACTTATTTAAAATCACTTCCAAGCCGCTTATGAACAAATGGATTCCTTACATTCTCAATCTATACTCTATCTTTTGTCTAACCTTATCCAATCCAAGATAATCGGCAAGAAAAGGGGCAAATCCACTCAATACTGCCACATGGGGGCATTCTTGGGCTACAAGAGTCAATTGTTTAAGAAATATCTCCATCTGAGAATATCTACTTTCGGGAAAGGAATATATTCCAGACATCAAATAGTTCATTTTCTTAAGATTTGCAGCAATTATTTCAGCCCATTTCGCAGGTTTTACTCTTGTTATAATGGAAAGTTGGGGTGCATACTTATTAACAATATCTTTATAATGAGGTTCTTTAATACACTCTTCACGGGTTACACACTCACTCCTGGAGATACAATTCACTCCTTTGCATTTAGCCGTCAGAGTTTTAAACGAACTTTCATCACGATAGTGTTGAATAGCCTCAGCCATAGGATAGCTCAGATATAGTAGCCCGTTCTCACTTTCATCATTAAAGAAATGAAGCATCTGGCCAATAACATCATCTCCAATAACCGGCAACCCTCCTACATACGGCATAGGGACATGGGCATCATAGTCAAAAAACAAGTATATCTCACTGAAATCATTCCGGCTATAGCTATCAAGAGTATTATCCTTCACCAGTTCTTGTAAAGTTGCAAATACATCCAGATCAACATCAGGCTGCATAGCAGAATAAAGCTTATAGATATGGGTTCCGTATATACTTTCCACTCTGTCAACGGCAACCCCTATCCAATCCGCAAGAGCATCCACTACTGCCGGCTCCTTCTTTTCACCTTCAAAAACAAACAGTATCATATCACAAATGTACCGCCTCTGAACATCTTTTCCAGATTATGACCAAA
Source organism: uncultured Sangeribacter sp. (assembly GCA_964499025.1). Taxonomy (GTDB): domain Bacteria; phylum Bacteroidota; class Bacteroidia; order Bacteroidales; family Muribaculaceae; genus Lepagella. The sequence goes on from CAZCJC010000082.1 coordinate 2,194, forward strand.
ACGGAGTTCTTTTTCCGTACATTCATTTAACGGTTTAATTTCACCATCGGCAATTATAAAATAACAGTCCGGTCGTAATAATTCATTTGTTATCAAGGATGTATTATGTGAAGATAAAAAGACTTGTGCCTCAAGAGCAAATAATTTGCGACAAATATCCATTGCCAGACGAAAATGATAAAAAGCATCGAATTCATCTACAAACACAAACGAAGCTTCTTGCATCTTAGTAAGCCAATAATATAGCAACTTCAACGAACATGTACCGGTAGAAACAATTTCGTCCATTTCTACAAAACAGTCACCATACTTACAAAATATGGTTTTCTCATCTTCAGAAGCAACCATTTCAAATTTCTGGCCACTTACTATTTCAATAAAATTTCTAAAATCTTCAAGATATCCGTTGGATATTATATGCTCATCCAATCTAATTATTTTGGTATCAATCCCTATGAACTCATTTCGTTCTAACGAACGGAACCATAACATCGAATTTACAAATTCATTAAGCTGTATCAGCACGTTATCTTTCGACAACGGATGACTTGACAAAAGAAAACTTACAATGGAAACATTATTATTATTTTCTCTTAGGGCAGATATTGTTGACTTATTGAGTTTGAAAAGTTGGGTATTTACAACAGTATCACTCGCGGTATCAATCCAAATCTCACCATTGACAATGAGTTTTTCGGATTGTAAGGTACCATTTTCAGACTTGGAATAATAATAATCAACATCATTATTCCCGAATTTAAATCCATATTCAAAATCAACAACTCTGTCTAAAGAGCCGGCATATACATAATTTGAAAAATAATCTAATTTTTTGTGTTTTTGAGACAAATGATATTCAATGTCAAATATGGCTAATCCGAGATTTGATTTCCCACATCCATTGGGACCAAATATTATCCCATTTTTAATTATACCATCCTTAATTGCAAATGTATTGAACTCGTAATTGGCATGCTTTGTCAGATCAAGTTCTATTTTTTCCTTAAATCCTCTGTAATTTGAGACTGCGAATTTGGTCAACATTGTCAGTATAATATCGGATGGTTTAATCAATTTTATAAATTGCAAATATAGTATATTTATAGTTTTTGCCGTAATTTTTTTTCGGCAACGATACAATTCCGGTATTTTCTAACATTTTTTAACAATTTATTCCGCTCCATCCCCTCGGAAGGGCGTAAATAATAACAGAAATATCCGCTTCCCCGCGAAACATGGTTGTATGGGGAAGCGGATTTATTAAATTTCCTTTCGGGCTTTTTAATCAATGCATCTTCATACACTTGCCGATTACAGGATCCACCTCAAGATATGAGTAGGTCGGCTTTTCTTCATATATTGAATATCCGGGTGGAATATATCTGTATTCTTCCGAGTTTCCCAATCAGTTCGCAGCTATTGTAGAAGAGGTGGATGATTCAGGACTCAAACAATATCGCATCGTATTTGGTTATACGGATGCGAATGACGATGTTGTTGAGATCGATGAGGTTTTCGTATCCAAAGATTCATACCAGGCAATTAAACAGCTGGTAAGAGAACAGATATACAACTTATCCATCAGGAAACTGCACTAAGACAGCAATGTAGGCTTTATACCTACATATCCAACCTCAAGGCGCTGCTTGAAATCACAAAAGGGGAAATAATTTACAGAACCATATCGGCAAAGGAGGGCGACTCATGCAACAAAGCGACGAAGAACCTTACTTTTAAACATCGCGTAAACTATTAGATAGCTGATCAATAATGAGCAGGCAATGTTAAGTACAAGACGAACAGCCACAGGAAAGCCCGTAGAATAAAACACCTCATATCCCCACTGAACTATCGAAAAATGGTACAAATACACGCCAAATGACATGATAGCAAGCTGTGTTATCAACGGAGAAACCTTAATATCGATACGTTCAATCCAAACAAATATAGGAAAGGTCATCATCAGCACGTTAAGGCTGCAAAACGACCGGAACATTTCAATGAGCGTCCAGTTGGAAGTAGACATCATGGAGACGTATCCGGTAAGGGTAATGACAAATCCAATTATAAACATGAAAACGGTAACAGCAATCAGACAGGAATCACTGCAACTTAAAGGATAACGACCCAAATAATAGGCCAAAATCATATATCCTATGAAACCGGATAGGTAATAAAAGTTCCCGAAATGGCTATACGAGTTTAACCAATTAGGAAACATCCTTTTTTGCTCCATATTTCTTGTATGTGAGAAAAATGATTACATTAGCGTTCGGATTGATTTGTGTCCGTCCAAGACATTTTTGGTTAACTAAGAAGCGTTACACGTATCTTGTAATTGGAAAGGCAGGAATTTTTCTAAAGCACAGGGATAGAATTGGGGTTCTCACGCTTATAGTGTGTAGGCGGCTATTGTTACATCTGTGTAAAAGATTCTCCTACACCATCCAATTACGATGTAGCATACGTTGGCTCACGTTTTCAGCATATTAAAGTGATATGGCAGATGAAAAAGGATATTCTATTCTTTCCTCACTTTCTGAAACTTGAATAAAATGAAGAAAAAACTAATCGTTATTGCGATCCTCGCCGCTGCTATCACGGCAGCGTGGGCTCAGGAGCATCTCCCAAGCCTTAAATACTCGAAAGAGCCTGCCGTGTTACAAGGGTGTATTATCAATGACAACAGAAACGGCTCTCAAAAGACCGAGGATTTTAAGGTGATATTTAGTAAGAAATATCACTCAGGTACGGGAGATGCCAGAATTGAGGAAAAAGCGGTGATGGATGACAATGGATGCTGTAGCTTGAGACTCCCGACGGGCACAACGGTGAATTGCAAGGTGATGGTTAGCGAAGACTATGATTTTACCTGCTATGTAGTGCCCGGGGATGTGACATCATTCACACTCGATTTCGGTAAGTTAAGGACTAAGGGCATGGCGGATGCCTTGACCTTCGACGGACCGTTGGCGGATTTCAATCATGACCTGGTGTATGCCAGCGAAAAAGGGTTCGACCCACAAGCCATATACCTCGACATAAATATGAAGGCAAATGCAGGCAATCTTGCGTCGGAGCTGCCGGAGGTCAGCGAAAACGGATATTTTCAATATCTTGATTCCACCTACCGGCGTATCAATGATATGATTGATAGTGACATTGTGATCGGCAATGCCTACCGGGAATATGCAAAGGCTGTCAATCACTATTTGTATGTGTCAGCCATGGATTATTGTGCCTATTCAATACGGTATGCGGGTATTAAAACTGAAGATGATTTCGCAGCACACTATGAACGTCTTAGCCGGCGTGTTGAAGGTCTTCTGAAGGAAAAGAACTGGGATTCGCCTGCACTGAGTTATGTAATGTGGCACAAGCCGGATATATCGTTGCCTGATGAAGTCGCGTCTCTTGTGAAGCTGCCTGAAGATTACAGGCAGTGTTATCTGGCTACGAATTATATGGTGCAGATAGGCAAGGATTCGCAATTGCTCTCGGAAGCACAGATCGACAGCGTGAGAATCTTGCTGCCCGAACTCGAACAGGATGTGCTTGACTACAACGCCCAGCTTGAGAAGCAACTGGAATTTATCAGCGAGGGAGGGATGTCGAGGATATGCACTTTGCCCGCTGACAAAATTCATTCCGGAGATGTCCTTTCGGCCATTCTTGAGCCATACCGCGGTAGTCCGGTATTGCTCGACCTGTGGGAGACTACCTGCGGCTCATGCCGTATCGCATTCAAAGAGTTACATGAAAAGAAGAAAGAGCTCTCCGACAAAATACATTTCGTAAATATCGCCAGCGAGCGTTCGGATCAATCCACATGGGAGCGCCTTGTCAACAATTTCATAGGTGACCACTACCGGCTCACCGAAGAGCAGTTACTGGCTTTACATAGTCAGCTCCCGTGCAACACTGATGGTGTACCCCTATGGGTAGTAATAAATCCAGACGGAAGCATCCACCATACATTTAGTGGTTGGGGCGGTGTCGACTATACAATGGAACATTTACAGCCGGTTTTGCACGAATAGAAATTCACATATTCAATTCAATCCATCCCATTCACTAATATTAACATCACTCACAACTGACAATAATACTCTTCAGTTTTCTTCGATTTGGGCAAAAAGAAAGAACGCTGAAAATCAAGTGATTTCAGCGTTCTTCTGCGTTTTACCGCTTTATTAAGTGACCCCGGTGGGATTTATTCCGAAGGGGGTTAAGTTCTTTGTCTATCAATACGTTAGAATTTTTGAAAATCATGGATGTTCCC
>CAZCJC010000083.1:0-6421 GCA_964499025.1 uncultured Sangeribacter sp.
TAGTCGTCAGTGATATGTTGAACAGACTTTTTTGTTTCTCTGCCGTAGAACCTCAATCTCCCATCCTCGCAGATATATTTGTCGATGATAGCACGAGCTTCCGGCTGAATTGTAAACTCAGTTTGCTCATTAGGATTTCTGCGGCTCCTTGTCTTGGCACGGATGAACTTGACGTAGGGTTTGGATAAGTCCTGTTCAAGAATGTCAATCAGGTTCATCCCACACAAGTAGAAGGAGAGCATGAAGATGTCTCTCGCACATTGCTCCCATTTTCCGGTCAGCTCCATATCTCTGACTTCTCTCAACTGATCAAGTGTTAGAGCGAGGTCCCTTGCCACTGGAATCTTCTCTTTATAGTCGTAGAAAGGAGGAATATCATATTTGGCATAGCCATGAGTTGTCGCAAAGTAAACGAGCCTACGGATTACTCCCATCCTTATGCCAATGGTTGTCTCTGACATTCCCAATTTTTTCAGGTGATTCTTGTAGCCATAAAGCATTGCAGAATCAAGCATCGAAAGAATGAAGTTGTTTCCCGCATATTCGATGAAACGACTGATTCCATCTCGATGAAGCCTGATTGTGCCTTGTGACCAAGAGTGTTCCTTGATGCGAAGCATTTCAAAGTTGATTTCCTCGACAGTCCTAATCGTGCCTTTGTTCATCTTGTGCTTGATGACCTTGATCAACTGGGAACAGGTATAAGCATCCCGGTCTTCGAGGGAATCGAAGATAGTGTAGATTTTGTTCAGCTCAGTGCGTAGCTGTTGATTGATATAGGAAGCATTCGGCATATTCACGACAACTCCGTTACGCAGGTTCCTCTCCCCATCCACAGAGAAGCGGGTAGGGATGTAACGAGTGGTTGAGTTGTGGGAAACTGCTATACGGATTTTGTTCGTTCCGTTCGCTCGTTGCTTCGCTTTTAATATTACTATTCGGAGGTTCATTTTTAGGACAACAAATCAGTCCGGTTTTTAGTTGAAAACCGGGAAAAGGTACAATAAACAGACAACAAAATCACCCCCACTTCTGGAGGTGATTTTATCGTAAGTGTTTGAAACGTCTTGTAATAGACTGTCATTCATCGGCAAGCCGGAAATCAATGGGTGGCTTACATCATGCCGCCCATGCCGCCCATTCCGGGAGCACCCATAGGAGCAGCCGGAGTTTCCTCTTTCTTGTCAGCAATTACGCATTCCGTAGTGAGGAACATGCCGGCTATGCTTGCAGCATTCTCAAGTGCAACTCGAGTAACCTTAGCGGGGTCAATAACACCGGTTTCAAAGAAATTCTCAAAAGAATCAGTGCGGGCATTATAACCGAAATCTCCTGTTCCTTCCTTAACTTTCTGAAGAATTACAGCTCCCTCAACTCCGGCATTATCCATTATCTGTCGCATCGGCTCTTCTATAGCACGACGTATAATAGCAATACCAGTATTTTCATCATCATTGTCACCCTTTAACTCATCAAGAGCAGTAAGGCAACGGATATAGGCTACACCTCCACCGGGTACAATTCCTTCAGCAATGGCCGCGCGAGTTGCAGAAAGAGCATCATCTACACGATCCTTCTTCTCCTTCATCTCAACTTCTGAAGGAGCTCCGATATATAATACAGCGACACCACCTGCCAATTTCGCAAGACGTTCGTGTAATTTCTCCTTATCATAATTGGATGTGGTAGTTTCAATCTGAGCCTTAATCTGAGAAATACGGTTAGAGATAGCCTCTTTTGACCCTGCACCATTAACGATAATAGTGTTATCTTTATTAACCGTTACTTTTTCTGCAGTTCCAAGATCATTTACAGTAGCTTGTGACAGCTGCATTCCCTTAAGCTCACTTACAACAGTTCCACCGGTAAGAATTGCAATATCCTCAAGCATCTCTTTTCTACGATCACCAAAACCGGGTGCCTTAACTGCGCAGATCTTCAATGATCCGCGGAGACGATTCACAACCAATGTTGCAAGAGCCTCGTTATCCACATCCTCTGCAATGATGAGCAAAGGACGTCCCGACTGGGCTACTGCTTCCAGAATAGGAAGCATATCCTTGAGATTTGAGATCTTCTTATCATAAAGAAGGATATAGGGGGAATCCATCTCACACTCCATCTTTTCACTATTAGTTACAAAATATGGAGATATGTAACCTCTGTCGAACTGCATACCTTCTACAACATCTACGGTTGTCTCGGTTCCTTTGGCTTCCTCAACTGTGATGACACCCTCTTTCTTCACTTTCTGCATTGCCTCTGCAATCAGACGGCCGATCTCTTCATCGTTATTTGCTGAGATGCGTGCAACATTCTCAATCTTGCTGATATCATCATCCACTTCCTGGCTCTGTGCTTTGATGCACTCAACTACCTTGGAAACAGCCTTATCGATACCACGCTTAAGATCCATCGGGTTAGCTCCAGCAGCTACATTCTTTAAACCTACATTCACGATTGCCTGAGCCAGAACTGTTGCGGTTGTTGTTCCGTCACCAGCCTGATCTCCCGTTTTGGATGCAACCTCTTTAACAAGCTGTGCACCCATATTCTGGAAAGGATCCTCAAGCTCTACTTCGCGAGCAACCGTTACACCATCCTTTGTGATATGGGGGGCACCAAATTTTTTCTCAATTATTACATTACGACCCTTAGGCCCAAGTGTTACTTTAACAGCGTTAGCTAACGCATCAACACCATTTTTGAGCTCTTCACGAGCTTTAATATTGAATTTAATTTCTTTTGCCATGATAATCTGAGGAGTTTGATTTTAGTCAACAATAGCTAATACATCACTTTGACGCATCATCAAATATTTTACGCCTTCATATTCAATTTCTGTACCTGCATACTTGCCATACAGAACCATATCTCCGGCTTTGAGAACCATAGGTTCATCTTTCAGACCGGTTCCGGCGGCCAATACTTTCCCTTTAAGGGGTTTTTCTTTTGCTGAATCCGGAATGATTATTCCTGCCATTGTCACTTCTTCTGCAGCCGTCGGCTCAATAAGTACGCGGTCTGCCAAAGGTTTTATACTCATAATATATTTATATTTTTTATAGGTTATTTAGTAATCTCTTTTATTACGATACAAATATTGTGCCAAATATTCTATTGGGTCGTCTTCTCCCTACAAGAGGGATACTGTTGATTTGATCTTTCCATTTCATTATTATAACACATCAGATAAGCAAAGGGTTCTTGTAGTTTCCTCTCTACAAGAACCCTCTGGTGATAATGCATCTGTTTAATATGAACAGCGACTAATAAAAACCTTTGTGTAATATTATTGTAAAATTTATTGCCGTTGAATTATATAGCTGCGTTCCGGACCGGCGAAACCTTTCAGTCGACCGTTCTTGACTTTAAATTCCTTGCCATAAACAATATCCCGATAAGTTCCCGAGGGAAGAGTGGTGGGAAGGTCAACAGTGTTTGATAGTGTGCCAATATTGACAATAGCTGCTCCTTTTTTTCCTCTGTTTACGACTATGACTTCTCCGTTATCTGATATTTGTATATCCTCTTTCTCTCCAGCCATATTAGTCCGGAATTTGTTGACAGCCACCACTTCGGGGTGCATGAATTCATCATTACCTCTTGCACCCAACACATTGTTGCCCCAATAATTCTGACGCGTAGAACCTGCAGGTCGACTGAAAAATAGGGGAGTGCCATTCTGACGGGCAGTAAGAAACACCCATCCCTGCCGTATCTGTTCATCGGTGAGATGAGCGGATTCGTGAGCGTTCGCGTAAGTGTCATGACTTTCAACCCAAGTAGTGAGATATTCAGGAGATGCCGAGTGGTGATAACTTTTAATATCTAATCCATTAGCAGAACGTTTCTCAAGCATTTCCCGGATCACGTGGCCATATCCAGAGGCTGTCTGACCCATATAATCGGCGTATTCAGCTTCTGGAACTCCCTTATCCTGAAGCACTTCTCCATATACAAAAAGCGAATCATAGGGTAGGGCAAGTTTGACTCCCTTAACAGATTTTCTTCCGGTCACCACATCCCAGAAATCATTCTCCTTGACTCCTGATGCAGAGTCTACAGGATCAGAATGCACTCCGATATGTTTTGCTGTGTCATATCGGAAACCCTTTACACCTAAGCTTAACAGATCATTTACAAATTCAAGATAATATTTTTGAAAATCAGGATTCTCGGTATTTACATCCGGAAGTCCACCCATTGCCCATAAAGTGCATTGAGCCCTGTCACCATAATTTGAAATTGGCACAAGACCTTTTGAATGAAACATTTTGTCTCTACCTCCAACAGCCTTATAGAAATCATCGGATACGGCATCTATATCGAAGGCAGTATGATTAGGAAGGACGTCTACAATTATATCTATATTATATTTTGCGGCAGAATCCATCATCTCTTTCATCTGCTCCCTGGATCCAACAATATTATTACCTATCTTCCAATCCGTAGGCTGATAATAATAATACCAGTTTCCCTCAGTAATATTATCATCAAAAATCTTTTTTCCACTCCCTTCAGGGGCAAAACAGTTTTGCACAGGTGAAGTTTGAACCATGGTAAAACCGGAGTCTGCAATTTTTTTCATATTCTTAGCTATCTCCGGAAAATTCCAACTCCATGCATGAAGTATTGTTCCTGAATTAGTGGCGTTGGGATCCACCGTCATTCTATCTTTTGCTGACATCGTGCCCCAGGTGGTGACACAACAAATAGATGAAAATAAAAATAAGATTTTCTTGAACATATAATCCATAGTTTAAAGTTAAGCTTTAATTCTTTTATTTTATATCATTAGAAATCAGGGATTCTTAATAATCAATTGACACCCTGAGAGTATTTCATGTTTTGTGCGAATTTAGAAAAATAAAGTGAATTAAGCAAACGTGGATGATTTTTGCACGAAAACCTTAAATCTGTGCTAAATACTAAATAAGTTTAAAATTTGAGTTGCAAGCACTTAATAAAATTGGAATTTAAATATTCTTTGTATAACTTTGTAGTGTACTTAAGGAAAAGACTTAAATACATCATCTAAACGAACGATAGATTTCATCCGTATATAAACCCATCGGATCATTTTCAGAACCTACATCATGAATTTTAAAACTCTAGCGGCAATAACTATAATAGCTTCTTTGAGCTTTTCTATGAACGCTCAAACTTCTAAAAAAGTTCTGTCCGCCCATAATTCCATACATCGCGAACAACTTGCAAACGCAAAATCCAAATTAGACAAATCGGTAATAGCTGGAATGCTTAAGGAGGATGTTGCAAAACGTGAGGCACAGGTTTCCTATCTTTCTCCTGAATCAGCAGCAATGATGTCTGACCTTCTGAAAGAGGCAAACCGACACCTTGGAAAACCATATCGTTCGGGTTCAAAAGGTCCCAGCGCTTTTGATTGTTCCGGTTTTTCAAGCTACGTTTACAAGCAATTCGGATATACACTCAGTCCTTGTTCCCGCACTCAATATTCTGAGGGAGTAAAGGTAGACCGAAAAGAGCTTAGGGAAGGAGATCTCGTATTTTTCACGAGTCGTCGCAGTGGCAAGAATGTGGGGCATGTGGGTATTGTTGTTTCTGCAGACAACCAAAGCGGACAATTTAAATTTATTCATGCAGCAAGAACCGGTATTAAGGTAGATAAATGTGAGGGGTATTATGCCAACCGCTATATCGGAGCAAGAAGAATAGTCACAGAATAATGTAAGATGGTTTTATAATCTTATATTTATAAGGCTATTACGTAAATAATAATCTTCTTGAAATAAAAAAATTTAATTATTTAGTAATTTTTTACGAGAAATATTTGCACAGTTCAAATAAAAGCAGTAATTTTGCATCGTCAAAAAGGAAATAACCTTAATGACAACATAAAATTGCCTTGTGGTGTAATGGTAGCACACCGGATTCTGGTTCCGTTTGTGAGAGTTCGAGTCTTTCCAAGGCAACTTCAAAAGGTCAAATTCAATGAATTTGACCTTTATATTTTTTGTAAATCGAAAAAATTTTGTTTACTTTGCACAATGAATTCGGAAGAATAGAGATTCAACGAATTCAACAATAGGATTTTTGTCCTAAATGTAATTTAGAAGGCGTTTACTACGCTTTGTTTTGACGAATTGGAAATCTGGCAGTTTCTTTATCCCCATCAAAATAAAGCAACAGTAGAGGCACGAGATTATGATTGTATTCTGATAGTTTGGAAATTAAAAATTTTCGGACTATCAGATTCTCATAACGGCGTGGGTTCTGGTGTTGCTCGTCCTGATGGGGAAGGCAAGCCAGAGCCACCAATTCGTGGGACGAGTCATAGTACAGACTCCCACGTCTTCTTTTTTTATTAATACTCTTTCAGGGGAGACTAAGAGTCAAAAAAAATTTTTATTTTATGGAAAAGAATCTTAAAAAGATC
>CAZCJC010000084.1:0-6374 GCA_964499025.1 uncultured Sangeribacter sp.
CATATAGAGAAGTCCTGCCTCCGAAGAGTTGGGTCCGAAGTGATCGGTGACAATCTTCGCGAACTGCGGGCCGGTGAGGACATCCCAAGTTTTGCGGGCGTGATTCACAGTTACATTAGCTGAGAAGTTAACCTGCGGTTTGCCGCTGCGACCTTTCTTTGTAGTGATGATGATTACACCGTTAGATGCGCGCGAACCATAGATGGCAGTGGCGGAAGCATCCTTGAGGATTGTCATGCTCTCGATATTATCAGGAGAGATCATTGCCAGCGGGTTTGCCATACCATTCACGCCGTCGTTGCTCAAAGGCACACCGTCGAGCACGATCAGCGGGTCGTTGGAAGCGTTAAGTGAGGCGCCACCACGGATACGGATAGTTGCACCGCCCTCCGGGCTACCACCGTTTGAAGTTACAACCACACCCGGGCTTGCGCCAACGAGAAGGTCTTGTGCTGAAGTTGAGATATTGGCGTCAACCTCGTTAGGATTGATGACAGCCACCGAACCGGTAGCGTCCGATTTCTTAACAGAACCGTAACCGATCACCACTGTCTCGGCAAGCATCTGTGCGTTGGTCTGCATCACGATATTGAGATGCTTCTGGCCGTTAACATGGACTTCCATGGGGTCATAACCTACGTAGCTCACCACCAGGATAGCCGATGGGGCAACGTTGATGGTGAAGTTACCATCAATGTCGGCTGATGTGCCGTTAGAGGTGCCTTTCTCCATAATGGTAGCACCGATCAGGTCTTCGCCCTGCTCATCGCTCACGTGTCCTGTGACCGTGATCTTCTGAGCCAGCGAGGGAAGAGCAAGCGCCAATAGCATAGCCATTGTCACCCAAAACTTCCTGTTCAGCTGAAAACAATTGTTCTTCATGTAAGAATGAATTTAGTTTTACATTGGGTTAAATTATAATTTTCTAATCTTATATGGGCGTGATTGGTGAGTTTGGTATCCTTGAGGAGGAATGGCTAAATATTTGGATATAAATATTTTTTGCCTATAAAAATTCAGGATATTGCCGCTCTTCCAATCCCTTGTTTTTCATGTTTATATTGTCGCTGTTGCGAATCAAATGTTAAGCGATCTCTTAATCTGAAGGACTTGTGAAAGCCCTTTGAATAGGCTCGTCCGTATGGGAAACAAGGAGTTTTTCCTAACGAGTTTTCATGGTCTATATGGGATAATCCATGCTGGAGAGAGTTTCTAAGCCAAAGCAAGGGCAAATGTAACAAAAATTTTATATTAATAAATAAATTTAACAGATGTTAACTTTTTGGGCTTCCCTGAATCTCAGCCCCCGAGACAAAAAAATTTGAGGGTTAAAAATTGGGGTGTCGGAGTAATCCTTAATCACGCCCATTAGGGATTACAAGGATAGTAAAGCTATTTATATAGAAAGCTATTTATAAAAAGGGAATTGGTATTAGCAATTTAGGAAGACTATGGATAGGGTTTGGGAGCCATTAACCTTGATCTACGGAAGAGTGCAGAGAGAAGATTGGGGGCCTCGATCTTGATTTGCCGGATAGGGTGGAACGGATGGAAAGCGGTTCCTGGAGAGATCGATTGCATGGGAATCAACGGGCGCGGAAGGAGTGGCGGATCTTGCGGGTGACGGCGAGGGTGTTGAAGACTATGATGAGACTGGTCAGGACTGTGCCGGTTGCAAGAACCGGAAGGATGGAGGCCGGTTCGGCGCCGAGACCTATCAGAGAGCTCAGGTATGAGGCACGCATAAGGAAGAGGGCGCACAAGGCTGCCATAAAAGAGAATACGGAAGCCCAGATCACTATCATCCGATATGGAGCTCCTACCTTGCTTAAGGGATATCCCAACATTATCAGGGAATGCAATTTGTCCCTGTTTTTCTCCATCAGGAGAGATATGGAGAGAAGCAGGATAAAGAATGAGAGGACAGTTATCACTATCCCTATGGCAAGAACGACCCCAACCACCACTTTGAGCAGAAAGGATGCGGATGAGGCACGTTTGTCTCCGGCAATTTCCCAGTCATGGGCGTTGACATAATCGCTGATTGCCACATCTCCGGGGCTGGAAACTTCGATTATCAGTCGTCTTGGATTTGTATCGGTGATATGGTTGCCGGCAGCCGGTTGATTAAGGATTGAGTTTGACCAATCCATGAATTCCTGTGGGACAAGGATAGTGTTGAGGCGATTGGAATAACCTGCTATGTGGCCATGCAGAGACATGGATCGTGTGCCATCTTCGGAAGTGAGGTTGAGTGTCAGTGGAATTCCGCTCATAAGTCCTTCTGAGATCTGAGGGAGACCGGCTGAAGTTGCAAATCCGAAGTTATATAGGGTAAGGTAATCTTTGGAAATAATGAGTGGCACGTCATCCACACCCTCTTCCCAGCTCCATTGTGAGGATGGAACGTCAACGAAATCATCAGGTATGGATTCAAAGAACATGTGAGTAGACATGCCCCGTCCCCCCTGGTTGAGGGAGGCGGAAACGCGGTAGTCGGCAGAAGAGAATGGAGCAAGTCGTCTAACCCAGGGTTGAGAGGAGAGTTCTTCAATCTCTTTTGTGGAGAAATCCCCGGAGGTTTGTCCGAAGGTGTTTTCGGATGTGACCTTCTTGTTTATCACCAGATAATCGGAACGTATGAAACTATCGTCGGCTGTCCAGATTGAGCGGGCATCAAGGAAGAATTGCAGACCGCTGAGCACAATGGCGAGTCCAAGAAAATTGGAGAGTATGAAACCGGCTATCCGGGCCGGAGATATATTTTTGCGTAGTAGTTTTGAAATCAGCGACATACTCTTAGACATTGGTGGCTCTTATAATTTGTGTCGGGATTAAAAGGAGGAGAGATTATAAAGAGAGGTTCAGGGCGGTTTCGAGTAGGAGGGGATTTCCTACTGAGGTAGATATAATCGACGCCCCCTGTCGGGATGCTTCTCTTTGGATCATGGCGGCTGCAATACGGTTGTTTTCTTCGTCAAGATGACTCACGGGTTCATCAAGAAGAATAAAATCGAATGGTTGGCAGAGCGACCGGATTATGGCTACACGTTGCTGCTGGCCTATCGACATCTTCCCTACCGGGTAGTCTGCACGGAAAGCGATACCCAGTTCCTCCATCCAATCGGATATCTGTTGCTCCGAGGCGTGACCGGTGAGGGAATTCTTGAGACGGATGTTATCAAGAGCTGACAACTCCGGGAAGAGCGACAGCTCCTGCGGCAGATACGCCAGCGAAGTGCGCCGTAGATGCTGCCATTCCGAAATTGTAAGGTCGGCAGTATTTTTGGAGTCAAACCACAATTTGCCTTCAAAATCCGTACGCGCCCCAAATATGTAGGCGCACAATGATGACTTCCCGCCTCCGCTGGCCGCTTCTATCAGGTAGTTTTCACCCCGGCGGAAGGAGAGAGTCTTCCGCCATATTTCAGACGGGGGTATTGTCTCATTTACAAATACCCTCGGGAGCATATCTTCAAGACGAATCTGCTGAATCTCCATAGATTTTGGATATCCGTTATTACAGGTAAGGACTACACACCGCTTATTATAATTTTCTTACCTCCGGCTTGGACTCCGGAGGTTCTGAAAAAAGTTTGCCGGCTTCAAATAAGTGATAGGAGGATATTCTTCTTGCTGTCGGTAGAGGTTATTGTAAGTTTGAAAAGCACCCCACCCTTATCAGGATTGAGAGTGACGACAAGTGTGGATATCATCCCTTTTTCGTTATTATCAAGGAGAGAGCCGGAGAGCAGAAGTCCTGCCGCGCAACCCTTGAATTTTTCGGCCGCATCTGCTGCCTGGATCGGTCCGGAGGGAGTGCCCTGCGTGAATCTGAGGAGGTTGTTATCTTTGGTAACCTTATACCCATATTGGGAGAGCATATCCGAAAGGGTGGCCGTCCCGCTACCGGTAGTGGTAAGGAATCCGGCTATATTTTTATCGTTGTCGCCTGAATAAACGCAAGTCCCGTCGATGCTCGACAGCAAAGACGCTACCATCCCCATCATCGAAACTCCTTGAGTCTTTGTCTGCTCCTGAAGCTGTTTCACCATCTCCGGAGTGATAGCCATAGCGAATATGGCATCACATGAAGCATTGAGTTTCTTGACTGCATCCGGTTGCACTTTCCCTGTCGGGAACAGGAATTTTGCGATTCCACCTTTTGAGTTCAATACTGTCAGTTCAGATGTGAGTTTACCCTTCTCGAAGTCGAGGTTTGCCACCATGTCGGAAGCGTCGGCAAACGCCCCCTCTATAGCCATATTTACAGCTGCCTTGGTGGAGAAGTCGAGTCCGGCCGCATTGAGGCAACCCTTTATGTCTCCCCAAGCCATGATATCATGGTCAAGGGTCTTGAGGGTTTCAGCAGCAGTTTTATTTGAAAGGATCGACTGTTTTTCACTGAGGGTGCTGAAATGCTTTATATCCGAAATGACAATTGTATTGTTGGAAGAGGCGGCAATCCAGAATCGGTTCCCCTCCACGGCAATGTTACCGCAGGTCGAGATTTTTCCATCAGTTGAGAACGTTTCTTCAAAATCTTTCTCCACTTTGGCCTTGAACTTGTCGGGGTCAGCGAGAAATCCGGCTATATAGGCATTGTAACCCTCCATAAAGAAAGCGGCCACCGACGGATCCACTCCGCCGTCGTAGATATAATCCAGAAGTTTCTGCAGATTCTTGTTTTTGGCAGCATCGAAAGCCGATATGGCCTCCTTGCCCGGTTTTACGGAAGTTCCCTCAACCTTGCAGCCCATATCTTCGAGAATAGACTTAAGGTTTGCCGTGGCCACTACCGACACGTCAGACGGGATAGAGGAGAGGAGGTCGGAAGTGTCGGCCGATTCACTCTTCGAGCATGATGCAAGAGAGAGCAGGGATGATATGATCAAGGCTGTGCATAGAGCCTGAAAAGAGAGGAATACGGATTTCTTCATAATATTACAATTTGTTGCAAAAATACCATTAAAAACGCAAATAGCAAAGGATGTGTCGGGCTATGTTGCAAAAGATAGGAAATTTGACTAATTTCGCAGTGGTAAAAGAATCCTGAAATTATGAGTTTCGTTTCAAACAGAATAAAGAATCTCGCGTCGTCGGCTACGCTGGCGATGTCGCAGAAGAGTGCGGAGTTGAAAGCCTCCGGTGTGGATGTGATCAATATGTCGGTGGGAGAGCCCGATTTCGATACTCCCGATTTCATCAAGGCCGGGGCCAAGCGTGCCATAGATGAGAACTACTCGCGCTACACACCTGTGCCGGGCTATCTGTCGCTCAGGGAGGCTATTTGCGACAAACTGAAGAGAGAGAATGGCCTTGATTATGAGCCTTCGCAGATAGTCGTAGGAAACGGAGCCAAGCAGGAGCTATGCAACGTGCTGCTTGCCACTGTGAATCCGGGCG
Organism: uncultured Sangeribacter sp.; assembly: GCA_964499025.1. Classification (GTDB taxonomy): domain Bacteria; phylum Bacteroidota; class Bacteroidia; order Bacteroidales; family Muribaculaceae; genus Lepagella. The sequence continues at coordinate 5,407 of CAZCJC010000084.1, forward strand.
ATGAGGTTATAATCCCTGTTCCGGCATGGGTCAGTTATGTCGAGATGGTAAAACTCGCGGAGGGTAAAGCCGTGCTTGTCTCGGCCGGGGTAGATCAGAATTTCAAGATCACTCCTGCCCAGCTCGAAGCGGCCATCACTCCTAAGAGCCGCATGATAATGCTCAATTCACCCTCTAATCCTACCGGAAGTGTATACTCGTACGATGAGTTGAAGGCTCTTGCGGAGGTCTTGGCGCGTCATCCGGAGATTCTTATCCTTGCCGATGATATATACGAACATATCAACTACACGGGAGGCGCCCACAGCATAGCCGAGTTCCCGGCACTGCGCGAGCGCACCGTAATTGTCAACGGAGTCTCAAAAGCATATGCCATGACCGGATGGCGTATAGGTTTCATGGCCGGTCCGGCAGAGATAGCCAAGGCTGTTACCAAGTTGCAGGGTCAATATACATCCGGTGCCTCATCGATCGCCCAGAAAGCAGCGGAGGCTGCTTATCGCGGTCCGCAGGAGTGTGTCGAGACAATGCGCAAGGCGTTCGAGCGTCGTCGCGACCTCATAGTCAGCTTAGCCAAAGAGATACCGGGCTGGGTTGTCAACGAGCCCCAAGGAGCATTCTACCTTTTCCCCGAAGTGTCTTCCTACATTGGCAAGAAAGCGGGCGACCGTGTGCTTGAGAATTCAGGTGACTATGTGATGTATCTTCTGGAGGAGGCCCATGTGGCTGCCGTAGATGGAGATGCTTTCTGCGCTCCCGGTTATCTGCGCCTATCCTATGCTACATCGGATGAGAATATCGCTGAGGCCATGCGCAGAATCAAGGAGGCCTCGGCCAAACTTATCTAACGGGGCCTAAATTATAAATGAAAAAGAAAAACGCCGTGTCACTGACACGGCGTTTTTCTTTCTTGAAGTGGGCGAAGATGGATTCGAACCACCGAAGGTATAAACCAGCAGATTTACAGT
>CAZCJC010000085.1:0-5902 GCA_964499025.1 uncultured Sangeribacter sp.
TGGTGTATACGGTATAGTTCCTTGAAGTTGTTGTATGCACGGTCGAAGATATAGTGAGCGCCTGATTCTATGGGTATTTCCTTCACCACTTTCGACTCGTGAACCGACGCGTTGATAATATGGAAGAACATAGTAACCTGAGCCCCCACATCGTAGAGGACATGTGTTTTGACCCCTCCTTTCTTCTTGTGGAACTTCGAACACCAGAACACCAAGAGGCACAGGTCTGTGGTCGTTGAGTCGAATGCATATACGTTGCCACCGAGCTTGAAGATATCGGTTGCCCTCTTTCTCTGAGCCTCCTCTATCATGTGATAGGCGAAGTCTTCGAAGATGCGTCAGTCGCGGGCTTGATTGGCGCGGGCAAGAGTGGTTTTTGTCACTTGCTTGCCAACACCGAGGTGGTAACATTTCGACTGATGCGCATCCAAGGGAGGATGAAGCAGATTTTGTTTTCTATTGTCAGATTTTATCGCTAACTTTGCAATGCTATGTGTTAATTATTAGTTATTTATCTGTAACCCAATTTTCTAAAAACCTTTGATACAAAAAGGGATTTCGCGCTAAATCTCAGCATGAAAGACTTCTTTTTGACAGATAAAATAATGAAAAGAGGCCGCCTAAACTTGTTAGACAGCCTCTTTATATTGTATTATTGAGGTTATACTTAAATGAAATGATACACATCGTTAGATACGAATACCTTTTCAGACTCATTGAAAGATTCTTTCATTACTGCTGCAATTTCGTCGAGACGCTTCCTTGCATTAACAGCTTCCGTACTATCAAAACCATGCAGATTGGTTCCATCAAGCAATCCGGGGTATTGAGTGTTAATCGCCTCTCTTAAAAGATCATCGTACATTTTCTTATAAAATTAGAATAACCAAGTGGATGCAAAGTTAATAAAAAAACCGAATCCAAAAAAGATTCTCTACTAATTTTTAAGATAGTAACACCAAATTCCCACTAAGATGCTTCGTTCGGTAACCGCCCTTTAGCTTAACAGTAGTTTCATCGCTCCCGGCGGAATGTTTCCTATCTACAATAAAAACAAATAACTTTAGCCGAAGTTTAGAATCAGGAAATACTAATTCCGCCTTCTGATAGTTAGCACTGGATATAAAAGCCACATAAGCGACCACCTTTGAATCCTCTGCATCCCTTGAATGGTAAACAAGTTCGCATGTATCTCGGGAGATGCTCTTCCCCAAGCTATACTTACTACCAAAAACTCTAATAATCTCTGCGGCTCGCACACGATACTCAGTGGGGTCAACAATTTTTATTTCATTGTCGTCTTCACTACTACCCTCACTTGCAGAGCCGTAATGAGTATTGATTGCATACGAACACGTAGACATTCGAGGATGTTCATACCAACTATTATCCGATTCCCGCAGGAACTTGCGCACTTTAATAGTTTCCTTATAACGGTCTATTTGCAGCAGCATAGCTCCGGATTCAAGAAGATTATTATGCGGATCAGGGGACATAAAACCTGCATTTAGGAAGTATTGACATTGATTTCCCAAAAAGTCCGGTTCCTTGGCCCGAGCACCATGTTCATGTCCCGACAAACACATATCGCATACTTTGACAATATTGTCATACACATCAAACATCGAACGTGCCTGGTATTCCTCAATATCCAAGAAACGCATTGAATGATGGAACAATCCGACAATAAAATAGCCGGCTCTTTTTAGTGCATCCAACTCCTGATATGCCTTATTGACAATATTATGACCAAATCTGACATTCCTATTCGTGCCACCAAGATCACACCATGTCGAATTCAATTCTGCAAAAGCGATTTTGCCATTGTCAAATTTTCTAATACCGCATAAACCCTTCAACTCAGGAACACCCACAGCCGACATCAGATCAATATAACTAATCCCATCTATGTTCTCGCTAAACAACGAGTTTCGAAAAGAGGCATAATCGCCAAACATGCCCAGAAGAGTCTGTCTCAAAGATTCTGAAACCTTTGCACCATCTTCCAGCCACTTAGAAATCTCTTTTAATGTATTCGTATAACCACTCGTGTTCTGACACGGAGATGAACCCTTTACCCATTCCGCAATACGATGAAACCATGATTTTTGAATCTTTAACTTAGCCGTTTGCGCTTGCGGTCTACAAAGGTCATGGTTGCCTGGCACGAGCATGACATGATCGGTAGGAAGTTCTACAAGCCTGGCAATGCTGTTTATCACTTTTTTTGCCTGTTCAAACTCATCCTTCTTTGCTTTATTGGCAATATCCCCACAGACACAGATAAAATCCGGTCTCCATTGGGAAACAGGCATAATCTTCGTCCGAAAAAATTTTTCGAAGTAGGCCAAAGAATTTTCGAAATCCCGGGATATGTGTTCATCGTCATTACTCAGATGGAAATCCGCCAGGCTCAGTATTACCATAGTTTTCTAAATTAGACTATATAACAGACACGGTGCAGTGATAGGAATGGAATAGGTAAAGATAGAACAGCGACCTTGCCTTGAAATACTTGACATGCATGTCGCCATCAATAGAGAACGATCCACCGAAGGGATCGGCTAATAGTGGGCAAAAATATCCGACTGAATCCTCGTCAATATCAGGACGGCCTTCTGAATCTCGCATCAGGGCTATGCCCGGTCGATTGCCATCACAGATGATGCCGCGCAGATATTTCAAAAAGCCCGGCAGCATACAACTGACAAGTTCAGAAGCCCGCGTATCTGCCGGTACATCACTCGATAGATCTGTATCAACTTCAGATGAGCCAAACGAATCTGAGTACTTATCAATCAGCTTACTTCGCGTTTGTGAAATTACAGTGTAGACTGCGTCAGGTGGCAAGACTACGCCGGGTGGCAAAATCGTGCTGGCAATGTGGAATTGATGAGAAAGCATAGTCGTAACTACACCCTTAACCGTCTCTACAAAATGATATGGAGCAAGAATGTCAGTTAATAAAGACGACAGCGTCAATACGTCAGAAAACAATTCTGTCCACAGTGATGCAATGGATGGATCCGGTGGATTGAAACGAAGTGCCTCCAAATCACTTTCTGTCGCTCCGGCAAGCCGATGAACGAGCATTATACGACAGAAAAAGATAATGAAATTGTCTAGGAATACCGTTCCATCTCGATTATACGACCCGGGCGTTTGAAGAAAATACCGGATATACCAGAATGTAAACTCATCAAATGATGAGTTATATCCATAATAAAATGTCATGAGGTCTGCAATCATGACTGTCCTGAACTCTTTATTGACATGCTTAAGAAAAATCTTATGTGTCGGTTTTGAGCCGTTGAATTTTATATGCGAGCTAATCCGTCCCTGAAGGGCTGTTACAAACTCATCATTCATTAATGATTCAAACGGCAATATTATTTTATCATCGCGGAGCTTCACCAATTGTGGCACAAAGTTAAAAAACTCTTTCCATATTGTAGATGCGAACAGCTCCGGATATGTTATGTGTTGCATGTTTATGCGATAAACATGATCATTGACATGAACACGCTCATGGCCGGAAACGTACATGAATGCATATGGATCTTTTACTCCACAGGTTTTCATTAACGTTTTATATGTATGATCCATTGAACAGATAAGCTGCTGAATGCCACCATTCCACTCAATGTTGAAATCAGACAGTGTCCTCATCCTGTTACTTTGATGAAAACGGTTCAAGTATGCCTGCTCGAAATCACGCACACACTCGTCAAGCCATTCGTGTATATTATTTGCAGAAAACTCAAGCTTTCCCGCATTATATTGGACTATGACTTCAATGATATGCATCAAGAATGCCCGTAAACTAAGAAAAGAGACCACAAACTGAGGATCCTGGATGCAGTCGTTGAAATTCTGATACATTTTCATTACCCTCTCTTTCAACGCTTTTGATATACGTCCTCTACCCAAGGCTCCTCTTAAAGCCGACATATCGTCGGCTGAGAATATGCTCTTCTTAAAAATATGAGGTGTAGAAGGATGCTTTCCCGGATCAAAGGAATCCACGTGCTGAAAACCTCCATCTTCGTTAATTATCAAGTAGTTTTCGTCATCTTTAACCGAAACCGTGATGTGAAGTTTTCGTATATCGCTTTTGTCTAAATCGATCGCTCGGAACGAATCAATTGTTTCTATTAAGTTCCGAGGTGTAGAGAAGGTTGCCCCATCAAGAGAATAATTGACAATCGACCTATTCAGAAACAGCCGGTCTTCTTGTCCTTTAAGTCCTAATTTTTTTATCTCAGCCTGTAATTTCTTTGTAAAACTGCCTATGTGACCAGGCTTAATGTCCCATGTAAATTTCACCAAAAAATCAGTTGATGAAAGCATTCCAGGCAACTCACCCATCCGGGACTGGAGGGCATATCCACACAATGAATAGGAAGAGGTGAAAACATGAGCCTCGTCAATATCCTTTTGCTCTTTTTTAGAAATTTCTGATGCAATGCACTTTGAACGCACATTACCATATAATTCTTTTACTGCGCTAAGACTTTTGAACTGAATGTTACGTATCCGGTAGATAAATTTTGCGATGGCGCATATGTCATTTGAGAAATTTAACATGAGCAATTCGTCACAGCCTACACCATTCAGTAGAATTATTTTACCATCCAAACGCTCATATTCAGCTGACAAATAGGACTTGACCAACTGTACGCAATCCAAGCCCGTACCACAAAGAAAAATTGGGTTGATTTTAAACCTGGTTGCGCAAGTGAATAAGTATGAATCGAGCTTGCTTTTGTCGGGGTCGTACGGATCAAAAACTGTTTTCAGAGTGTTCGCTGATTGAGCACTCGCAATATAAGAGTTTAACCCGACCACAACCTGATATTCAAAATTTTCATATTCTGCATTTCCATCCCTCTTTCCATAGCCATGAAAGGGATGAAGCACACGGTTTGGGAATGCAAAATCATCAAACAGTGTGTAAAACATCAAGTCGTTATCACCAAATGTTTTAAAGGCAATCGGATTATACAAAGTACCTGTTTTATACTTTCCATTAAAAGTATAATCATTTCTCGATTTCTTGTATCCATCAATGATACCTTCTATAATATTTGAGTTATAAAAGTCATCTACTTTGACTCCGGGGGGTACTGTTACAAGACCCCAAATCAGGCCGCAGTCATCTATTGTATAAGTCATGCTAATATTTTTTCAGAAATTAGTTCATAAACACGAAGTAGACGGCGAGGATGAGGCAGACGAAAGCTGCGATGTAGTTCCACTGCAATGGCTCGTTGCGGAAGAAAAACAGGGTGAAAATCACAAATACTGACAATGTGATGACTTCTTGCATCCCCATCGTGTTCTTTGCCACGTTAATTAAGTTTTAAGTTGTAGATAGGAGTTATAAATATATTTTATGGCAGAAGTCAAAGTGACGAGTTATGACGTACTTCATCACTAATAACTCTGACTTATGACTTACCTCAACACTCTGACCTCATACCTACATAAAGTAGTGCAAATATAACAAATATATTTATTATATGATATATTGAGATGATTGGATTCATGGAATTATAGTATGTTTTGTGAATGTGCATAAAAGAAATCCTCAAAAAGTTATACTATTTTGAGGACTTTCTCGTATCTTTGTAGCGTATTTAATAGGCTAATTATTTGAAAGAACAACGCATAAGCCCACGTTTGGGAATCTATTTCAATGTTATCCTGTTAACTGTTTCACGTTTCTTCTCACTTACTAAATCAGCATAAATTTGAGTAGTGGAAACGTTGCGATGCGTAAGCATCTTTGAAACGGTGTATATATCTGTTCCTGATGCGATTTGCAGGGTAGCATACGTGTGGCGAAAACCGTGAAAAGTGATATTCTTTTCAATGCCAGCCTGTTTAATCCACTTTTTCA
>CAZCJC010000086.1:0-5862 GCA_964499025.1 uncultured Sangeribacter sp.
GAGTCCATGGAGGATATTACCCAAAGCCTTCGCTGGCTTGGGCGCTTTTCGGCTTCTGGCTCAATCACATAGCCCGCTATGCTCAATCGCTCAAAAGCCAAAAATCACTCCAACCCAGCGACCCCAGGGGCTCTCAAATTTATGAGATGGGCTCTTAATCTTATACTTACATGAAAAGTATTATACTTGCAGCCGCCTCCCTGCCCCTGATATTTGCCGGGGGAGCAGCATTATTCGATTCCGGGAAAATATATAAGGAAGATGGAACGTTCATCGTTCGCACAGATGCTTCAACCATCGCCATTACTCCCTTTGGCGGGGATATCTTCCGGGTGACTACCCTTCCGGATGGCACCACCGGATTCGAACTACCGGAATCTCAGGCTGTTACCATGGATCACTCCGATATCGGTGTTTCGAGCTTCATTACCCCTGATGAGTTTTCCCTGATCTCGAGCTCAACCATCGTAAAAGTTAACCGTAAGAGTGGGAACATAATTTTTCTCAACTCCTTTGGCGACACTCTTATGTCTGAAGCCGGAGGTGTTGATAACTCGCGATCGTTGAAAAGTGTCAGGCTTCGTTCCGAAAGGAATGAGAATTTCTATGGAGCGGGAGAAAGGGGGCATTCCCTTCGTCTCAACGGAGACACACTGGTGATGTATAATCGTCAGAATTATGGATACACCGGGAGCGATCCCCGTATCTCACAGATGGGTATCACGGTTCCATATTACGCCTCCGACAAAGGATATGGCATCCTTTTTGACGACTACAATTCCTCTACACTGCTTTTAGGAGACACGGTGGTTTATGAGTCGGAAACCTCCAAGCCCCTTGCATACTATTTCATCAACGGCAATTCAACTCTGGCGGGCACTGTAAGTAATTATACCGCCCTTACGGGTCGTCAGGAACTTCCTCCCTTCTGGGCATTAGGTTACATAACCTCCAAATATGGCTATCACAACCAGCAGGAGGCGTTGGGGGCCATTGATTCCCTTAAGACCCGTGGCTATCCAGTGGACGGAATAATTTTCGATCTCTATTGGTATGGCAAAGAAACCGATATGGGACGCCTCGAATGGAATAAAGAACAGTTCCCCGACCATAAGGGAATGCTTGATTCCCTCAATGGCATGGGGGTAAATACCATTTTGATCTCCCAGCCCTATATCAATAAGATCGGAGCAATCGACAATTATAATCTCCTGGATTCAAAAGGGATGCTTACGAAGGATTTCAATGGAAAGACACACGATGTGACTACCTGGGTGGGTGATGCCGGAATGTTCGATATATCTAACCCCGATACACGGGATTGGCTCTGGAACAGGCTTCGTCCCCTTACCGCCGAGGGACTTGCCGGATGGTGGGGCGACCTTGGAGAACCGGAAGTTCATCCCCTTACAATCGTTCATGCCAACGGAGAGAGTGCCTCTGAGTTTCACAATGCCTATGGCAACGAATGGTCAAAGCTAATCTACGAAGGATTAAGAAAGGATTTTCCCGATATGAGACCGGTCTTGCTCATGAGGGGTGGAACCGCCGGATTGCAGAGATATTCCGTTTTCCCCTGGACCACAGACGTGTCCAGGTCATGGGGAGGATTAGCTCCACAGGTCAACCTGATGGTCAACTCCGGCATGTCAGGATTAGGCTACATGAGTTCGGACATAGGCGGATTCGCCGTTGACCCGGCACACCCGTATGACCCCGAGCTCTACGTAAGGTGGCTCGAAATGGGTGTCTTTACCCCCGTTCTCAGAACCCACGCGCAATATAAACCGGAACCTTATCATTATCCCGGGCAGGAAGCTATCCTGAAGAAATTCATTCGCATGAGATATGAATGGTTGCCCTATAATTATACTCTTGCATATGAAAACGCTGCCTATGGATTACCTCTGGCGCGTCCCATAAATTTCAACGGAGAGAATAAGGATAATAAATATGCCAATCTTCAGGATGAGTATCTCTGGGGAGAGAATGTGCTGGTTGCCCCGGTAATGAAAGCGGGAGCAAGAAGCCGGAAAGTCATTTTCCCCGAAGGAGAATGGATCAATTGGAATAATCCAGCTCTGCGTTACAAGGGAGGCACAACAGCAACTGTATCGGCCCCTCTGGGCACTTTACCCCTCTTCGTCAAGGCCGGAAGCTTCATCCCTCAATATACAAAACCGATTGAGAACGTCACTCAGTACGCTCCTTCTGAGCTGACAGTTAAATACTTCCCCTCTCCAGAACGCACATCATACACTCTTTTCGAGGATGACCGTAAATCTCCCGAATCACTACAGAAGGGGGAATACTGCAAGATATCGTTCACTGGCGTAAAAGATGGCAAGGAATTAGCAATAGAGATTTTGTCTGAGGGCACATATCCGGGAATGCCCTCCACGCGACATCTCACCTTCGAGATTCCCGGTTTACCGCGCCCCTACTCTGTATCCGGAGGCACATGGAACTATCAACCGGCGACCTCGACCCTCTCCATCACCACCGACTACGCCTACACTCCCCTATCGATAACCGTCAGATATTAATTATTCCATTTTTAACTGTACCTTTGCCAACCAACTAAAAAACAGGAGGTTGTTTAACAATCAAAAGTGAAGTGCACCCCAAAAGTTTTTTGTATAACTTTTGGGGTGCACTTCACTTTTGATTGTGGAGCACAAAACTGTACAGCTTAATTACTTTACGACAACTTTCTTAGTGGTATTACCTCGACGTATTATATAGATATCCGGAGCAAGTGTATTAACTATCGAGGAATTTACATCTTGATAAAGTATGTTTCCAGAAAGGTTGTATATTGTTACATTCTCAGTTGCGTTAACGAAAACATCTTTCAACCCTGAGACATCAATCATATTGAATTTTTTCCAAATATCATGATTCTTATATGCTTGCAGAGATTGGTCAGGTACCAACAGCTTGCAGTTTTCGTAAAGGCTTTCTGAAAATGTATTTTCAGAAAGAATTGGTGGTATAATTGCTTTATTATCTATAATCGCAAAACTGTTACAACCATTGAATGCATTTTCTCCTATATACTTTACTGAGTTTCCAAATGTCAACGAACCCTTAAAACCGCTACACTCCTCGAAAGCGCCGTCTTCAATTGTTTCCACTGAATCACTTATTGTCAGCGAACCGCTAAAACCTGTACAGCCATAGAATGCATAATAGCCAATATAGGTTATTGAATCTGGTATAATCAGAGAACCTGTAAAACCACATCCCACGAAACTATAATATTCAATTGAAGTGACTAAATTTCCAATGGTCAGCGTCCCTCCTATATTTCTCCCTATAAAAGCTTCCCCCCTAATTTTCGTTACAGGGACTTTTTCATTTTTATATTCTATATAGTCAGGTATCACAAGGTTAGTAACGCTTGTTATATTGGGAACTAATCCATAAACTTCAGCTGACTTCAGCTGAGTGTTAACCATATATCTTATTGGTGCTATATCAATTAATTCCCCGCAAAAGTCATTCTCATAAAATTCTTTCCAAACATTATGTCTCTTATATTCCTCCAAAGATTGTTCCGGTACCAACAACTTACACTTAGAGAACATAGTTTCCGGGAATGTATTAGAAGAAACAGAGGGTGGGGTAATAGCCTTACAATTAACTGACAAAAAACCACTACATCTGTGGAATGCATAAATACCAATTGACTTAACCGAACTCCCAATTGTCAGCGAACCGGTAAAACCACTACATCCCTGAAAAGCCAAATCTCCAATTGTAGTGACTGAGTTTGGTATCGATAGAGAACCAGTAAAACACCTACATTCGCTGAACGCTTCTGAACCAATTGATGTGACCAAGTCTGGTATTATCAGCGAGCCTGATAATCCAATACAATCCATAAAAGCTCTATCACCGATTGCAGTGACTGAGTTTGGTATTGTAAGGGATCCATCAAATCCAGTGCAGTTATAGAAAACTGCATAATTGATTGATTTGACAGAGTCTGGTATTGTCAACGATCCGGTAAAACCGCGGCAGCTATAGAACGCTGAACTCCCGATTGATGTGACAGAATTAGGAATTGTCAACGATCCGGTAAAACCGCTACACAAATAGAAAGCGTTCTCTCCAATTGTTGTTACTGAATTCCCTATTGTCAACGAACCTGTAAAACCACTACAGCTATAGAACGCTGAACTCCCGATTGATGTGACAGAATTAGGAATTGTCAACGATCCGGTAAAACCGCTACACAAATAGAAAGCGTTCTCTCCAATTGTTGTTACTGAATTCCCTATTGTCAACGAACCTGTAAAACCATCACATGATGCAAATGCAGCTTCTCCAATTGATGTAACATTATTTCCTATAGTCAAAGAGCCAGAAAAACGAAATTGGGCGAATGCCCTATTTCTAATGGACGTAACGGGTATTTGCTGATTATTATAATCTATATAATCCGGAATTTCAAGATTATGGATTTTTAAGGTATTTAGTCCTTGTCCAGAAACTTCTGCAGTATTTGTCTCAGTATCAATAGTATATCTTAAGGGCGTTTGGTAAACTGTAACTTTTTCGGCTAAAAGCGACACTGGCAGAACTAATATCAAACACACTAATATTATTTTGAAATTGATAATTAGCTTTTTCATTTTAATCCAGGTGGTTTAGTAGATGGTAGAATAGTTCGTTATATTAATTGATGCTTAATTATATATTCCTTGCAGGAGTCTCATAAAGTTAATTTCTTTAAAGAAAAAATATGACCGCTTTCCCCATGAAAGTTACGACTACACGCCTCCATGAGAGGGTTGACAAAGTTAATTAAATCTCCCCGATTAATCAAGAGCATTTTGGCTGTAGATTGAAACGAGCAGATCATTGATGCATTGATACTTTCCGTTATAATACCCCTTTTTTATTGCAACCAAATGGCCCGCTAGTCCCGTCAGGAATAACAGTCTGAAAATATAATAGCCGAGGCTGTCTACCAATCAAAGTTAGGCAGTCACTTTTTCGTACGTAAAATTGAGAGAGTCAGGCTACTTTTATGTTATATTTCTGATTTGGCACATAATCACTCTAAAAGGGTGCGGAGAGCGTCAGTAGAGTCTTTTTTTTGATAAGAATAGCCATAAAAGAGTGGAAACTTGCCCATGTCAGGGCAATAATTACCGCTATAAAATATAACAATTCTGATTGAAGCGCACCCTAAATTTATTACAATTTATAGGGTGCGCTTCAATCAATTTATAATATTTTTTAATATCCTCTACACTTTCTACGAGCAGCAGACATAGCCTCCTTTATTCCACCGCAGTTTATAAAATCATTCTCAATTTTCTTAAGTATTTTGGCAAGCATTGAATCAATCTGGCGTATTTGAGTCAGCATGATGTTTGCGACAGTCTCATCGGACCTCCCTTTGCACTTCTCGACAAAGTCCTTAGGATTATCATTGTTGATACAATAGATACGAGTCGTTTGAGTCCGAGAGTCATCCGGCGCCCATATTTCCAAATCATTTTGTCGAAGAAAATCCCCATAATCTTCAAGCAACTCTCTTACGGATCCACGAGCAACACCCAATAACTTTATACACATCTCTGCTGACACGGTGCTGTCGCTGACACCCTCTACAATATTTTGCTTACATGATCTGGCAGCCTGACGCATTTGATCAATCGTACGCGATTTCTCGGTAAAAGCCCTCCTAATGAACATTTCTGTCACATCAGAGATAATAACAGCCTTTTTATACACATTCCAATTCGTATAATCCCCGGCAATCTTTAAAAACTTATTCATGACTTTTACACTATCTTATAAATCTTATAAATCTTATAAATCTTATAAATCTTATAAATCTTATAA
>CAZCJC010000087.1:0-5698 GCA_964499025.1 uncultured Sangeribacter sp.
CGGACCTGACGTTTGTTTGTCTCGACCCAAGGCTTTTAGTCGGAATTGATACGGGAACATTAATTGTCCCTTGTATCTCTCTCAACTCGGTATCATTGTCGATACCGCGCTGCTTGTCTTGTGGCAAAATTTCATTGTTCTATTGCTCCCGGGCTTCTGTCTCCGTCAGGTTTTCACATCCCGACTGCCGTGTCGTTTTCCCGTTTGCGGATGCAAAGTTATAACAAAAAATTACGCTGTGCAAATATTCCTATGAAAAAAATTCAAATTTAAGTATTATCGGTTTACAACTCTTTGATAATTAATAAAATCAATAAATGTTAAAATATATTTCATTTTGTTAATCATAATCTTTCCCTTTGTTCATTCACCAATATAAGCAATTCATCACGCACTTCCGGTGGCAAAGGAAGGCGGCGTTGCGTCACACTTCTGGCCCACCCGAAGATGTCTTCCGGACGTAAAGTCATCAACACATCCCTGAATTCCTCCACTTCCTCCGGCGTATAGCTATCTTCCGAACGGCCGATAAATCTGTCGAGCTCTTCATCATCGTAATAGAGAACCTCAGCCGACATGGGAGACAATGAATCTTTCTCGCACACCAGATGTAACCCACAACATTCCCCTTCTACTTCGGAATCGGGCTCGCCCGTTTCCGGCAGACTGTCATTACCCGTTTCATCAATCACCACCCCTTGACGGGAGGATACTGATCCGGATCCCACCAAGCTTTCTCCATTTAAATCTTTTTCTTTTAAACGGGTCTTACGGAGATGCCATAGTTCACCTATATATAGCACCACTCCCACCACCACCATCACGATGAATATTATTAACGCTCCTCGCATCCTCTCTGCATTTTTTATTGTTTACCTAACCCAATTATTAATTATTAACCATTAACCATATTTCCCTCCGTAACCAAGCCATCGCGAAGCATACGTTGCATGTATTGCTGAATCAAGGCTTCAAGCTCACGTTGCATCATTTTCTCTTGCTCCGGAAATGAACCCAGGAGATTGTGTTCCATCTTATGATCACCCAGCCGGTACAGACCCACATTCCTCTTACCGTCGAACTGAAGAACGAACCCATATTTCACATACTGATAGATACCATTATGATTCACAGCCCATGTATCCTCGGCTGGAACGGAGAACAGATCTTTTCCAAAAGAGACATACGGGTGCCGGGTTCCCGTAATACCAAGAACGGTCGGCATGACATCCGTCTGCTGCGCTATGCCGTCGAATACACCGCGTGGCAATTCACCACTCGGATCAAATATAAGGATTGGTCCGTAAAATGCAGAAATTGATGACCTGTACTCATCATGACTTCGGGCGTTGGTATGATCGTTGGTAATTACAAAGATTGTATTCTTGTACCAATCCTTGGTTCTTGCAGTCTCGAAAAATTTACGCAGCGCCATATCGGTGTAACCGATGGTCTTATGTATCGGCTCTGAGCCAGCCGGGAAAACGCCTTCATATTTTTCCGGCACATTGAATGGATGATGACTCGACAACGTAAATATTCCTGCCATGAACGGCTGAGGCATATCAGAAAGTTTCAAAGCGAAAAACCGAAGGAAGGGTTCATCCCAAATTCCCCAATATCCATCAAACTCCTCCTCCCCTCCTGCGCGGCCATCATCCAGAAAAGACTCCCTGCCAAAATATGCATCGAAGCCCACGCTTTTGGCAAATCCATCAAAACCCATCGATCCCTTCCTTGCCCCATGAAAAAAGGCGGTGGAATATCCCTCATCCTTCAAGACTGCAGGCAAACCTTTGAGTCTATTCATTGAAGCTGATGTCAAGACAAAAGGACGGGCAAAAGAGGGTATCCCCGCGAACACGCTCGGCATCGCCTCAATACTTTTCTGTCCATTATCGAATGTCCAACGCCAGGTAGCAGACACCCTCACCAACGAGTCTAAAAAAGGGGCGTAGCCTTTGTAATCTTCTCCCAATATATCATGATTGAGCTCTCCTATATACTCGCGTCCAAAGCTCTCAAGAATTATCACTACTACATTCCTCCGGGTCTTAGTCATCAAAGTGTCATTTTGCGACACAGCTGGATGAACCGGAGTATAGAGCGACAACATCTCTGACCCTGACATATATTTAGGATCTACAAAAGGAACCGAGCCAATTGTCCTTATCAGTGTGAACGGCGTATTCAATATAAGAGCAGCCTCGTTAGGTCGCTGGATATATTTATTAGCATTGGAAATGGCTATAGGCCGGATATCACGGTGACGCCAGCCTTTTAAAGGAGCCGTGATAATAAACACTCCTCCGCCCAGTAGCAGAATAGCGGTTACTATCATCTTTCCTCTCCACCTCCCCGACTGATACACTCTCCAAGCCAAGTAAAGAGAGAGTGCGGCTATGATATAATGCCACCAATTCACGAGAAAGCCTCCACGTATCGCACTTACTGATGTCAGAATCCCTACACCAAAGGAGAGGAGCGACAAAAGATAGTATCTCCAGCGGGGACGAAGGTTAATCTTATCGGAGGGACTGACATAAGTTTTGAAAAGACCCCAGATCAAAAGAATGGCAAGAATCAGTAAATACCAATGCCTGCCGACCTCTACCAGCATTATCTTTCCCAGATTATCATCACCGGAGAATTCTGCAAAAAGATCGAATGTAGTGCGCCTTAAGGTATACGCGAAATATACCGAATCTATAAGATTGGCCAGAATTCCAACAGAATTAACTATTACAAACACCCATTTGCATACGGAATAATAACCTCTTCGCTCTTTATAATGCAACGGGAAGAGAAGCAGCGCAACATAAATGATATTCAGATAAAATATACCGGGGGCATCAAAAACCATCCCGCCACCAAGCAATGACAACAATCGTCCCTCTTCCACCATCTCCCGGAAATAGCTCCAGTTTTCCAGAAGGAATTCTATTCTTAATAGCGTATATAATATAAAAAGGAGAGCTATATTGATTGATACCGCAAGCAATGGCGAGATCATCGAACGCTCAACTCCAAATTTCTTCAGTAAATTCATATCTCTTATATCTATCCTCACCTTATACTCAGGCAAAACCCACCTTAGCAAGCTGATCAAAATAATTCGGGAAAGATTTCTCCACACACTGAGGATCACGGATCACGATATAACCAAGTTTGGCAGCCGCCGGCGCAAACGCCATTGCTATCCTGTGGTCGTCGCGACATTCTATAACCTCATTTTCTGCTATCGGCAAACGCCTGCCTACCCATTCGAGAGAATCGGAGGTCGTTTCCGCAGATATCCCCACCTTCTCCAACTCTGTTTTCAAAGCTTCCAGACGATTGGATTCCTTATGACGGAGATGACCAATGTTGACAAACTTGAATTTTATACCTGCCAATGACATTCCCACAGCCAACGCCGGCACGGCATCGGGCATGTTGCCAAGATCAAACTCAAGCGGCGTAGACAATTTTCTCATGCTGTCGATTACCGCCGGATCTCCCTTTATCACCGCATCGCCATTCTCTGCCCATTGTGTCTCGACACCTAACAGATTGAACAAAGCTACGATTCCCGAATCTCCTTGCAACGAGTCTTCCGGAGGGGTCAATCCGCTTATCCGGATCTCCCTGCCGGGTGTAAGCAAAGCTACTTCATAGAAGAACGCCGCTGCCGACCAATCACCCTCCAGCTCAAAGTTATCTCCTTTTTCTATAAGCTGCCTGGTCAGATCCATATAAGGCGTGGACACTGCTTCTCCCCTCACGACTATCTCTGCCGGTTTCTCCCAGAGCAGGGATGCCATCATGACAGCTGAACCAAACTGGGAAGAGACCGCCCCATCCACTTCTATCTTTCCCCCCTTTAGCTTTTTTCCCTTTATATATAAAGGAGGGTAGCCATCATTATTCAGGTATTCTATCTCTGCCCCCATACTTCGCAAGGCATCCACCAATGGAGCCAAAGGACGACGCCGGAGCTGCGGGGAGACATCTACTTCCCCCTCGAAACCCTCAATAGAGGCTGCCAGAGCCACAAAAAAACGCAGTGAAGTTGCTCCACTTCCCAGATTGAATTTATTTCCGAAAGGAATTCGCCGCAACTCTTCGATTGCCCGCGCAAGATACTGAGTGTCATCACACACAGGCAAGCCAGGCCTTACCCCCTTCCTATCCCATATATAATCGAGGATGAGCAAGCGTGCTGCCATACTCTTCGATGCCGGAAGACTTACCGTCTCCACCTTGGAACTGTTATCGAAATTTATCTGCTTCAATTCTACAACTCAAAACTAAAAGAACAGACAAGCATCTCCATAAGAGAGGAACCGGTAATCCTCCGCAAGTGCAACATCATAAATCTTCCGCCATGGAGACCCGGATCCTTCTCCTCTCCTGTCAAGAAAGGACGATACGAGCAGCAACAAGGTTGATTGTGGCTGGTGAAAATTTGTGATCATGATATCAACTATCCTCCATCTGAAACCGGGTGCAATCATAATGGAAGTTGAAGCTGTCAGATTTTCCAGACCCCTCTCATCCATATACCTCAAAATATGTTCCAGGCACCCGACTGTATCCTCCGGAAACCTCTCACTGTTGTCATAGGGACTCCACTGCTTCACTGTCAGAAGATCGGCTCCACCCTCGATCAATGCGCCAAGATAGGGAAGTGATTCAAGAGTCCTGACCGACGTGGTGCCCACTGCCAATATCGGTTTGCCCTCCTTTTTTGAATTGATAATGGCTACCAGTGTTGATTTAGAAATACTGAACACCTCGGTATGCATCGGATGCTCACCTATCGTCTCAGATTTCACCGGTTGAAACGTACCTGCTCCAACATGCAAGGTCAGAGGGGCTATCTCTATTCCCTCCTGCCTGAGAGCCTCAAAAAGAGCGGGCGTGAAATGCAAACCGGCTGTCGGAGCCGCCACCGACCCTTTGACTCTGGCAAACACTGTCTGGTAATCATCCGAATCGCTCTCTTCCGAGGCTCTCCGAAGATATGGAGGGATAGGGATATAACCGGCTTTCTCCACAACCGTAGCAAACGTAACATCCGGGTCATCCCATTCGAACAATATTTCGTGGGCATTTCCCGGACGGGCATCGAAGCGGGTAGCCAGAAGCGTAACCTCCTTGCCGGAGATTTTAAGCTTCTTAATCAGCTCTCCGCTTTTCCATCTCTTTAGATTCCCCACAAGACAGCTCCAGCGACAACTCCCTCTCGACTGAAACATAAGCACATAGTCTTCAGGCAGAATAGGCTCAAGCAGAAAAACCTCAATTCGGGAACCGGTGGATTTTTCGAAACTTATCCTCGCATTTATCACTCTTGTATCGTTGCACACAAGAAGCGAATCCTTTGGAAGAAGCGACGGCAGATCTGAAAAACGGTGATGCTCGATACTACCATCAGGACGGCTCACCAGCAATTTACAGGCATCGCGCTCTGCAAGAGGATGACGCGGAATCCGTTCATCCGGGAGCGGATAATCAAATTCCCCGATTCTTATATCTTTAGTTACTCTAATATCTTTTGAATCTGACATTTTGGCAGCTATTTGCACCTTCCGGCGATGCGGAAAGTCAAAAATTTTTACAAAAATAGTAAAAAAAATTTGTGGGATATAAAAATTTCGCTTAACTTTGCACTCGCAATCGGGCGTTTAGCTCAGCTGGTTTAGAGCATCTGCCT
>CAZCJC010000088.1:0-4868 GCA_964499025.1 uncultured Sangeribacter sp.
ATATATATCATTCTGCTTGAATATTTCTAGTGAATTTGTTTGGATTGTTTTCATTGCTTATCGGGTTTAGGGTCTTCATCATACACTCTCAAAAGGTATTTGAGAATGTTGCTTGCATTAACTATTTTATCTATTATCCAATTCGCCACAAAGCCAAATATCCATATCGGGAGAGTGAGCATGACTATAAGAACTGCAATGATATAATAGAGGGCTTTTCGGTGTTTCTGTTTCATTTCTTATCGGGTTTAGCGGTGAAGTCGGGGCAAGTATGTCTACATCGCCACAATATGCAGGTGTTGTCTGCATCAATATGGTAGCTGAAATATTTCCGACATGTCGGAAATGGTGGATTACCGCTCATAAAGCAGTGTTCGCAGTTATTTGGATCTTGTTTAGGCATGGCTTTCGGGTTTAGGTAGTGAGGGAATCGGCATCCAGTGGGTGATTTTGCAGTTCACTTTTGGAAGCCATGTTAATTGATATCCCATTGGTTTGAGGTGGGAATATGTCATTTGCAAGACTGCCACATCTCCTGTCTCGCCTAAACAAAGCACATCTTGATTGATTGGAGGAGTAGAATTGGGCGTAAGCTCTATCCACTGACTTGCAAGTGCTTCGGTAGCACCTGCGATGTAGGCAGCTGCAAATCCATGTTTAGCTTCCGGCCACGGTGCTTTGAGGGCTTTAGCAAAAGCCACTTCTGCATATTCTTCTGCTTTTTGTTCTAAGGTTTTCATATCATCTATTTTACTAGTTCAAAATCATAGGCGAATACATAGGGGTTGGAATCCCACGTCCCTTTGCCCGAAACTTTGTCAATGAGGGCGGCAAAGGCTTCGCGTGGAGAATGCGGCTTATCGCACCATTCAAACATTTCGTATCCCTCACCTAAATCATATTTGAATAGCTCCCTATCTTTAGTCCATGATACAACGCCTTCTTTGATGCAGTCGTCATCGGATATATCCTGCAACCGCTCAACTCGCACGTTGGCAATGCGGATTTTGAAAATCATCAAGGATGCTTTCACAAACATTTTGTTTAGCCATCCCGCCATATTTTTGGTTATGTGGTTATCATCCATCCATTTTGCCACGTCATACCCTTTCTTGGCTAAATGCTCTACAATGGATTTGTAATTTTGTGCTACCGCTACGATTTCGCCAATATTGTACTTGGGCTTAAGTTCGTAACCATGATTATCTTCGACTCCACTTGGGCAGAATGGTGACTGACGGATGCCCGTGCAGTTCGGTATTATGCGTCTTGTCATTGTCTTGCGGCCGCTCAGTACGGCTCCGGTGAGTCCGTAGCGGTCATTGAACATTATCTTTTTCATTTTCTTTCTTCTAAAAGTTTTAGTGCTTCGGTTATCCCCGCGGAGAGGGCGAGTTCGTAGGTAGGGTAATACTTACAATCAACCTTGCCTCCGAGTTGCTTTCTAAGGTTATATAGTGGTTGTGCGTAGAAATACCACCGCACATCTTCCAACACATCACCCTCATAGAACTCGGGGGAAGTCCACACTATAATTTCTTTCACCTCTCTCAGCCACGCTTGCGCTTGGTCTATGCGAGGGGCGGAATAGATTGCGCCATATTTGCCGTTAAAGCGCATCTCAAATGAGTTGAAATTTCCATGAGAGCAATTTTTCTTTATTGCTAAACAGTTATAAGGATAAAAATGTAGACACTCCCAATCAAAACCTAACTCTTGGAGCTTTACTGCTTGCTCATACGAAACATAATATTCTTTCATAATCATTCAATCATTACAGGTTCATCCTCCCACGTCAGTTCTCTGCCTATGAGTTTGGCGATTGAGCCGGAGGGGAGAATTATATAGGGAAATTCAGACCACACTCCCTCTATCACTCCATTTCGCACTGGCTTACGTTTAAAGATACATTCAATACCATTTTTGTCCTTAGCTACAAACGCCATATCATTCTCCTTTCTTTTGTTGTAACTTTTTAAGAGTTATTTTCCGCTCTTTCTGTTCTTTCTCCAACCGCCTTACATAATCCTTAAAATCATTATAATCTCTTGTCTGCTCGTGAATTTCTATTTCAAGGAATCGTTCTTCATCCGATCCAAAATCATAGTACAATTTGCGAGTATACAGACAATATAATCTATCTTTGTAATCTCTTATTCGCAAGTATAAAAACCATAGATTACGTGCATTACAGCGGATAGAGTTTTGTATATTTGCAATTTGTTCTTTACTCATAAATTAGGGTTATTTCGATTTTTACGCGCTGGGGTTCGGACTCCCATGTGATTGAGGGGAATGTATCTTTTGGTAGAAGAATAGGGACACCACCTCTTTGCCAACGTCCTAAATACTTATTGCGAATAGGCTTACGCATCCAAACATTCAAGTCACAATTTTTATCTCTCGCCACCCATCCTTCAGCCACCTCCTTTTCGGGAGCGGGTTTATCCGAGATGAAATCAAGCATCGTATCTATATAAATTGTTCCCTCTTCGTCTGCAAAGTATTGTGCAAAGGGAATCACAGGTTCGCCCTTGTATGTTTCAGGATAAACCTCTGTGACTTCAAAAGGAAGTCCTGTCGTGCCTTTAAGTTTCGCTTTCATCGTCATTCTTCTTTCTGTTCAAATAGTTTATCCATCAATTCAAGTTTGGCTTGATAAACGCCAGCCAACGCCATTTTCTCGCCGATTGGCTTTTCTAACATCGTTTTCTTGTCAAACTCAATAATAAGGCGCTGACGGTTGATAAAGTCTTTACTAACGACATAAAAGTCTTTGGCGATGCGGTTCAATACACTTTCATACTCCATCGCCATAAGGGTTATACCCTTTTCATTGCCAGTGCAATTATAGTTTTCCTCGGCGATTAGGCGTGCTAATTTCTTTATCTCTTCTTTATCCATTGTCATTCCCCTTTCTGTTACCAATCTCCAGCATCGTCAATAACACCACATTCAAGATAATCAGTAGTGTCTGAATTTTCTATGCTGTCCTTTATGTCGTTTGGAATTGCATAAATATTATGAGAAGATGCGTGCCATATCAGATGCAACCCGCTTTCTGAAAGCTCATTCAAGGCTTTGGTTGCACGCTTGGCGGCTCTTACTTGTTCTTTGGTGTATTCTATTTCCATGTTATTTTCCTTTATGTTCAAAATAATTCTTTGCCGAATAATCTCTTTGCTCCTATTTTCATCATCGTTGCAGATTGTGTATTTGGCATGAAGTTTTCAAGGGTATTAACCCAATCAACAACTTCTGCTTTCGGCACGATGCAGTAGTCCTTTGCGAGCCATTGAAACGCCTTTCTTATATCGCCTGATGCTTTTCGCACAAACTCATCTTTCTCTTTTGGAGAAGGGTTATGGAGGTACGGCAACACTTCGTTATATTCTTGCTCTGCAAATGCCTCACTCAGTTTCTTTATATCTTCTTCACTCATTGTTTTCTCCTTTCTCAAACATGGATTTGCCGAAAAGCCACCTAAGTATAGCTGCATCATCAGCAAACAAATCATTCCAAGTTGAATTAAATCTCTCTAATTCAGAGTATTTAACTCTTATCGCTTCTCTCTGTTCCTCGGTCAGAGAAGAGGGGTCTATGATTGGGGATGTCATTATTTACTTGTTATTTTTTTGTTTATAATAAGCGTCAATGCTCAAAATAACTATCGCAATAACCACAAGGATTATGCGTGGGACTAAGTCTTCCATTATTTCTCTTCGTTTTTAGGATCGAGGAAGTTTAACATATAAGTATTAGCTGCTGCTTGCAATCTATCCATCAATTCCCGAACAGAGCGACCTTTGGTGAATTTGTCGTTCTCATGAAAAGACAATGAGGGAAAATAGATTGTAAACTTTAACTCTGTGCCGTTCTTTGAATCCCAGCCTCCAAGTGATGAACCATTCGCATCAGCGAATTTGTGGCCACGAACAATTACGACATCCTCCACTTCTTCCAGAGCATTTTCATCTACATTGTAATGCTTGGTCCATACATCGAAGTCATTTATCTCTGACGCGAGTTTATCTTTGAAGAAAGGCGTTGCTTCCTTTTTAAGTCTGAATTTATTCATAGTTCTATCGAATTTGAAATTGAGGTTGATGATTTACAACAAGGACACGTTGCCTTAATATCTCCGCACCACAAATGAAATTCTTCAGAAGTGGCAGTAAAGAGAGCATTGCAATATGTACACTTTACCAATTTTGAGCCTTTTGGCATTGGTGGAATAATTACTCGGGGCATTTCTCTTTCTTTTTAAATTCCGTCAGATACCATATCAGGAGCTGATTGAGCGCGTCTATCAGTTCGGGAGCGATAAAATCAGTTTCTACTGCTGCGCCATCAAAAGTCGCATATCTCACCATTATTTCTCCGACTTTTGTGAACGGATAAAGAATCTGCAAACGGTTTGGTTTCGGATATGGTATTTGTTTCGGCATGATTGCAAGAATATCCGTGAGTTTGAATACTCTTGGTCTTGGCTCATTGTATTCTGCTTGATAGACATTCTCTATAATCTCTTTACTTGCCAACTTCGGGTCTACGCCAAGTTCAATCAGGTGAGCGGATTGCTCTATTGTTAGTTCGGTTTTCATATTATTCAAGTTCAAGTCCTACATAGTGCGTCGGTTCAGATTCTTTCTCCATAACTTCTTGCACGTCTATTACCTTAAATTCGTTGAGATAGTACTCTCCTGCAAGTACTTCTAAGTTGCTTGGATATTTGGAGAGTTCTGCGATTAGTTCTGATACTGTCATTCCTCTATCTGATTAAGTTTGTAACCCTCCTTTGTCAGCCATTCCTTTGATTTAACTTCCTTTGATTTATAGCATTCCATATCAAATCTGTGTATTCCATT
>CAZCJC010000089.1:0-4774 GCA_964499025.1 uncultured Sangeribacter sp.
GATTTGTTGCTTTTCAGGCACATATGTGCCTGAAAAGCAGGAGACGTCTCCTGCTGATTATAATATAAGGTGCAAAAATATTCATTATTAATCAGATATCCTAAATAATCCGGATATTTTTTAATATTTTCATTGTTTTTTAACATACTCTCGCAGTTTATGATAATAAAAGAGGGGATTTCCCTTTCAATTTGATACATTTCTTGCTTTTCTTGATTAGTAAGTAGCTCACAAAAATTAATTCAGTTGGTAAAAATTAGTTTAGACAATTTCAATTAATAATTTTTGCGGTCTACTTAATCAGGATACGGAGGGGTAAATGTGATGTCACATCCCTGTAAATTAATAAGCGTAACATAGCCAGACGATGGATTCAGGGCGGCGGTTCCACCGCTCGCCAGCCTGCAACTCCGTAGCTGATCGACTTGGGTGTGGTGACCGAGGGTTTCGCTGCGCGTCACCCCCGGTTAACCGTGGTATCGCGGTTCCACCGCTCCTCCGGGGACTAAGGGTCTAATTGGTTAATAGTTAATGGTTAATGGTTAGTAGTTAATAGTTAATGGTTAATGGTTAGTAGTTAATGGTTAGTAGTTAATGGTTAATGGTTAGTAGTTAATGGTTAATGGTTAGTAGTTAATGGTTAATGGTTAATAGTTAATGGCTAATAGTTAATAGTTAATGGTTAATTTTGGTGGTTAATATCAGTAGGCGATGAGCGGTGGAACCGCGATACCACGGTTAGCCGGGGGTGAAGCGCAGCGGAACCCTCGGTTTTGTTATAGCGTCTCGGATCAGCTACGGAGTTGCAGGCTGGCGAGCGGTGGAACCGCCGCCCTGTAGCATGGGGTAATTAATATAATTAATAAGTAGCTCACAAAATTTAATTAATGTAAACAAAATGAATGCTAAAACTGGTTCTTTTGTATTACTTTCGACCTCACCCTCAGTCATATAGTCCGCTATGCTCCTTCAGCCGAAACCAAAATCTACTCAAAAACAACTTCGTTTTATTTGTTCTTTAATTTTCACCGGCTACTAACTTATTATTTGTATGATAAAAATTATCACTAAATTTGTGGAAGTTATGAATAATAGGATTAAAAGAGAGAAGATGAGTGGTGGGGTGTGGATGAGAGGACTATCTTTCCTGGTGATTTTTGCTATTGTGTCTTCATTAGCGATTACCATGAAAGGAAGACTCTTCGGTCATGACTTCGCAGTAACTGATAAGGATGAGGTACCCGAGATTGAGAGGGAGGCTTCGGGAGTGACGGTGATAAATACGACAGAGTTAGGTAAAAATATAATCGGTTATGGTGGGCCGGTGTCTGTAGAGATTTTTGTCTCTAATGGTAGGGTGGATTCAATCCGAGCCCTCGAGAATGCAGAGTCTCCGGGATTTTTTGACAGGGTTCTGGAGTCGGGGCTGCTCGACAGTTGGAATGGACTGACTCTGAGCGAAGCTTCTGCAAAGATGCCTGACGCTGTAAGCGGAGCTACATTCTCTTCAAATGCTTTGATAAAGAATGTACAGGCCGGGATCCGTGCTGCCGAGGATGATGCCGGTCACACCTCACAGGCGTTCGAATTCAACATATCAGGAATTTTTGCGCTCATAATTCTTGCTGCCGGAGCAATCCTTCCTCTTTTTATCCATAACAAGGTGTATAGGTTCGTGCAGCAATGTCTGAATGTGGGAGTACTGGGATTCTGGACCGGTACGTTCATAGATTACACGATGATGCTGAATCTGTTTGCCAATGGAGTGACCTTCAGCCTCGCGTCAATCATAACCGTGATCCTTCTTGTGATCGGAATCCTCTATCCCTTATTTGGAAAGGAGGGATACTATTGCGCTCATGTGTGTCCCTTAGGTTCTCTTCAGGATTTGGCCGGACATTGCTCCAAGAAGAAAATCCATATGTCGGCAAGTCTCATAAAGTTCCTTACCAATCTCCGTTTGGCTTTGTGGGTAATTCTTTTAGCACTGCTATGGGGCGGAATAGCGACGGCCTGGATTGACTATGAACTTTTCACAGGTTTTGTTGTGGAGAGTGCCGCATGGTCAGTGATAGGGGTGGGGATTGCATTCATTATCCTGTCGGTATTTATCCCCCGGCCATTCTGCCGGTTTGTGTGCCCGACAGGGACCTTGATTAGGCTGGAGATCCGCTGATATGGTCTTGAAATATGCACAGCAACTTATAAGTAAATTTTCAAAATTAGTTTATATTTTATATCAATCATAGGTTTATGAAGAACTGGATATTAATCCTTTTGGCAGTGGCAGTCGTTATCTTATCAGTGAGACTTGTAAAGGCCTCAACAAATGATAAAGAATCGGAGGATAAAATTATGGAAGAAAATTCTGTTTATGAAAATATTTTGACCCGCTCAAGCGTACGGGCATATACGGAAGAGACGGTTCCGGATACTTTGGTTAACAAGCTGCTTCGTGCCGGTATGGCTGCTCCGACGGCGCGCGATAACCGTCCCTGGGAATTTTATGTAGTCACTGATACGGTAGTGAAAAAGAGAATTGCCGAGTCGTCTAAGAATGCGGGGATGGCAGCCAAGGCTCCGTTGCTGATCGTGGTCTGTGGAAATATGGATAAGGAACCAGAGGGTGTAGGTGGTGAATATTGGATTCAGGATTGCTCTGCAGCAACCGAAAATATATTGCTGGCAGCCCATTCGTTCGGCCTGGGAGCTGTTTGGTGCGGAATCTATCCGATTGTTGAGAGAGTGGAAAGTCTGCGTGGCATTCTCGATATCCCGGCGAATATGATACCGCTGAATGTGATATGTATCGGTTATCCGGCAGGGGAGCCGAGGGTTAAGGATAAGTGGGATGAGGGGTGCATCCACTACCTCTAAGAGGACGTGTCATAATAGCCCGTCTGGGTCGTTGGTTGAGATTTCGTCTTCGGTCACATACTTCAGTATGCTCACTCAGCCTCAATCTCAACCGACTACCATCCGAACCATTCTGACAGCGCCCTCATCCGGACGCGAAAGTTTAAGCTATCATAGGGAGTCGCCTTGCATCTGACTCATTCTAACTCACCTAAGGCAGCAATTCGAATAATAATTATTAGGTGGAGATATGCTATCTTTTGAAGCCTTTTATGACTTCGGGTCCGAAGAGTCCCCGGCTGAGGGGTATGTTGAGCGTGTCGCCTGTGCTCACTCTATTATAGCGGTTGATCGTAACTGATTGTTCCTTTCTCATTCCATCGGGAAGCGCGATCAGGAAATAGTATTCGCGATAGGCTTCTCCCCTCGCGTAGCGGTTTCGAGATACGCGGCGCGTCTTATGCCTGGTCTTGTAGTATTTCTTCTCTACCACCCCTTTTACGGTGTGTTCGGTAGTTGAGTCTGCACAAATGAAGTTGATTGTATAGAATGCGCATAGCAGAAAACCTGCGAGGAACATGACATGGAAAATGTAGTTCCAGACGAATTTATCCGATCCTGTCAATCTTTTCCATATCCGCCAAAGTGTCAGACCCGACACAACTGCAATGAAAAGGGTTACCGACACCGGAATCCAGAATTGTATCAGGGTATATGACTGGAGTGTGTAAGCCCCGATATAGAAAATTATTGTGAGAAATATCACTATTCCTGTCAAGACACCATAATATTTCCTGGCATTACTTTTGCTCATATCTTAACAGATTTGTAATTTTGTACAAAGGTAAGTAAATTTCCTCTAAGTAGCTCGCAGAAATTTATGAATAGATAAAACGCTGTGATTTTGAATTAATTTTGGTTTTGGCTGAAGGAGCTTAACGGGCTATGTGACTGAAGGCTAGGCCAAAAGTAATATAAAAGAACAAGTTTTAGCATTCATTAATCTCATTTTATTTACATTAATTAATTTTTGTGAGCTGCTTAAAGCCTAAAATATTAGTATAACATATGAGAAAAACGATTTTGAACTTATTTGTGGGGATTGCCTGCGTGGCATCCGCGGGTTCTGCTTCAGCTCAGTTTAATCTTAACAAGGCTATAAGCGCCGGCACAAAGGCTGTACAGGCAATGACTATCACCGACAAGCAGATGGCTGCATATGTAAGAGAGTCTGTGGATTGGATGGATAAGAACAATCCTGTGCTGGGAGAGGATGATCCCTATACAATCAGATTGCGTAAGCTAACCGAGGGAATCAAGGATGCTGACGGAATTCCTTTGAATTTCAAGGTATATGATGTGAGTGATGTGAATGCTTTCGCCTGTCCGGACGGTAGCGTGCGAGTTTTTTCATCTCTGATGGATATAATGAATGATGATGAACTTCTTGGCATCATCGGTCATGAGATAGGTCATGTTGTGAAACGTCATTCAAAGAATGCTTTCCGCACTCAGTTGCTGACAGGCGCGGCTAAAG
Organism: uncultured Sangeribacter sp.; assembly: GCA_964499025.1. Taxonomy (GTDB): domain Bacteria; phylum Bacteroidota; class Bacteroidia; order Bacteroidales; family Muribaculaceae; genus Lepagella. The sequence goes on from CAZCJC010000089.1 coordinate 4,394, forward strand.
ATGCCATTGGAGCAGCCAGCAGCAAAGCGGCTGTCCTTACTGATTCACAGTTGGGATCACTTGGTGAGTCTCTGGTAAATGCAAAATTCTCTCAGAAGCAGGAGAAAGAGGCCGATAACTGCGGATATGATTTTCTTGTGGCTCATGGGAAAAACCCTTGGGGCATGGTGATGGCTTTCGAGAAATTTGAGAAAATGGAGGGTGATAGCGGGCCTAAGGCAAGTTATATGGATAAGATGTTCTCCTCACATCCTGAAACTCAGTCGCGCATCAAGGCAATGACCAAAAGATGTGAGAAAGATGGTTTCAAGCGTCCGGAAGCGGAGTAGTTAATGGTTAATGGTTAATGGTTAATAGTTAATGGTTAATGGTTAATAGTTA
>CAZCJC010000090.1:0-4762 GCA_964499025.1 uncultured Sangeribacter sp.
CTACAAATAATCATTTTCGTATGTCTGTCGTCCAGTGTCACCCAGAGGGGCTGCGCCGGGCTCTACTTTCATGCAGATTATAAGCGGAGTTCAAAGTGTGTTCGCTCGTGGCGATGAACGTGCCGGAACGGGATATTCTTTGCCTTTCGGCTGAAAAAATCTCCAGACTTCCCGATGGTCAGCTCGTATTTTTTAAGCCGTGAGGCGAACATCCCTCTTCTTCCGTCACGCTGGGGGTTTCATCGAGCGAACAAACTTCAAACTGCGATTATACGCATTAAAAAAAATATCGCCTTATGACACTGAACGACAGACATATTAAAAATTCGAGCTTCACTCCTTCACCAGCTCTTACCGCATTAAAAAAGCGCGTCTATATACTTTCGTGTACCAATAATGCCGTATAATGACAGTTTATCCAATGCCAAAGATAATGTATAATTTACTTGTAAACAAATAAACTAACCAAACAAAATTGGCGGTTGTTCGGAGCAAACAGTCACTTATCGAGTGTATCTTCTCACTCTTCGCTGGTAGGCAAAGATAAATTCCCACTTGTTTTTGCGGTTGCGGGAATATGGACGTACCCACTTATACTCTACCCAACATAGTTGGTTGCAGTAAAAGCATGGCTGAAGTATCTTCATATTACTTAAATTTACATCTCCATTATTGGAGTTTTTACAGTGAATATACTCAACGCGACTTTTACATAAAAGGCCAACTACCAATCTCATTTGATTAGTTTACTTTACATACTACAAAAAGCGTGCCAGAGAAATCCGACACGCTTTTTTCATTTAGTGAGACACCCATCAAAGTTTTTCTACTTTGAAATTTCCAGCTGATTGATATTGATTTGCTGTTCTTTCATCTATTCCTGCTGCTAAAAGTGCTCTTTTAACATCTTCTGCTTTCGGGGAGCCAAGTTGACCTGATACAACTTGGAATGTAAACCCTTTAGGAATCTTTCCTCGGTTTTGGGTTGCCGTTAATTTGAATGCTGGCATACTTTTGAGATTTATAAGTTAAACATTGAGTTGGTATGTGTCTGAGATACGCTCCCAAACACACATATTCTTTTCTTTGGATAATTGCGGATTGATTTTGAACACACCCACGAAGTTATAGGCTGGTAATATACCATAAGCCATTTCTTTCATGAATGTTATGCGCTTTTGGTCTGAGTTTATCCACTGTGCTACATGCTTTGCTCGTTCTTCGTCGGATTTCTTGTTGTATTCGTATATGTACCGCCCGTCTTTAGATAGTTCATTATGCCATATACGATGGTTAGGTTGAGGCCACCAAACAGTTTCATTGGGATGCCCGGGGACTGCAACGCCCGAGGCTCTTAGAAATCCTCTATGTTTCGGTTTGGTACCGAATACTGCGGCAATATCATCTACGTTTGTCAACCAATCTTCCGACTTGACCGAGAAGAACCCACGAGACTTATAATACTCGGGAGTGGAGCGAGTAATTGAGTAATCACATTGGAGAAAGTTGTTGCCAAGGTCTGCAATACGATTACGGATTTCGGCAACAACATCATCAACTTGCTCATGAATTTCTTGCAGACTACCCGACGCCTTTATAACAAAAACATCAGCCTTAGTCGCATCCGCAACTTCTTGATTACGGAGTGCATCTTTTTGTTGCTGTGTGGGTTCTTCATGGTATCCCTCATTAACCTCAACTATCATGCCGAGTTGAGGGAGATAGAGGTCAGCGAGAGCATAACCCTCTTTACGCTTTACATACTGCTGGAGCACAAAACGGACACGGATGTCGTCAAGTCTATGCCATATTCGGTTGATGACATAAGTCTCTGTTGGCTTATGTACTATTTTAGCCAACATATTTGTGATAATTATTCTTTGAAAGTTCATATTTCTTTGGTTTATGCACGAAAAAAGAGCGACAGTCAAAACTTTTCCTTATCTGCTTTAGCGGGTTCTGGTAAACCTTGAGTCCAAATAAGTAAAAAGCAGTCTGCGCCCTTATCGGGTACAAACCTACCTTTTGACTTATTACTTGTAGACTCGTTAGAAATTTACCAGATTTGCTAAAGTCCAAATAATATGTCTAAAAGACGTGTTTGAAATATGTCTTGCTCAGTCTATCTGTTTCTTGTTGGTTGCGTTTGTGGGTTTTACAATACGCAAATGTAGTAAGAAATAATGGAATAGGCAAGTACATATCGCAGAACTGCTTAGAAAGCATCTAAAAAGTCCACGCAAATATGAAATCTACGTGGACCATTAGTGTAAAAGGAAATATATTACTATTATTTCATTTGCTCAATAAAATCATCAGTATCAATCTCCTCTTTCCATAATTTAAGCAATAAATCTTTATTTCGGATTACCCATTGTCTTACTGCTTCAAATTGGTCAGATGTAATTTTCAATTTGGTGTTTTTTGACAAAATTTGGGGATCGTCGGATATTGATAGGGGCACAAGAAGATTTGCTATTGTTTTGTCTGCTGTACTATTAAGAAATTTAATTCTTGGTGTATTATGACGCATCGTTATTTCTGCCTGTACCCATATTTTAACTGGCAATTTAGTTTTCTTTTTTGAAATGCTTGCCATTTCAAAAAGCGAATTTTCATCAAATGCCTCCTCAATCATTTCGGATAAACCGTTTTGATTTAGATTTTCGTTCAGTGCTTCTTTTAGTGATTTATATTTGTCCATATCTTATGATTTTAATATTTATAGTTAATTATACTGCGTATTCTGTGATTTGTTGCAAATCACAACCTTAAAATATGTTAAATATATTTTAGTCCCATGTTTTCACACTCTCTACGAAATCTCATATCCTCTTGCCGATACATCAGTTCTTCCACATAATTGGATTTAAGGCAGATTTCACAATATTGCAATCTACGGCTTGGCGTACGCAAGCAGTCAATAAAGCGCTCACCATCGGTCAGTTCTCTTGTGTTATAGCGGTAAACGAACTCTTTGCAATACTTATACAGATGCTTGGAGGTAACGAGGTGGTAGATACCGATTATACCTCGTTTGAGTATACTCCAAAATCCCTCTATAGTATTGGTGTGATAGCCTCGCTCATTGACATACTGCCCTAAGTTATGGGCAACCGTTTCATGGAGAAATTTCTTGTGTACATCATTGTAACCTTTCCAGCAGTCGGAAATAATGCGTATGCCAGACTGAGCAAGCTCTTCAATTATGCTTTGAAGAGTTTTCTTGGATGCATTAGGTATTACTTGAGTATAAACCTTGCCTTTAGAAACCATACCAAAGACGGGAGTTTTCTGTTTGAGAGAACGCCCTTGTCCACCGCGATTGCGTTTGGACTTGCCGCCCACATAAGTTTCATCTACCTGTGTATCGTCATTAAATTTTGCATCATCGTCACGGAGATTTTCACGGATACGACCGAGCATGAACCATGCGGTCTTTTGTGTTACATGTATATCTCGTGCGAGTTGAGCCGAACTGATGCCTTTCTTATGGGAGATAAAGAGGTAGATAGCATAAAACCACTTTTTGAGTGGAATGTGTGTTCCCTCAAACATCGTGCCTATGCGCACATTAAACCTACTCCTACAATGACGGCATTTATATTGACCCTTGAACTGACCTAACGTGGTCAATTTCCAATGCTGTTTATCCACCGCTCCACAATGGGGGCACACTGGTGCATCTCCCCAAAGCAGACTTTCAAGATACTCCCTACACTCGGTCTCGGTGTGGAGAGTATCAATCATTTCTATTATTGAGCGGAATGGTGTCATTTACTTTGTTCGGTTTTTGGATTACAAAGTAATTGTACCGCCCGAATGGGGTTTTGTTAAATTTTTAGGAAAGAATTTTTGTGCAACATAAGATTTTTGGTTCTGTAATATTAACTTGTAATCAAAAACGCGTCTATATACTTTCGTGTACCAACGGTTCTGTATCATTCTCGGTTTGTTCTGGGGGTTGCTCCTCTTCGTTAGGGTCAAGTGATGCCTTGATTTGAATTTCTAACTTATGTTCTAACGAATTGGCATAAAGTGCTTCTTGGAGTGTCTGAAACATATATCAATAATTTAGATATTTATCAAAGAAAACACCCACAGAGGTTTCGCAATCTCTGTGGGCATATTAGCTGCATGAGCAAAGCATCAACACAAATACTAATAATATTTAGCATTAACGCCTACATAATTTGTTATTCTAAATTCGCCTTTGTTTTCATTATAATAAAACACAAAAGTGCCGCTTTTTGAACTTACATGGTTATCATTTATGAAGTCATAAACCATAAATTCTGTGTCAACAACTGCAATATTATAGTCATTATTATAATTACTTATCATTAGTGATGATAAGTAATTATTACGTCTTAAAAATATATTATTGCCCTTTTCATTCAAATTAAAACCTCCACTAATGTTTGGTACTGATGTCTCATTTGTCAGACTATATACAAAACAGTCCATTAAATCTTCAGTCATTTCTGCAAAATATTGGGAGCCTTCAATAAGGACTGAATTATATTTCAGCTTGTCTGAAAATATTGAGGGTTCATTATCTAAATTAACGATAACCGGAACACTGAGTAAATTAATAATTCTCTTTTTTATAGATGAATCGGTCACATTCGTAACAAAACACTTTAAATCAGCCCAGGTGGGTATGGCTTTGCTATTTGTTGTTGACATAAGTTTGATATTTTTTGATCCCGACAATATATTTCAAGGGACTTGACAATCTCATAGCCACGGCACGAAGCAA
>CAZCJC010000091.1:0-4742 GCA_964499025.1 uncultured Sangeribacter sp.
CTTCTTCTCTTTTTCCATAATATTAAACGATTAAATTCTTGGGATTTGAATTGGTTTCATCCCCTTGCATTGTTATAACATCATATGTCGGGTGTTGTTGGGCGAATAATTCTTAAGGATATCCAATCTATGTTAAAAACACATCAGATATATTCTTTAATAGCTGATCATCGTTTTTCTGAAACACGTATATCATTGCTTGAGACAGAGACCCGTGGCAATACAGGATTAAAACTCGACTATGCTATCTCTTTGATAAACAGCTTAAATAAGTATATACCGATACTCCTGTACAGGTCAAAATCAAACTGCTCGTTTCTATCTTTGACGGAAAAATCGAATTTGACGGAGAAATCATATCGAACCAATTCTCTGAATAAAGTGCTCAAGCTTATCTCCAAGCGGACCAACGAGTCACGAGGTGGAAGGACACAAGAAAAGGGAGCAGATTGCTCTACTCCCCGATTAGGTACCCTGAGCCGGGGTCGAACCGGCACGGATTGCTCCACTGGTGTTTGAGACCAGCGCGTCTACCGATTCCGCCATCAGGGCCTTTGCGGATGCAAAGATAGTATTATTTTTTCAATATGACAAGACGAAAACGGACTTTTGTCTAAGATTTCTCTCGTCATGGAATCTTTAGGGAAGTTGACAACCTTCAAACTTTGCGGCTTTCCATCTTACGACCGGAGCTTAAGGGACGGAAGTTGGTTGCCGTTCACCTCCTGTCTTTATCGATGTTGAGACTCAACGACCGTTCTTGAGGTGATTATTCATAACGAATACGCGATTTGCGTAACACCTTCCAGCAACCGTTCTCAAAAATTGCTGTGCCTGCGTTTTCCGTGATGATTCCGGTAGCTGACTCTGTGTCATAGAGATCCAAGGCTGTGCAGCCTCCTGCAAGGAATTCATCGGGATCTGAGAGTGCAATTTCAGTGATTTCCGGATGGTCTACCACCTGGAATGTGCCCACAAGGCCGTCACGGGTGTCGAGACGATAGATTGTATTTCCGGGTATTATGCGTCGGTCGGCACGGACGAACAGACCTCGGGAGTTGGCGCGACCCAGATATATAACATTGGGCATAGCTTTGGCCGGTTGCTGGTGGCTTTCTGTGGGGCGTGGAGTAGTGGTTGCGGTGGCTGCTGACCTGGATTTGAGTGATTTCAGTTCTTCCCGGAGATTTGAGATTTCCGCTTTGAGGCGGTTGTTTTCCGCTTTCAGAGTGTCGACGGTATCCATAAGTCGGGCGTTATCACGTTCTGACGCGTCCAGGGTTGCTGTAACCTTAGCCAATTCCTCATTTTTTTTGCCCATTGCTTTGCCGAACTGTTCGCGCAATTCATTATCACTTCCTTTAGATGATTCGCGAGGGGCACCATCGGGCTGCTTTTTCATCATGTTTGCAGCGAAAACCACCAGCCATATGACAATTCCAACAAGAATAATGAGCACCACGACGTATATCCATGTGCCGCTGTCTTCATTCTTATATTGCTTTTCTTCCGCATCCTGGGCAATGGCATTCTGGTCGGCGAGAATCTCCTCCTGTTTCTCAATCACCTCTTGAGCAGAGGGCTGTTCGGCTGCAGGGCTGGGTTCGGGAGACACTTCCGGTTGAGGTGTAGACGCGGGTTCGGGAGAGGTCGGTTTAATCTCCTTTGGATCCTCTTTAGGAGCGGTCGAGGGAGCTGCGACAGTCATTGCCGATACACGTTGTTTAACGCGGGTGCGGGCGGCCTTTCCTTTCGCTTCGAGATTCGGGGATGTGAAGAATGTCACAGCCCAGAATTCCACGAGTTTCTCTTTGTCCCAAGAGGCGTAATCAGAAGGCACCTTCACTGATTTGAAAGCCTTTATATTCTCTTTTTCCTTAGCTTTGAGTTTTGATTCAAGTTCGCTCATTGAGGAGGCCTTGAATTCATCGAGATATCCGGAGCCATCGTTGGCGTAGCGTAGATATGCCTGGGCAGCAATTGCCTTTGCCTGCTCCATCTCTTTGTCGGTTACGGCAAAAGATGAGAATACGATAGCTGTTGCAGCTGCGATCGACAGAATGTGTTTTAGAAGAGACATATTTTTGTGGTTTTGAAAATTTAGCTATAATGGCCATAAGAGCTACATTAGCTATCGTAGCTGTTTATTACAGTGTTTTGCGTAGGCGGGCCACAGGGATTCCCTGACGATCGCGATATTTGGCGACTGTCCTCCGGGAAACGTCGTAGCCTCTGGTTGCCATCTCTTCCATTATTTTCTGGTCGGATAGGGGATGGCGTTTATCCTCCTGCTCCACGAGGAGGGCAATCTCGGCTTCGATCTTCCTGTTTGTGGCGGCGGATCCATCGTCAGCCTGTTCTCCGATCGAGTCGCTGAAGAAGAACCGTAGGGGGAAGTTACCCCAGGGGGTGGCCACAAATTTGTTTGCTGTAGCTCGTGAGATGACTGAAAGGTCAAGGCCTGTGAGTTCGGCCACATTTTTGATCATCATCGGCTTTAGCTTATATACATCCTCGGTGAGGAAATATTCTTTCTGTATGTTCACGATGGCAGTCATGACTGCCATCATGGTCTGCTGTCGTTGGGAAAGGATGCGGATGAAGTCGCGGGCATCATTATAGCGGCTTACGATAAATTCTGATCCTTTCTTGGGCCTCCCCTTTGCTGTTCGGGCGAGGTTGGCCATGGCTGTGTCGAAACTTTGCTCTATGCGCAGTTCCGGAATCTTGTTATTCAAAGTTATCGTGATCTCACCATCCTCATTATTGACAATGAAGTCGGGTACTATCACATTGGCCTCGTGTGATGCGTCATGCCCCAGGGAACTGCCAGGTTTTGGATTCAGGGTGAGGATAAGTGCCAGCGCGCGGTCGATTCTTTGAGGGGGGATACGCAGAAGTGATATTATGCGGTGTTTATGTTTCATGGTGAAGGGTTCGTAGGCTTCACGCATGATTCTCAAAGCGTCGTCGCGCTCCTCGGATTGTGGCATTGCTTCGAGTTGCATTTCCAGGCAATCACGCAAATCGGTTGCGCCGATCCCTGCCGGCTCAAGGCTCCTCACAACTTTGAGAGCTTCCTCCCCCTCCTCTGGCGAGATCTCTATCCCGGGTCCGAAAGCCATGTCGTTTATCAGATTAGCCAGCGACCGGTGAAGATAACCGTTTGAATCCAGGCTGCCGATTATATAGCGTGCCGCTTTCTCAATTTTTTCGGGGAGTTTCCTTTCGGAGAGCTGTCGGTTCAGGTAATCGTACAGGGATTCGGATTCATCGGGAGGGGCAAAAGGGATGGGGTCGGATGCATTTCCGGATGTGGGAAAATACAGATAGCGAGGTTCCTCCTCCTCATGCACGTCATCGGCCACGCCTAATGCCGGATTGTCTTCCAGCTCCCTCTCCACGGCTTCATCGAGTTCGGGCGCGTTAAGCTCCAGCAGCTTTACAAACTTAAGCTGCTGTTGCGACAGTCGCATTCCGATGCGTTGCTCCATTTTCAGGTTCTGAGCCATAGAGTCGGATTGTGGAGGGTGATAAAAAACGGAACCGTCGTGAATGCGGTTCCGTAAATAATTGATTAGTACAGAAAGTGGGACTCGAACCCACACAGCCGGTAAAGGCCAAAGGATTTTAAGTCCTTCGTGTCTACCATTCCACCATTTCTGCATCCGATCATGAAACTCTTCATGACTTGATTGCAAAATTAATCTCTTTTGTCGAATTATCCAAATACAGAGCTCTAAACTTCTCCGACTCCAAGGGAATTTTGAAATATTTAGATGTGTTAACACTACAATGCAAAATTGTTGCATTGCGGAGGGGTAAATTTGCGCTATAAATTAAAAGAATAATGTTATGACTGCCACAATTAATCCAAACAACTATTCAGAGGTGTCGGGAATCCGGAATTCTTTTGAGATTACACACCGTAGACTTTCCAAGCCGGTAGGGGGAGAACATTCGATTTGTTTCGGCGACAAACTTTTTGCCCGGCTTATTATGGGAGGCAAGACCATTCTTGAATTTATGGTAAATAAGGTGAATGATCTCAGCGAGCTATTAGGAGAGTTGCGTCGTCATTGCCGTGGTAAACGTGGACTTGCGAAACTCTATTTGCGCAATATGTCGCGGGGCTGGAGTCTTGAGCGTCCGCTTATGCTTTATCCGGATGAGATGCGCCATACCTCGGGAATGCCCTCGCGTAGAATAGAGGAGACTTCGTTTTCTTCAAGAGGATATTCCTTCAGCGGCAAGGGCCGTCAGTTGTCTTTTCAGTGGTAAACGAGGTATTCTGGCCCGCCACGATGTTCATCTGGGCCGCCCTTATCGGTTGCCGGTCAGCAACTTCATGAGGCGTGGGGTGTATCTTGTGAGGAGCCATGTAAGTATTACGAGTGTGGCGATTAGGAGCGCATAGGCCATCAGCATGTCGATGGTCCCCCAGATTGATCCGGCTTGCGGTGTATTGATACGGTAGACGATAGATTTGAAGAACGTGATAAGGGGGTGATGGGCAACATAAACGATGAAAGATGCAGTTGCCAGAAATTCACTACCTTTTAGCCACCCGGCCTTTACAAGCAGGGCGATACCGTAGATTGCCAGTGGGATACAGAGGCAGATGTTTATGTTTCTGGCAATTATAGGGAGTTGTCGCCAAGGGGTCTCTATATAAAGTAAATGGGTCAGCGCCAGAATGGGATATAGGATGAGGGAATAGGGGAATATCTTGCGGAAAAGTT
>CAZCJC010000092.1:0-4595 GCA_964499025.1 uncultured Sangeribacter sp.
AAGGCCCCGACTCATAAAATATCAGCCTGCTGATATTTTATGAGTCGGGGCCTTATATATTTCTCACTTTTATGAGGGTATATCAAAATTCAAATTTTGATATACCCTCATAAAACTTATACGACAACCGCTCATACATACCCCGGCCTTAGGACCGGACTTATAATTATAATAAGGTTATCACCACATACATAAGATGTGCGGCCACCGCCGCACAAAGTCCTCCAATCGTATGGGCTCCTATAGCCTTGGAAGTCAATTCACGAAAACCGAGTGAATCAAGCATTGCGGTGTGAGTGCTCAGATAGCCGCTCCAGCACATCCCTATGGCCGTGCATACGGCTATCGCGTTCCCATCCATCCAACCCTGAGAAAGAAAGTTCGGAACAAGTCCCAAGGCTGCCCCTACCGCTCCTAACGACGTGATGGGGAATGCTATCAGATGTGGGTCATGGAAGCCGAACAGCCACTCGAAAACAATATTTATCTTCTGTGCGAGCCAAGGCAATGCTCCCACCCCCTCATAGGCTCCACCGGTATAGGTGCCGTCGTCCGACGGCCCGAACGTAAGCATCATCACCAACGTGGAGATGATCAGGACGCCGGGGATAATGGCAATACCCACATCCACACCCGACCGGCCCCCGTCGAGAAGGGAGGAAAGAATCCTGACAAACATCGACTTCTTCTCCTCCGGCTTATCATCATCTTCCTTACCCTCCGACTCAACAACCATCTCCTCAGTGAGATAGGAAGGATAATTCTTGATGACGAAATACTGCATGATACGAGTGGATATGATGCACCCGATAAAGGCTCCTGCGAATCCGACAACCGGTTCCCAATAGAACCCCTGGCCAACCATGAACACCATTACCAGCAACCCCATACCGAAAGCGGTGCCGAAATTGGTGAGTGAGATAAACTGAAATTTCTTGAAATAGCTGCTGAAACGTCGGTCGGCTGCCAAAGATATTATAGCCGGATTATCACTCAGGAACGTCATCACCGCCCCTAAGGAGGCGACACCCGGAAGGTTGAACAGTGGTTTCATAAGGGGACGCAGAAGCTTCTCAAGTAGCTTCACAACGCCAAACTCCATAAAGATGCGTCCGATGGCTCCCGTCAGGACACAAATCGACATAAGGTAGAAAACAGTGTTGAGCAGAAGGTCATGCGCAGTGTTCATCATGGTTTTAAGCATATTGGCCATACCCATACCCTGTCCTAAAAGATAGAACAGTCCGAACACAACCACCAGACAGATTATGCCGCTTCTGGCAGATGCCTCTTTTTTCCGTTTTTTCCCCTTTACATTATCCGTAGACTCAGGCGATTCCGCCACGATCCGGCTTTCCCCCTCCGCCACTTCCGGCTTAGGGTCAACTCCCTCATTTAAACTATCCATTGCATTCCTAATTTCAGAATGCAAAATAAATCAAAATCCCCACTACTCCAAAATTATTTCTTAAGTAGCTCGCAAAAATTAATGAATAGATAAAACGCAGTGATTTTGAGTTAATATCGGGTCCGGCTCAAGGAGCAGAGCGGGCTATGAGACTGAAAGCGAAGAATTTGCATCCACCTCAGAATGGCGTCCCGTTTCGAAATGAATCTTGTTCATCTCGGCCGGTGTGAGCTCCCTCCCCTCTATGTCAAGATCTGCAAATGTTATCATAATCAATCTTTTTTCACTGATTCCACATGTTCCATTACCCTGTTAACCCCCATTAACACTGCTCCATAAGCAGCAATCAGCAGGAAGAAAGGCAACCTGAGAGGGAAGATATTCTGCCACCATCCTCCGAAGAAATAGCAGAAGAACTGAAGCCACAACAGGCATTGCGTCGTGACGCAAAGCGTACACCACGTCTTGATCCTGAACTTCTGATACCATATGCTCCATATCGTGAAAGGAAGACAGCAACCGTTAGCCAAGGCGAGCCAGTTGATATATTGAGGATAAATCAGAAGCACCAGAGTCGAGACGGTGAAATAACTTATCCCGACTTCACTCCATCCGAAAAGACCGAAGAATTTCGAGGCCTTCTGTTCCAATACCGTGTCGCACCCATGTGCTTCCAATACCCCGCATATCCGATCTGCCGACTTGCTGTTCACCTTCATCGACTTCAATACAAGAAGCCAGGTGATGCAGATTCCGGCGATGTCTACACATGTAAGGAAGATAGTAGATAGATGTCTCCATAATCCTGATTCTATAAACCCGACGGCGCCTAAAAACAGAACACAGATCATGAATATCCACTTCTTGGCAACCTTCGCTATTTCAAGAAGGCGATGCTTTTTATAATCAGGTTCCGAAGCTCCGGCTTCCGCCTTGGCGAGCAAAGCCACTCCATTCCACGCTTCATTGAAATCGGCAGGCGACAATGTCCGGGGATGGTGATTGTCAACAAAACGGATATCCTCCCCTTCGAACCCGGTTACAATCACAAACCGACTACCCAATTGAGCCAGAAACGGAAGAGGAAGTTTCCTGAGATCAGATTTTTGGGCAACCTCCACCCCACTTGAAGAAATGCCATAGGAATTAAGCAGCCGTGAAAAACCGAAAAGCGACTTGAACGTCATTCCATAAAACGCCTTGTCGCTTTCGCTTTGGGTGTGTGGAACACCCAATTCACGTAAAAAATCGGTGAAGATTGTCATAACTGCTCCTCAACCTTAGATTCCAGAACATTTCCATCCATCTCACCGGATGCGCGCCAAACCTCCTCTCCCCCTTTATAGACTATAAACGTAGGGATGGAGCTGACACCCAATTCATCTGCCAGTTCGCTGTTCTTGTCGATATCAAACTGATATACCTTGGCCCTTCCCTCAAGAAGAGCAGCTACATCAGCCACTACCGGCATCATTTTCTGGCAATGAGGGCACCATGTTGCATAAAATTCAACCAACGCTACTCCCTTATCATCTCGCAATTCTTTAATTTTCTCAGTATCCATAATTCTGCTTTTTTGTGTTTTTCATATGCAATATAGAAACGTCTCAACTCGGCCCCCGGTTCACCCTCCGGTTTCCTTATTTTTGCACTGTATAACGCCCTACACTACATCTCCACAAATTACAAAACTGATTAAGGCCCCGACTCATAAAAAATGGGGGTCGCTATGGCGGCTTTGGGCGAGGGATTTTCGCAAGCTGAAGAGGGAGCTTAGCGAGCTAAGTGACCGATGAAGCTTGGTGAAAAGCACCGCCCAAAGACGGACAATGCCACCAGTTTTGATAACATCTGCCGTACAAAGCCAGTTTCTCAGGAGTGGGTGCACGCCGGTTGTGTCCGATTGGGCACCGGATGCAGCCAGTATCAGTAAGATTCTAGATTCAGACGAAATACGGGAGCATGAAGAATATCATCGCAAGCAAGGTCATGTAGCCCGCAGTGCAGAGGTATCTCTCATAATTCCGTATCAGTCTCCTGTATGTCTGCAGCCATGAGATGGTAGGCTCCACTGGCATCCTGTATAGACGATGAACAATATCGCCTCGAGGGTATCAAAAGGGTCATGCTTGCGAAGACTTTTGCACACCGGCGGGAAGATGAGCTTCAGCATCCCCCTCTGGCTGTCATTGAGACTGACATGGTAAAGCATGGGCATTAGGATTTTGCAACAAGTTTTCACATTGGACTATGGAGGCAGGGACAAAGTCTTTATCTTCACTAAATGATGTTACAAATCCCATGCCAAGAAGGTGACTTGGCAAAAGTTACCCAAAGTCTCCCAGGCTTGGTCGCTTTTTGCCCTTTGGCTCAGTCACATAGCCCGCTATGCTCCTTCGCTCAAATGACAAAAAATCGATCCAAACCTGGGACCCTAGCGACCCCCATTTTTTATGAGTCGGGGCCTAAGAATTTCAAATCCAAGAATGCGTCGGATTGCTAACATACCCGGCTTACGCCTCCGGTACTTCAATTATCTTAGGCTCTTCCCCGGTTATTTTGGTATAGATCCGGATAAACTGATCTTTCTTTTCAAAAAAGGTATCCATCACGGCCTGCAAATAGGAGGAGTTATCTTTACAGTCAGGGAAAATCCTTATATCTCTGCGACTCATTAGATCAAGCATCCCATCCTAATTCCTTGGCGACAAGACAATCACGGGATCGAACTCTCTGTTTGCCGCATTCATTGCCTTCATAAAATTCATTAGATCCGGAGAATCCTCATTTATCATACCCCAACAGGGTTCCCATATCCTGCATCCACGTCCTCCAAACTCAAGATAGAAATACGAGTCCCGGTAAGTAACAGAAATCGCGCAATCCCCGTCAATCGACACTGCGCAGTTCATCTTCAAGAATATATGATACACTAATTTGGCATTTTTCCTCTCGGTCTTACCCAATTCATCAGCCACAATGCCATTCATTCTCCTATTATATTTTCTTGCACCCCAACGAATCGTAAGGATGATTGCTAAAACCGTAATACCACTTGTAATTATCGTTTCCATCTTATTTATTAAACAGGCGCATTATCTCTCCTATCCATAGGACAAGCGATGTGCTGCCGATGATTATTACCCAGTCAATGAGTTTCAGCGGCTCGACATTGAAGAAATCGCCA
>CAZCJC010000093.1:0-4357 GCA_964499025.1 uncultured Sangeribacter sp.
TTGATTTAACTTCCTTTGATTTATAGCATTCCATATCAAATCTGTGTATTCCATTATTGAAATGTTGATGTCTGCTTCTTCCAAAGCAAAGCCTAAATCTGCCTCAATATCCATTTGCATCTCAAGTGCATCCAGACTATCGAATCCGAGATCACGCAATGTGTCATTAGGACTCTCTACCTCAATACAATACCATCTCTCCGCATAGCCATTTATCCTACTGACTATGTGGTCGTATAAGCTCTTTTTGTTTTTGAATTCCATTATCGTTTTATTATTTTGACTAATGATGTTTTATTAAATTATTGAATTATCCGCCATTTATTCTATCCCGAACTCGCGTTCTTAGGTATAAGTTCATACTGGTAGCACATCACACCGATGGAGTGGATGTTAGTTGCTTCCAATGCACACTTGTCGCAGAGATCAACATTTTCAACATGTAATGCCGGAGGGAAACTACATCTTCCATCGCAAGCATCAAATGTTCGATACGTCGGAATTGTGTATGAGGTTGCTTTATCTGCTCCACAGATGTCGCAGACTGTCTTTTCTACTTTCATTTCTCTGAGGTTTTAATTTCTTGATAGTAACCCTTTGAATACTCTCGGCTTCCGGATATAGGTTTCTGAGAAGCAGCTTCTCATATACTTCTTAGTCCAGCCAACCACCAAAGAACATACATTTACTCCAATGAAGCAGAATGGGAAATGATGTCTTGTTGTTTCATTGAAAGCGGCTTTAATACACATCTTATTATATCTACTTGAATCGTTCTGCACACCTTCATAACCTCTAGACATTATGTAGGAAGCAATGGCTAATGCCTCATCTAACGATGTGCATCTTGTATAGATTCGTTTCATATCTTCTTCTGATGTTTAAGGCGAGTTATGGCATCCTTTCGGGAATATGCCATAACATTATGTCCTTTGATTGAGAACTCCTTTAATTGTCGATATGGTTCACGAAATAAGACCTTCGATTTTTCTGAAAATCTGTAGATATGAACTTGTGGCTCATTAAAATCTCTATTAGGATTGGCCAGAGCTGCTGCAAGCATTGATGTAATAAGTGTCAATCCTTTTCTGTTTGAATATTTCATATTTCATCCTCCTTTCGTTTATCAAGTTTCAATGAAGCCGCTGGAATAATTAGCTTACTCTGATTCTTTAACAACGTCTCGTGTATAGCCTTATGACAGGCGGGCAATTTATAAGACTTATGTATTCGTTCCGAAGGAACAGACATAACTTCTTTAGATGATGTACATGACGTGATGCCTAAGAGGGCCATCACGGTACATATTCTGATAATCTTCTTCATATCTAATCTAAGTCTTTGAATAATTCTTTACCAAACAGATTTTCAAAAATTCTTCGGGTGCTGGCAAGCTCAATAAAATCAAGTTCACCAAATGTTTCCCCTTTGTAGAAAGCTCTTATCTTCTGAATTTCCGCTTCCGACAGCTTTTCTGACAGCGGCTGCGATTGCATCCACTCAGCGCCTTCAATGAAGCAATAAGCGTTGGGGACACGCATTTCGCTATCATTGTACATTTCTAAGGCAACTGTTCTTATTTTTTCCTTCTCCATATTTAGCTTATTTACGATTATTTGAGGGATTGGATTGATTCATTCAGCATAACCAAATTACGACACTATTCCTATTGCGTGAGAGATTGCTTCTTCAATAGCATCTGACCATGATTTATGATGTCCGACCATTGGCAATGCCATCCCTCCTTCTACCCACTGATTAGCACCTTGCCAAACTTCTTCCTCCCCTTCCTCGCAATCATCATCAATGACAGCGAAACAGTGAATCTTATACTTTTCTCTCATCCATTGTAATGCAACGTAGTATGAGGGAGCCGAGCAGACAGGAACACAAAACGGACATTCTTCATCCTTATAATTATAATCCTCAATATCTCCACTTACGAGCCAAACCTGACCATCGGGAGCATCCTCTTTAGAGTAGTAGAAAGCACAGGGTAGATTGAAGCCAATAGCTTTCAACTTCATTGCTATTGCGTAGGAAACATTGTCAGTGATATTCATATTTATATCTCCTTTATTGATATACTGAATGAAGCTATCCGAAAATAAGATGAACGAGTAGGCGCTAAATATACATGATCGGGCTCTATGCAAAATCCACTTCCCAATCCAATATTAAGAGTGGACCAATCGCGCCACATATCAACATGATTATCATTACCGGGGGTAATAGTAACTTCGGCTACAAGGTTTCCGAGAGTATGCTTATTATGCTTTACCTCGTGGCTATCAACTGAATAATACTCCAGCCTGCCATTCTCATATTCTCCTTCCAAAAGAGTTTCGATTTCTTCTTTGAGTTCCTTATATCTCGCCAGAGCTTTCGTTTCATCGGTAAACACTTCGGCAAGCGTAGATATAGATTGTTCCGAGAGATCAGGCGCGAAGCCATTCAAAATAAAAATCTTCATAACTACATTTTCATTAGTTCTTCCTGCAATGGCAGCCACTCTTTTGCAACCAACCATGACAGGCTTTTCTTGGGGTTAAAATTATCTATCCGGATAGAATGATGTGATAGACGCCCTTCGGTGGGCTTCAATCCTTTATCATGGAGCTCACATAGTCCATCGTGATAAAAGGTACACCATCCATTTTCAACCTTCGCCTGAATCATGAGGATGGACCGGTCAATAACTCCGAATAGAATACCAACCATCTATTCTGTCACGGCAAGTCTATCTTTGTAACCGGCATCAATCAGACGCTCTATATCCTCCGGAGTACCGAGACAAGGAGTATGGCATTGCGACTTACATTTCTCACAACTACAAGCAGTCGGATTACGACCACTCTTTTTCATTATGTAGCTTGTAGTTGTTAGTCCGAGGTTGCTCATTTCAATCTTCCTCTTTGTATGAGTATGAGCCATCCGGCTGTTCTTCGTAATCTTCTATTGAAGCGACTGAGAGTTCAAACACAATCGCCCACGCTTCGGCTGAATCATCAGCAGGAGAATTATCTTCTACTTCTTCACCGCGCATAATGTAACTCCCGACGTTATAGCCGGTATTTTCATCAGCAAAGTCATACTTGATGGTTACTTCGGGGAACATAACGGCAAGCATAGAGATGAGTTTCGGAACACCAGACCAAGCGGTATTGAAATAGAGGACATTCCAATCTTCCAAGTGAATGTCATAGGCGTTCCATTTAGTTCCCCAGTTGGCAATTCTCCAACCATACCAATCTTCATTGCCGTATTCGGCAATATTATGGAGATACTTTCTGCCGAGTTCAAGACATCTTTCAAACCTTTCCGGAGCCTCATTCTTTAGAGTTTCCATTCTCTGATAATGCTCAGACCGCTGATAGGCTTCTCTTTGGAAAATATTGCCAGAAAGTCCGAGGAGATACTTCTTACCATCTTCTCCCTCCGAGGATGAGGGAACGTCAAGGTCTGACGACATTGGCATAATCTTATTGAAATCAATGTAGATAGGAGCTCCATCTTCATCATTTTTGTCTGACTTGATAAAGTCAAACACTTTCTTTACCTCATCCTCTTTACCTTCTATAATGAGGCGATTTGTAATGTGGTTTGGCATCTTCTTTTTCGCTTTTAGTTATTAAAATCTTTATTTGCTTTGGGATCGTGGAGGACACAAGTGCCGGTCTTTTCATCATACTGCGGCATTGTCCAGTTTAGATTTCCTTCTGTCGGCTGACTGAATGGGATATGCCGTTTGCAGTTCTTGCAGAGTTTCGGGTGTTCAAAATACCCGACGCCTACGCAATGAGCGTAATCTCTATTGATATTTTCTTTACTCATACAGCTTCTTTGAGCATTGAGAGATTAAACATGAAATGATTCTTGTTGAGGATTGCTAGAGCTTCTTCAATGCAAGATGCCCTGAAAAGCTCTATTCTTCCGAAAGACCGAATCCATCCAGTCTTGCGAGAAAGCGCCGACGTGTTGGAGTAACGACCATTCTTAATGCCGGCGACAAGTTCAGTTGGGAACCAATCACATTCGAGCATATATACTTTGGCATCATCATCTCCAAACATCTCTTTGAGAGTGGAAGCATAGCTATCATAAGTCATGCCGAGATACCAAGCATAGCTATCTTTGGAGAGTTCTGTAATCCGATACTTCATTTCCGGGTTTACTATCTGATACCTCACTCCGTTCACGTCCTTTATCCACTCGTTAGGATAATCGACAACCTTCTTACCTTTGGCTATCTTTGAGAAGGCCTTGGGAGTAACAAACCTTGTAATCATCTTCTTTAACTTTGAGGTTATTTTTAATTTTCTACTGTAAAGATAGCCATTAAATTTTATATGCGAAA
>CAZCJC010000094.1:0-4133 GCA_964499025.1 uncultured Sangeribacter sp.
ACCGCGAGATGTTCATGAAAGGCATTGACTACTCGTATTATTACGAAGAAGAATAGAAGTTTAAAAGTTGTAAAATATTTTTTTGATTGTGTTTTTTTATTAATTTAGCTTTAGAAAATTCCAATCTTCTGATCCCAATAAGATGTAAACTGTCCTTATATGGATATTCTACATTTCCTAATTTGGTTAATGGTATTATTCCATTTACCTATATAGGTATCTTTTTATTCAAGAATCAATAACTCAACTCTTATGATAAGTGGACACTCTGTTTCATATAGAATATCTGATTTCCTTAAACTAACGGAAAAAAGTATATTAGGAGAACTCAATGATCCATCTCGACAAACTCAAGCATGGAGTAATCAAATCCGAGGTCTCCTTACTACTTTAGTTGGAATGGAAGGTCGTATTATCTTTGAATATGGTATCCCTGGACTAAGTAGAGTCATCGATGTAATTCTGTTGCTAGATAATAAAATCTTTGTTTTAGAGTATAAGAATGGCTCAGAAGATTATTATTTAGCAGATAAAAATCAGACTCTTGGCTATGCATTAAGACTAAAATATTTTCATAGTAATAGTTCAGATAAAATTATCATACCGATTCTTATAGCTACTGAAGCATCATATATCTCTAACCCAAAAGATCTCACACAAGATGGTGTTTATACCCTTGTTCAGAGCAATGCTCAATCATTGAGAAGTATCATAAATGACTACTGCGTTTCCAACAAAAGTAAATATTTTGAATGGTATGATAATTGGGATAAAGCAGTGTTTAAAGCAACTCCTGGCATAATTGTAGCTGCAAAAGAAATATGGAATAACCAACATGTAAAAGGATTAACAGAGAAAGATAGCACAGTAAGGAGTCAACAAGAAAGATTACAAGCAGAGGATACTATAAAAGTAATCATTGAAAAAGCAAAATCGAAAGGACGTAAAGCATTAGTATTTATTACAGGTGTCCCAGGAGCCGGTAAAACACTTGTAGGACTCAAAACTTCTGTTGCATTCCAAGAATATGGAGCAAGTTTATTATCTGGTAATGGTCCTCTGGTTAAGGTCCTTTCAACTGCTTTACGTAGAAATCTTGACTTGCAACAAGATAAACTGAAAGAAGAATTCCGCACCGACCTTGATACTTCCAAATTAAGTAAAACACAACTTGATGAAATAAAGAATAAAATAGCTGTAGATTCCATCATTAGAGACGTCTACGGATATAAAAATGAGATAATTGAAAGGCTTGATTATGCATCTCACATAGGTATTAATGCAAAAGCTAGAGATAAGTACAAAATGAAGTCTGATGCGACTCCATCATCCCAACATATAATCATTTATGATGAAGCTCAACGTGCTTGGTCTGTTGCAAAGATGCAGACTCCCGGAAGAGTCCGAAAAGAATGGCAAACTTCTGATTGGACATTTTCGGAACCATCATTACTTCTTTGGGATTTGGATCAGTTAGACTGGGGTGTTTTCATATGCTTGGTTGGAGGTGGACAAGAAATCAATGAAGGCGAATCAGGAATTAACGAATGGCTAAGAACGATAGTTGAAGATTCTGACAAAGTAAATCTCACAAATTGGGATATTTATATGTCTGATAATCTTAACAGTAAAGAATATCAGCTGCCAGATTCCCATAATAATACAATAGCGGATTATATAGCTAAAATCAAATCACATAACTCAAGTTTTATCAATTATAATCCCACGCTACACCTAACAGAGTGCCAACGTTCACCATTATCAGCAGGTCTTTCAAAATTTATCAATCTTCTTGTGGAAGGAATTGCAACAAAAGAAGATTATGATATAATTAAAGATGGTTATCCTATTAATATTACAAGAGATGTTGAAACTGCTCGAAAATATCTTCGCAAAAGACAATGTGAACTAATGCCGCTAGTTACATCAGATAATAATAGTACTTTAGCAGAAGACAATTTTATTAGAACTGGCATGCTTATGTCCTCAAATGCAACCCGACTTCGCCCTCTTGGATTTGAAATAAAAAAAGTTCAAGAATATAATCACAAAACACCTGGGTGGTTTCTAGATTTTAAAGAGGATAATATTGACTCGTCAGACTTTCTGGAAGTGGCACTCAGTGAATTTTTCGTTCAAGGACTCGAAATTGACCTCGCTTGCGTAATATGGGATGCCGATTTTCGATTTGACCTGAAAAAGAACACTTGGCGCTTCTATAAATTCAATAAAAAGTCATGGTCTGAGAAGGCTCACAAACCAGAAACTGGACGAACACCTGAGTCTGTAAAAAAGAAAAGGAAAAATAACATTAATATTACCATAACTCAAGCTTACATGCGAAATGCATATCGAGTTCTTCTCACAAGAGCAAGATTAGGACTTGTAATATGTGTCCCGTCGGGTACACAGGATGATAAAACTCGTTTACCTGAATACTACGATGATACTTACGAATACCTACTTTCTCTCGGGTTTAATAACCTGGATGCCTAACAGGATGTTATTGGCTTTCATTATTTGTTACATAATTAATAGATCATAGATATTCTTATAGACTAACATAATTCTAATATATTTATCGCGGTTGCAACGTTTTGCTCGATTAACAGGAATATAAAAGAAATCCTTCAATAGAAAGGAGTCCTTCAATAGAAAGGAGTCACAGATCATGTCAACAATCGCAAGAAATATAAATATGATCTGGAGAATATATGAATTTTGGTACGCCATACCTTCAGGACAAGCCCAATGATCCAAATCAGAAGTACCGAAGGAAACTATAAAAGAAACATAAAGGGAGAAATAACGTAAGCATTAATTGAACTACACCTTTTAGCGGTTTTATCATGTATGTAATTTTGCATAGTGCAAGTTGCACAGGTTACAACCTATAATATTATGACAAGAACAGAATTTGAAGAGCTTCAACACAAACAGGTTGCAAGCGGAATGACACTGAAGGCTTTTCTCAGGGAAAGCGGTATCGCCTACACGACTCACCATTACTGGGATAAGCAGCTAGAAAGAGAGTCTGTACCCCTGCCGATAGCTCCGATTACCCTACACCGTGATGCGCTACGAATTCCGAGGATGGCAGTAGCACCTACCGGCTGTGCAGGACATGGGGTCATGGTTGCCTTCCACAACGGAGTGAGGACGCATTTTGGACAGGGAAGCGAGGGAGTGCTGATGGAATTGCTGACAAAAAGCATGGACCATGTTATGCCTTAACGACACGATGCGCTACCATCTTTGCCCAGGCCGCCCCGACATGCGCAAGGGGATCAACTCCTTGATAGGAGTCGTGAAGAGAAGATGGGATCGAATGTACGCAACGTAAGCATTTATCAGGCTAAAGTTGATTATATCATACTTCAATGACAGCGGAGTCACTGAAGTTGGCGTGTTCACCGCAGAAAACGTATCCGAGAGGATTGCTGACTAAGTGGGTGTTACCAATCGTCAGGTCGGTTCGGTGATGTGAATGACCGTAAATCCATGCGGAGATCCGGCTGTCGGCGATAAAGTTACCGAGTTCGGTGGCGTAAGCTGCGTTCAGAACGCTTCCTTTGTGCTTGTCTTCGATTGCAGCGAATGTGGGTAGATGGTGGGTGACCACAACTATCTTTTCAGCATCGCTTTCCCTTACAGCCTTTTCGATTAATGCGAGATTTCTCTCAAATTCATCATTGATATTCTGAGGAATGAGACGACGCTTGTTGTAAAGAATCTGGGTGTAGTCGTTCATTCCATTCTGAATGGCGAATTCATCAACAGATGGTATTCTTGACCATAGGGTTGAGTGAATGAAATCTACATTATCTATCCTTACAACTTTGTTATGATAGTAACCGACATTTGGCAGAAACATCTTTTGCCAGCTCTCACCTTGTGCTGCTATATCTCCATTATTGTAGTATTCGTGATTACCTGCCACCATCAATACCTGACGGTAGTTCTCAGAAGCCCATTTCCAGAATCTAAGATGCGGAATTGTCGTGTCAACAAGGTAACCAACATCACCGGCTATGACAAGCACATCACCCGCCACCTCCAGTGGCAGTGATTTCATGAAGCGCATATTGTCATGGAACTCCATATGCAGATCGGAGCAATACTGTATCTTCATC
>CAZCJC010000095.1:0-4008 GCA_964499025.1 uncultured Sangeribacter sp.
ATCTGCTCAAAAATAACTTCGTTTTATATGTTCATTAATTTTTACCAACTACTTATCTAATTTGCAAATAAGTCCGGATGTTACAAAAATTTAGTTATATTTGCATATCGCAAATAAGTAGCGTGCATAAATTAATGTATAGATAAAACGCCGTGATTTTGAGTTAATTTCGGTTTCGGCTGAAGGAGCATAGCGGGCTATGTGACTGAAGGCGAAGCCGAAAGTAAATCAAAAGAACCAGTTTTAGCATTCATTAATCTCATATTATTTACATTAATAAATTTGTGGGAGCTACTTATAATTGAAAATTTCTATGATCAAGAGACCCGGAAGCTATTAATTTAGATGAGAGGTAGTCTTGAATTCATAACTATATAAACAACCTTATAAAATAGCAAGCATGAAAGGCATAGTGCTCGCCGGCGGTTCCGGCACCCGTTTGTATCCCATTACCAAAGGGGTAAGCAAGCAATTGTTACCGATTTATGATAAACCGATGGTTTACTATCCCATATCGACCCTAATGATGGCCGGTATCAGGGATATTCTCATAATTTCTACACCTCAGGATCTTCCGGGATTTAAACGTCTTTTAGGAGACGGTTCGGATTTTGGAGTAAATCTCCAATATGCAGAACAGCCGTCGCCTGATGGTCTTGCTCAGGCATTCATAATCGGACGCGATTTTATCGGTAATGACTCGGCATGCCTTGTTCTTGGCGACAATATTTTTCATGGAGCCGGATTCTCAGCAATTCTCAAAGAGGCAGTGGCTACTGCTGAAGAGAAAGGAGAAGCAACTGTTTTCGGTTATTGGGTAGATGATCCGGAAAGATATGGCGTGGCTGAATTCGACAAAGAAGGGAATTGCCTTTCTATTGAAGAAAAGCCACAGAATCCCAAAAGTAATTATGCAGTTGTCGGATTATATTTCTATCCCAACGAAGTGGTTGAAGTTGCCTCTTATATAAAGCCTTCGGCAAGAGGAGAATTGGAAATCACTACCGTGAATCAGGAATTCCTGAATAAGGGAAAACTTAAGGTAAAAACACTCCCCCGAGGTTTCGCTTGGCTCGACACCGGCACTCACGATTCTCTTGCAGAGGCATCTATATATGTAGAGGTTCTTGAAAAACGACAGGGATTGAAAATCGGATGCCTGGAGGGCATAGCCTATCGTCAAGGATGGATATCAAGAGAAAAACTGCAGGAAGTAGCAGCACCGATGGCAAAGAATGAATACGGGAAATATCTCTTGAAAGTAGTAGAGGAACTTGGAAGAACAGGATATTCAAATCTTGATTAACTCCCCAGGACACTAAAATACATCTTCCGCCGCATTGAAACTATAGTTTCAATGCGGCGGAAGATGTATTTTAGTGTCCTCACGGCGTTAAGTAGCTGTTAAAATTTAAATTTACTATGGTGATAATATAAACTAATTTTGAAAACTTACTTACTATTTATAATCATATCTATGTACGCTGCTCACATAGAATTTGAACTGCCACATAACAATATGGGAGAAAAGGAGCCATTCGACGATTAATCAAATATTGGGATTATCCCAAAGTTTTGTAGCTTTACATTCAGCTTTTACTTTCTGATTACCTATTAGAAATTCAAATTCCCCTGCCTCAAGTGTCCATCTGTTCTCATAATTGACAAACGCGAGGTCCCTTGCTCGTATTGAGAATTCCACTCTACGACTCTCTCCCGGTTTAAGACTTATCTTATCAAAACCTCTCAGCCTAAATGAATCCGGCGTAACAGATGCAAGGAGATCGGAAGAAAACAGCAATACTGACTCCATTCCTTCCATAGTGCCCGTATTTTTAACTGACACGGAAATCTTCAAATTATCATTAGATGTAAATTCACTCTTATCTATTCTTATATCTGAATATTCAAAGGTGGTATAACTCATACCAAAACCAAATGGCCACTGGACGTCAATATCAGCTGTATAGCCATACGCTCCCTCCATTTTCTTTACAGTCTCACTCGGTTTATGATCATATGTCGTAAGAGAATTAGTCCATTTAGGATAGGTATATGGTAACCTTCCGCTGAAATTATTTTTCCCGGACAGGAGTTGAGCAAGCGCATCTCCACCATAATTGCCCGGCAAAAGAATATCTATCACGGCCGAAGCAAATGGTTCTATGTCTCGTATTATCCTCGGACGGCCTTCATTGAGAACAAGGATTATTGGTTTTCCTGTTTTTGAAAGGGCCTTTACAAGATTACGCTGCTCCTCAGCAAGAGTTAGCTCTTTAAGGTTACCAACAGTTTCGCAATATGAGTTTTCCCCAACACAAGCAATTATCACGTCCGCACGCGAAGCAGCTTCAACTGCAGATTCGATTCGAATATTCTCCAAGTCATCCCATTTTCCGAAATCTTCTACATAATCCATACCCTGCTCAAGAATCACATTATTTTCACCGAACTCCTGGCAGATAGCTTCATAAATAGTATTATATTGATGATGAAAAACAGAATCATTTGATCCTTGCCAGGTATATGACCACCCTCCATTCAAAGACCTCATGGAATTCGCATTCGGACCCGTCACAAGAATTCTTTTACCAACAGGCAATGGTAAAATTCCTCCCTCATTTTTCAAAAGGATTTCACTCTCGTTTGCCATCATTAATGCTTTTTGGGCAAATTCTTCTGAACCGAATAGGGGATAATCATTATAAAAGGTATTTGGGGTTTCAAATAGACCAAGACGTAACTTAAAACGAATGATTCGGCTCACGGCATCATCTACCCGACTCATTGGAACCTTCCCCTCTTCTATCAATTCCTTTAGCAAAGTGCAGAATTCCACATCATTGGGTGTCATTGACATATCTATACCCGCATTGATTGCCTTCTCTATAGCCTCTTTATAATCGGCTGCCACCCTATCCCGTTTCCAGATATTATGGATATCAGCCCAATCAGATACTATCATTCCGTCCCAATCAAGTTCCTCTTTAAGCCAAACTGTTAACAATTCATGATTCACATGCATTGGCAACCCATTTACCTGAGCAGAATTTACCATTACTGAAAGAGCACCGGCCCTTATGGCAGCTTTATATGGTGCGAAATATTTTTCTCGAAGGTCCATTCGGTTTATGGAAGCCGGGGTCCTATCCTTACCCGACGTGGGGTTACCATAAGCCATATAGTGCTTAAGACATGCCCCTACATTCTGAGATCCCAGATGATTATTATCCTCACCTTGATATCCCTTAACCATTTCCACTGCCATTGCACTATTGATATACGGATCTTCACCAAAACTTTCCCAAATTCGGCTCCATGCCGGATTTCGTCCAAGATCCATAACAGGATTGAATACCCAGGGTATATCACATGCTCGCGCTTCGTAGGCCGTTATCTTCGCAGCCTCCCTTACAAGACCCTTGTTAAGAGAGGCAGCCATATTGATTTCCTGAGGAAACATGGTTCCACCAAGAGTATAGGTTGAACCATGATTCTGATCTACTCCATATATATCGGGAATCCCGATATATTCCATAGATGCCTTTTGAATTCCCCCGATAATTCTACACCATGTTTCTTTTGTCTGAGCCTTTCCCATCGGGACATTCAGAACAGAACCGACTTTGAAATCCCTGATGACCTTATTAATTTTTGTACTGTCAAGAATTACCTCCCCATCTACCAATGAATCACATTGGAGCTCTTCTATGGTAACTTGACACATCTGTCCCACCTTCTCTTCAAGACTAAGACCTGAAACTATTCTCTTAACTTCTTTTTCCAGCGCAGAATCATATGTTATGGCCGGTTGTGTTTCACCTGATGAAGTTTTTGAGCAGCCTACCGACACCAGGATCAAGAATAAGATTATAATATTTTTCATGGTTAATTGAAGATTGAATACTATAAGTAAGTTTTCAAAATAAGTTTATATTATCAACATAGTAAGCTTAACATTGAAGCTAATGTTATTTTTGTTTTTGAACGTTGTCTTTGTTCCTTTCG
>CAZCJC010000096.1:0-3658 GCA_964499025.1 uncultured Sangeribacter sp.
GCGAAATGGCACTATGTCACCTTCTTATCCATTTGATTCTCAAATGGGCGCCATTAAGGAAATAATTCCAATATTTTTTCACATAACATCAGATTTATGAAGAAAATCTTTACTTATTCATTGCTCGCAGCCCTGTTCAGCTTTGGCGCACCAGCCTTTGCCCAGGATGCAGAGGAAGCTACCCCGATCATGACTCTTACCTTCGACCGGGAAGCCGTTGAATCCAATTTTGCTTTCAGCATCTCCCTTGATGCCGGTGGCACTCTCCAGATAGACTGGGGAGATGGTGAGCTCAAGGATTATCAGGTAGCGGACTATAACGCAGCCGGATGGGTATTCACTGAAATCGTAGGTGAATTGGCAGGTCCCATCGTTAAAATTTTTGGAGCTGATGCCTCTAAAGTAAATTATGTTGACTTTTCCTGGAATCAGAAAAGTGGTCAGGATGCCAGGATCAAGGCAATTACCCTCAAAGGCTTGACCGGACTGTTGGAATTCGATGCCGGAAGAAATAGTCTTACAACTTTGGATTGCTCGGATCTTACCTCCGCTACAAAAATCGGTGCGAACGACAACAAGCTCACAAAACTCATCCTTCCCAACAGCGAGGTATTGAAGACAGTGACCATGTCAAACAATTTCAATACCGTTACCGGCGAGATGAATGCTGATGCAGGTAACAACCAGATACTTGCTACCGATTGGAGTGTTGCTCCCAACCTCACATCGTTAAATCTTAACGGTAACTCATACACAGCTTTAGGGTGGTTCGATGATTTCGATATTTCAAAGAATACGAAGCTTACAACTCTGAACCTCAACGGCTGTGATCTGTCAACTCTGTCACTTGAGGGGATGTCTGCCCTGAAGACTTTTAACGCTCAGTGGAATAGATTCTCATATATTGACCTTTCCCCCCTCCCTGCAAAGAGCACGGCTGTTATGCTCGGTCATAACAACCTCACCGAGATAAAGCTGCCGGATACGACTACCGATAAGATGATGCGTTTAAATATTGTGAACAATGCTTTCACCTTTGAAACCCTCCCGTTACCCGGCATGACTTCCAATGCTGCAAACTACGTTTATACAAATCAGGAAAATATCATCAATCCACTTTCAGGAAAGAATATCGTAGACCTCTCTAAACAGGCTAAGGTAGGCGAAACTGCCTCTGTCTTTACATGGACAGCTATCCTTGACGGCGAGACTGAACCCAAAGAGCTTTCAGCTGACGGTGAGATCCCCTATTTCAAGGAGACTGAACCCGGCATATTCCAGTTCTACGTTCCTGTGAAAGATCTTACAGGTGCAATCACCAATGAACTCTTCCCCAACTTCACACTCTCCACTACTTCCGCAACATCTGCCGGCCTTCTTCCCACAATGCTCACAATGGAAGTTGCTTCCGAGGAGGGTGCAGACGGCCTCACAATCGGTCTTATCGACTCTGAGGGTCAGAATGTTTATATCGATTGGGGTGATGGTGAATTCGAAGGTCCTTACACCATTGAAAAGAATGGATATGATTTCGATACGACAAAACCCGGGGTAGTCGTTGACGGTTGGGACGAAATCGCCCCCAAAGTAAAGGGCAACAAGATCCAGATCAAGGGTGAGCCCTCCACTATCGTTACTCTTACAGTAAACGGTACATATGCGTGGACAACCGGTGCAGCAACTTCTGCTCGCGTCACCACTATCGACCTCAGCAAGCTCGAAGGTCTTCAGAAACTTCATCTCAACAACAATAATCTCACCGAGATCGATCTGAGCAAGAATACAGAGCTTGTAAACCTCAGTCTCCAGTCGAACAAGTTTACTTCTCTGACACTCGATTTCCCGGAGATGACCAACCTGGATATCTCCAATGCAATATCTTCCGGCAAGAAAGTTTATGGTGAGAATGCATTCAGCGAGCTCGATCTCAGCAAGCTCCCGCTTCTCAAGAATTTCTATTCTAATGCCAATGGTTTCAAGCCCGATCTTTCAAAATTACCGGCACTCGAGTCAGCATATCTCCAGGTTAACGGCTACACAGACTACGCTCCCGTAAGCTCTACAGCCACAAGCCTTGCTCTCCATTACAACGATTATGCTACATTCGATGCTTCAGGTCTTACTGCTCCAAGCATTAACATCTTCCTCCTGAACAATAAACTTGGCGCAACTTCTGATTGCCTCAAACTCAGCGAGGGTGTCAACAACCTCAATATCGCCAACAACCTCTTCACATTCGCTACCCTTCCGGGCGTTCCGGCAGTCAAGGGCACACTTACCTACTCTCCGCAGGCTGCTCTCGAGGTTACTGCTTCCGAAGAGGGTGTTGTAGACCTTTCAAGCCAGGCTAAGGCTGGTGAAACTGCTACCGTATTCGCATGGGCTGTTGGTGATGGCAAAGATGCAGTTGCTATCGAGGAGGCAGATTACACAGCTGCCGATGGTGTGTTCACATTCAAGAAAGATTTTGAGGGCGCAATCTGCACCATGACCAACGAGGCATTCCCCAAACTTACACTCAAGACAGTTGCCCTTGACATCAAGGCTGCCGGTTCTGCAGTTAATGAGATTGAGGCTGCTGACAATGCAGAGGCAGAATACTTCAACCTCCAGGGTATCAAGGTTAGCGGTAACGAGCCCGGTCTCTATATCCGCCGCCAGGGTAACAAGACAACTAAAGTTCTCGTAAAATAATCCTATATCAAATAGGTCTCTTATCCGTAAGCATACTACTTACACCTAATCCACAGGCAGCGCCGCTTTTGGCGCTGCCTGACTTTTTATCTTCCTGCCACCCATATGTACACTAATATTCAGGGCGGCGGTTCTACCGCTCGCCTGTTGGCAACTCCGTAGCTGTTTGTGATAGTTGGCTTGTTCCTTCCCTGGGTTCCGCTTCGCTCCACCGAGGGCTAACTACGGTATCGCGGTTCCACCGCTCCTCCGGATATACAACTTACGCTACCCTCCCCATAATGGCAAAAGCATATGCATTCGTGGAGCGGTGGAACCTTCCCGACATGTGTAAAAGCTGCATACATGGAGCGGTGGAACCTTCCCGACATGTGTAAAATTGCTGCATTCGTGGAGCGGTGGAACTTTCCCGACATGTGTAAAATTGCTGCATTCGTGGAGCGGTGGAACCTTCCCGACATGTGTAAAATTGCTGCATTCGTGGAGCGGTGGAACTTTCCCGACATGTGTAAAATTGCTGCATTCGTGGAGCGGTGGAACCGCGATACTGTGGTTAACAGATGGTGAAGCGAAGTTGAGCCATCTGCTATCCCCAATCATACCGCAACAGCTACGGAGTTGCCAGCAGGCGAGCGGTGGAACCGCCGCCCCTAATCAAAAAGAGCCTCTCATTCCACTCATTTATTCAAAAAATATTCACCTTTTAATTAAAACGCTTTAATAATTCACCTTTTTCGTTAGAATATAGTTAATTATCTAAAAATTATCCGTTCCCTTTTTTCTTTTTTCCATCTCTTTAACTATCTTTGCATATTAGGAATCAACTCTCCTCAAGAGTATGCATGCCACTTGTTTCCCACAACAGCATGCATCCAATACGATCCGTATCCTTAAGGATTCCATATTACAAATGGCGCCCATTAAGGATTTTCCGGATCTTTTGCGAATCAGATCACACGTTTTC
>CAZCJC010000097.1:0-2803 GCA_964499025.1 uncultured Sangeribacter sp.
CCACTTCTTTGCAAGATATGAACTTTTAATTTTCCATAAGATTCTTTCTGTTGCTGCTATTTGATACGGCCGCATAATTAGCAGAGTATTGTTAGAATCAAACACGGAATATGTGAATATCACGTTTAGAAGTGTATTTTTTTGAAAGAATGTTGCGGTAAAATCCTTTAAATCTTTAATCAAAGTGTTGTTTGCCTTAGCCCAATTCATTGTAAAATCAAAACTGTTCTTGTTCCGCTCTACAGTGTTAGCAAAGTATCGGCTATCTGTGCCATTGGATATGACAAAAACCTGAATGTACTGGTATAATGAATTGTCTGAGTTAAAACTTTCTTTAGAATAACGGTGTACCTGATTGAAAGCTTCTCTAATTGCAACACCTCGCTTTTTTAGTTCTACCTGAACCAAAGGCAAACCATTGACTAAAATCGTTACATCATACCGATTTACATGCAAACCTTCTTGGGTAAATTGTGATATAACTTGCACCTTGTTTCTGGTCAAATTTTGTTTATCTACCAGATAGATGTTTTTTATATGACCGTCATCAAAAACGAAATCATATATATAGTCATCTTGAAGCTTTCTTGTTTTTTCAACAAGATATTCTCCTGGTTTATTCAGATATTCTTCGACGTATCGATCCCATTCACTGTCAGTAAAGGAAACATCATTGAGAGCTTGGAGTTGCACTCTAATATTATCAAGCAATGTTTTAGGCGTAGTAATATCTGAACGATACTCATATCCCTGATTTATCAAATCTTGAATAAATTCACGTTCCAATGAGGCCTCTGTTTGATAAACAAAGGCAGGCTCGCTCGCCACACAACTCTTGTCGTACTCATCAAGTACTATAAAATTATTGGATTCCGCTATAGTGTTATACAGTGCCATTTTCATTACTTTATTCTATTGATTCCTCTCTAAAGTGATATGTCCGTATGATCTCACTTACAAGATATTCTAATACTTTCTTGTCCTTATCATCAATCAATGAGGTTTCTTCCCCTGAATGTTTTCCATGACTACATATGTTGATAATACGGTTATAATATGTTTCTTGCTCGTCTTTAGGTAACAGGCTCTTCCATTTTGTGTATCCTAAGAATGTAGATGTTTTCTCTAGAATTTGACGTAGAAAATTATAATGATATTTCTTTATCTCACCTGACTTTATGACGTTCTCAAGTTCTGTCAACAAGAATAGATGGTAAGAAAAAGGTGAATCCTCTTTCTGCTCTATCAGGTCATATGTACCATCGTTAAGTTTTTCCAATCGATATTTTGCAGAGTATCTCGGCTTATAGCCATAACGTCTTTCAGGGTTGTTAAATTCATTGAACAGAACATTATAAAACAAAGGGTTATGTGTTGTAATGATAAATTTTACATCCGATTGGTTTGACTTTATTAAGTCTGTAATATTGACAGCCAATTCTATCAGATGATTTTCATCTAATGAACTAACTGGATCATCTATAAATATATACTCCAGATTATTAAATTTATCTGTCTCCCGAAGGTCATCTTCCGCTATATTTAGTGTTTCTACGATTTGTTTTAGTAAACTATAGAACACACACCAAACCAGACAACTTTCTTCCCCCTTTGAAATCTTGATATTATCAACACTTTCTTCATTACCTCCCTCTATAGAGAATGAAATTTCATTATAGTCCTCATTAAAGCGAGGTGTTAGTTTATCATTAGTATAATGTTGGAAATGCTTTGTAATTTGCTGTTCTTGTCCTTGCTCCACAAGCACCCAGTTGGTAAAACTATTGGGTTGTATTTTAAGCTTTCTGTTCGAGTCTGATTCCAAATCGTTGTCCCAGTAGAACAAGTCTTCTGTAAAAGCATTATAGTAGAGAACCTTTATTTTTCCGTCTTCTTGTTCGTTTCCTTCATTCTTAGGTGCAATTAGTTCTTTAAACTCGCGAGAAAGGCGAGTTTTTCCAACACCATTAAAGGCATATATCAATTGCACTTTTTTTTCGGTATTTTTTAACGTTTGGGCTATTTCTTTTAATGTCTTTCCCATTATGCACTTAATTTATATTTAGGGAATGATAATAACTTGTTTCTGTAATACTCGTATTGTTCTTGCACTGCTTTTATTTCTGCTGGAAGCCCTAAAGTCAGGTTATTAACCAAAGCGTCAAAGCGGTCAAGGGTCGATGCAATTTTTACCTGTAACTCATACGAAGGTATCGGAATTACTACTTTTGAAAGGTCTGCGCCAGATACGGAGCAAATCTTTGCTTCGTTCGCAAATTTACGGATTTGCTTATGATAATTTCGAGTGCGGCAAACATGTGAAAGATAATTGGGGAACATATCGCTTTTAAAGATGAAACAAGCGTCATGAACGGCAGCTGGTTCATCTCCAAGCCAAGCAAGAGCATTTCCCAAGTCATCTTTATTCTCACCTGCGGCAACTATTACCACATCGTTTTTCTCGGCGTATCGCATTTTTTTCGCAATTTCATCGTTTATGAAACCGGGAGTCTCCGAAGCATATAACCCGTAGTGCTTATACATATCGCCATAATGGATACATGGTATTCCTTGCTCCATAATGTCTGTACGCACAAAGCGTTTACCCCTGATAAATTTACCAATTTCGCCCATAGGTTTCCATGCAATAACGTAACTATGCCCCCCCCAATTAGTTACGTTGTCCATCTCTTGCTTGCCATCAGTTCCGCAGCCGTAGGCGGAGGAATTGAAGGTAAGTAAGAGATTACGATAATATTCGTATTGTTCCTTACGTGCTTGCAGCTCCGCTTGCAGCTCCGCT
>CAZCJC010000098.1:0-2790 GCA_964499025.1 uncultured Sangeribacter sp.
GAAATATTCCCTATTTAAGAAAGATCTGTGGAAATACACAGGGTCGAAGAAAATCTAAGTAACACTTTAATCATATTTCACATATCCGAGAAGATAACTATCCACCGACTGTAAAACACAGTCAGTGGATAGTTAATTTCATATCTTGACGAACTTGAAGAACGAGGGATCCATTGCTACTTTCAATACACCCTGAATGATTATAAAGAGGAGGGGTTGGAGCCGCGTGTGGCAAAGATGGAAGACAGGATAGAAACTTTTAAAAGTCTCTCTCAACGTTTAGGGAAAGATGGTGTGATATGGCGTTTTGATCCCCTAATTCTTACGAATGAAATAGGAATAGAAAAACTATTACATAAGATTTCCGGTATTGCAGAACAATTAAAAGGGTATACCGGAAAGTTGGTCTTTAGTTTTGCCGACATAGGAAGCTATGTCAAGGTGAAAAGAAATTTTAGGCCCCGACTCATAAAATATCAGCATGCTGATATTTTATGAGTCGGGGCCTAAATTATAACCAAATACTTGAGCACGCCAAATCATATTATAATAGTTTAGGAGAGGAGAGGAAAAAGAATGTACAAGTTTGGAGACAGTTTAAATAAACTTTTAAGAACTTATGGTTTGTTGTTTTTCAACACTTAGGTGACTTCAAAGAATTTGTGCTCTGTCTTTCCTGCAAGAACGAGAGGCTAATGGCCCGCTCAATGAAAGATGTTAATGACTATTCTCTTAACCGGGAATCTATTATGATGGTTACTGGCCCTTCGTTGGTCAAACTTACTTGCATGTCCGCGCCAAATACACCTCGCTTAACTTTTTTACCCAATTTCTCTGCTACCTTTCTGCAAAAGGCTTCATACAACGGTATGGCTAATTCATGGCGTGCGGCCCGGATATAGCTCGGACGGCTCCCTTTCCGTGTGGATGCGGTGAGTGTGAACTGGCTAATGGCAAGCACCTCACCTCCAATCTGTTCTACCGACAGATTCATAACCCTTTCGGAATCATTGAATATTCGCAATCCAACCGTCTTATGGGCCAACCATTCCACATCTTCTTCTGTGTCTCCGTTCTCAACCCCGACAAGAATCATTAAACCTGCGCCTATTTCCCCTTTTATTTCTCCGTCGACACAAACCTTAGCCTCCGAAACTCTTTGAATGACTATTCTCATATAAGATTCTTTTTATAGTTAAGTGAACCTACTTTCTCGTTTTCCCTGCTCCTCCATTTGCGAAATTAGCAATAAAATAATGAAGTTGTATAAACTAAGTAGCTTAAGTAAGTTTTCAAAATTAGTTTATATTATCACCATAGTAAGTTTAACATTGAAGCTAATGTTATTTTTGTTTTTGAACGTTGTTTTTGTTCCTTTCGCTCAGTTGCATAGCCCGCTATGCTCCTTCCCTCATGAAACAAATCCAATCGCTCAAATTCCAAAAATAACTATTAGCTAATTTTTCAAACTTACTAACAAAATTAATTCATTAAAAAATATGAGATAAATGAATGCTAAAACCGGTTCTTTTGTATTACTTTTGGCCTCTCTTTCAGTTATATAGCCCGCTATGCTCCTTCAGCCGAACCCAAAATTAATTCAAAATCACTGCGTTTTATCTATTCATTAATTTCTGCGAGTCACTTTAGTTATGAAAGTTAAGAAACGTCTGCTATAAATTCTTTTATTGACCTTTCCGAATCTTTTGAGCTGCTTTCCCCTTTTTTATGATGGTGTGTCATAATAGGCCATTTGGTGCGTTGCTATCGGAATTCGTCTTGCATCTGACCCATTCTGACACACTTTAGAGGACTAAGTCAAAATTTACATTTTGTCACAGCTTCCTTCAAATGAAAAAAACATCTCCAAAATATATCGAAAATGTTTATGAAAAATTAGTTTAGCCACATTCAATAGAAAACAAACTAAGGATTCCTTACGGCAGATATTGAAATTTGCTAATTTGAAATGATCTATGTATATGTATAGGAGATGAGCGGTGATCATAGTAGGGGGAACCATTTCAGGGATTGGTGCGTTATGGTAATAAAAACTTACTAAGTAAGTTTGAAACATTAGCTTCAATGTTAAGCTTACTATGGTGAGAATATAAACTAATTTTGACAACTTACTTATGACAAGAAAAGAACTCACTGACGTTATAGCCGCACAAGTGGCAGAAGTCATCAATAATCCAGAAGTGTGGGGTGAAGATCCTCAGTTAAGTATTATTCCAACTACTTTGTTGGTAGGTATCGAACGGCATAAAGATGCTGACCGCGCGATTGCGTTCAGCGACTATGCAATTGAAGAAGATGCGGTGGAGGATGGGGACTATTCGGAAGATGCGGCCGACTTTCAGTCTGCGTCAGATCCTGATCTGTATCCAATCGGCTTACTGATCGATTATGTCAACAAGAAACCGGATTTACAAAAGATAAGTAAATTGGTTGAAAAATATATTCCTCAGAAGGAGGAGAACCTTTACGCAGAGTAAATCAATGTGATTGGCCGGAAATAAGTGGCTCTGCGAAATACTTAAAATTTAGAATTCAAGCGATTGATGAGTGTAAATTTTTACTTGTCAATCGCTTATTTTATATGCAAATATATACACAGCTGAAACAAAAGTTCCTTTTAGGCAGCGAATCATAAAATTTTTACCTCCAGGGGCGGTTTTGAGCAGCCGATCTTTGCAAGTCAAGGAGGGAGCAATCTCCCGATTGTGACCGAGGCGACTTGGCAAAAAGCGGCGCTCAAAACCGGACTAAGGTAATTATTATGCTTTT
>CAZCJC010000099.1:0-2781 GCA_964499025.1 uncultured Sangeribacter sp.
GAGGTTATTTTTAATTTTCTACTGTAAAGATAGCCATTAAATTTTATATGCGAAAACATATAAACATTTAATTTTCAGCCTATTACAATAGAAATATTTATTTAACTTTTACTTACAAGTCATAGGGTGTCATATAGACAATATTCCGAAAAGTCAGTCTATCAACTCAAAGATGAACACATATACATAAGGGTTCTTCCGGAAGATTCTTTTCTTGCTGACACCATCAATCAAATTGATGTAGGCACCTCTGAGATTTCGAGCACGGATGATTGCAGACTCTTTTCCGGGAGCGGTAGTATAGATACGTCCGGGCACTATCTCAATGATACCTTCTGCTGAAATGTCATCATTGGAGATGTCCTGAAGCTTCTCGACCTTAACACCGAGTACCTTGATGTGTTTCGGCATAAACTCGGCCGCAACAAACATCTTGTTAGTCCAGCCGGGCAGTTCCCCGATGGGTCGTTCTTTATTCTTTTTGGAGTGATCCTTCTTTGTGTGGATGAATGAGGGCGACAAACCGAGGTCCATATAGCGTTGAGCAATGGCTACAATTTCGCCAACGCCATAACGGGCATAACCTCTCTTAATCAGAAACTCACCAATTGAAAGACAAGCTCCGGGAGTGGATGCTTTATACTTCTCATAAGCCTCTATATGGGAGTCTGGAACTATTCTTCGAGTGTGTGTCTTTACGCCACGCAGAACTGAATCAGTCAGTCTATAGGGCTCATCATTAAACATTATTGTTTTCATCTTCTTATTCTTTTAAGGGTCTATATAAGGCAACACCATTGATATTTTGAGAATTAGTTATAAGACCTTCCTGCTCCATCTCATCAAGCGAGGAAAGAACGTCTGACCTTACCATTGCCATCACATCATTAGCAATAGCAACATAAGGAAATTTCTTCTCACTAATGCGCTTTTGTACAATATCGTGGATGATTTCGTATAGGTATGGGTGGAGATGTTTCATTCGATATTACGATAGAACTTTGTTTTCTTTCATTATTCTGGACGCTTCAATGAGCAATTCGCCAACTTTCTTAGCTGCTTCAAACTCTTTATGATGTTCCGGAGTCAAAGGAATACCGGAACGTCTAAGCGCTTCAAACCTGCGTCGGAAATATTCATTCTGCATGAATAATCCTTCCTCCTGAAGAAATTCGGAGAGGTTTTCAACAAGCCAGTTACGAGCTATTTCAAGTCCGGATGCAAAACAGCATACATTTCGGTTGGTTAGATGAAATTTCTCTTTTGCCCACCGTAATGCAATGATCTCAATTTCTTCATCCGTTAGCTTACGGAGATTCTTTTCAATTTTTGCCATTGTTCAGTCTGATTTCTGCTTGGGAAAACACTATCTCTCTATCCTTCCTGAATTGATGATCTACGGATATCAAATCGCTAACTGCCCTATTATATGGGTATATCATAGTCCGATTGCGACCTATGAAACGAGCGGCATTTACAGGCTTTTCTCCTAATCTTATGGCAGTGTCATAAAACAGGTATCGAGCATACATCAAAGTCCATTTACGGCACATTGACTTTATGTCGGTTTCGGCTTCTTTGGTAAATGAACTAACCACTTCAAGAATGACTTTGAGCATTGCGATTCCTTATGGAGTTGAAAATTCGTTTAAGGGTCTCTGTGCTTCGGAGAACTGCGAAAAATACTCCGCTAGCTCCTGCCGGAATGATATGGTGTGATTGAAGCCACAAGGCTTAGGCTCTCCACAGATGCCTCCACGATAGACGCACTTACGAACCATCAGTTTCGCAAGGTCAGCATCTACATCGAACATCTTAGTCCGGACAGCTTTCATCGCCTCAATAGTGAGAGGATGAGCCATGTTGCAGAACCTCAACTTTGAGATGTCAATAAGCGACTGAGCATTGATGCACAACCCGAGCTTGACGGGAGTCATTCGGTCGTACTTAGTTTTCCACTCATCAAGCTCATTCTGAATGACAGTGATGAGGGATTGAGCCTCTGACTTCTCTCCCCTGAGAACATGATAAAGGAGGTCGCTCAACTTTCCATTCATTGTATCAACGGATTCAATGAAGGTTACATCCTTGCTCCGGTCATCACGCTTCGATAATTCAAAAGGAATGGAGCCGACGTGATGGCGAATGAGATGAGTTGCAACAAATAGCGGAATTTCTGTGAACTCAATCCAGAATAACTGGGTACGGGCCGGAGAATGTTCCGACTTGTAGATAGACAGAAGCGACTGATGAGACTTTCCGTTGAAGGTCATCTCACAAGCTCTACGCATCAGTTCTTCATTAGTCTGTTTCCTTACTGAGACTTCCATGATCACTTCTTTTTGTTAAGCACTTCCATAGCAAGCATAATTGAATATGCTGCAAGGTCAAGGAGAGTATCGACAGCACTCTCATCATTCACAAGAGCGGTGTCCTGTTTAAGCAACAGATTTTCAGCTCTATTGAGCTTGTCAGACATTCTGACAAGACCAGCAACATATCCGTACTTCTCAATACTTTCTGAGAATGAATTGCCATAATCGGTATTCTTCTTTTCATACGTTTCTGTAATCTGAGAGGCTATCTTGCCAAACATTGTTACATTGAAGGCTTTTTCGTTCATAATATTCTAATACGAAATGATTGTGCAGATGGAGGTTGCCGATAACGAACATCCTCAACCTGCGGTTAGAAACTGGGTTAGATACCTACGGAGAGCTTACGCAATTCTTTGAACATTTTCTCTAAGGCGAGAGACTGCTTGCGTGAACGCTGTCCGGC
>CAZCJC010000100.1:0-2595 GCA_964499025.1 uncultured Sangeribacter sp.
ACAGATATGACACAAAATGCACTTCCTCCGTTATGGACTATCAGAGACCTTAACTTCGAAGCTAAGGGGATGATGTTT
Organism: uncultured Sangeribacter sp.; assembly: GCA_964499025.1. Taxonomy (GTDB): domain Bacteria; phylum Bacteroidota; class Bacteroidia; order Bacteroidales; family Muribaculaceae; genus Lepagella. Next base: position 79 of record CAZCJC010000100.1, read on the forward strand.
GGCTCTGACTTTATCTTCTATCGCGATTTCTCAGCATTAAGAAAACTCACCGATAAAATTGTAGTGAATTTTGTCGGGTTCATTTATGTGACAACGGGGAAAATGGCGATAACTCTAAATGATATCTCTCTCAGGGCTGAGCCTGGCCAGCTAATATTTTATAAAGCAGGAGACTTCATATCTGATGCTCTCTTCTCTCCAGATTGCGATGGGATGCTATGTGGAATTGAGGCTACAGTGCCGTTTGAGAGCAGGAGTTCAATCGGATTTCCTCAACTTACGTCGTTGAATGGGAATTGTATGGTTTTTAATGTTAACGAAGCTGTGGCAGCTCTCCTTGAGATCTATAGAGATCTCTTGACTCAGAAATATTCAATGGGAATAGAAAATGTAAGGTTCTTAATAATTTCATTGATGGAGGATTTGCTTGCTTCTGTCACACTTCCCGGTGCAGATAGCGAAAAAATACCAACAAGGCAATCGGCCGAACGACTATATCAGCGGTTTTCCACGCTGCTGATAGAATCTTATCCAAAGCCCAGGGATGCGCGATGGTATGCCGATGCTCTATTAGTGTCGCCTAACTATCTTTCCCGAGTTGTGAAGCAGATAAGCGGTAAGTGCACAATGGAATGGATCAACGAGGCTATCATGACTGATGTCAGGACTTCGCTGATCCATACTGATGAATCAATTAAAGAGATTTCTGCTCGTCTGGGTTTCAACAATCCGGCTTTCTTTGGTAAATATGTAAAGAGGCATTCAGGCTTGACTCCCAAACAACTCAGAGCATATCTTAAGACAAAACAGAAATAAGGTTTGCTCAAGTGCGTGTGCACACATTTATTAAAATCGTATGGTATGGTCGATGGGGGATGCTTTGACTGTGGGGTCCTGTATTTCTGCTGCCACTTTCAACCCCGTATCGAAGGCTGCTTGCAAATCTCTTGGGAATTGCTCCTCACGCTGGAGGCGTTTGGCAGGCTCTGAGAAGGCACTTGATTCATACTTGTCATAGTCTGTGAATTGATATGTATCAAAGGCCGTAACCCGATGTGCTGGCATGAAATAGAAAAGACTCAAAAGTCTTTCTTCAAGCGCGCATCGGGCTTCTATTCCATAATTCTTGAACTCATCTTCGGTCGCATTCATGGTATAGAGCATCGTGAAGGATACCCTTTTGGGAGCCAGACTGACGGCTGGGCTGGAATATTGGGCTACCGAGAAAATCATACGCTCAAGCAGGCATTTTGTGTAGGCATTGAGGTCCATGTAGTAGATAGGTAATGCGATTGCCACCGCATCAGCTTCGCGCACCTCCGCCAGCAGATCATGGATGCCGTCGGGAATCGGACAGGTGCCGAAAAATTTCCCACCTTTCATCTTGCAAGAAAAGCAGCTGCGGCATCCCGTGAATTTAAGGTCGTAAAGATTCACTTTCTTCACCTCCGCATCGGGGAGCACCGACATGACGCCCTCTACCCATTTATCCAGAAGTTTATCACTGTTCCAACCCTTACGCGGGCTTCCATTTATTGCAATTATTTTCATATTGTTTCTTTTTTAATTTATTCTTTGATACTCAAAACAACGAGCACCTTGGGTTTGTTAGAATATATAATGTTGTAAATGGCTGCAAGAATGTTGCTTTTTACCTTAGATTATGAAAATAGTTGATATACCCACAGTGACGCGTGACAATCCGAAAGGAAAAACCTTTTCAAAGGATTTGTTTATATATCATGGTGGTTGGCATAACGAAGACGGCAATATAAATTATCGTCTTGATTCGCTATGTGTCTGTATAGTGAAGCGGGGTACTCATACCTCTATTCTTAATGGCAAAGAATATGCAGTAGGAAAAGATGAGATTCTTGTCTGCCATCCCAATGATTTCCATTTCAATATAAGATTCAGTGAGGATTTCTACGCTACGTTTATCTACGCCAATCTTGATTTGATATCATGTCATATCTCATCGCTTGAGATTCGTGAAGTGCTCATGAAGTTGAAATCAAACCCTGTGTTGAAGCTCGACAATGAGTCGGCGCCTCGGATTGGGTCGTATATAAATATACTTCGTTTGAAGAATTCGGGTGAGAGCAATAAGGATAATGTAATCGTAATCCTGACAGCAACGGCTTTGCTGATTGAGATATTCTCATTGATTGAAAATGAACCTTTTCGCCCGAAGACTGATAACATATCACAACCGGCGCTCCTCTATCAAAGATTCTTAGACCTGTTGATAAGTATGCCTGTAAAACCTCATGATATGGCCTATTATGCTGAGGAATTGGCTGTCACACCGAAATACTTGTCGCATGTATGTAAGAGTCAAAGCGGAAAGACTGCTAATGAGTGGATTCGGGAGTATGTCATGAACGATGCTCACAGATATCTTACATCGTCAGAATTTTCGATAAAGGAGATTGCTTCCCGACTCGGCTTTTCCAATTTCTCATTCTTCTGCCAAAGTGTAAAAAGATTCTGGGGCCAGACTCCCCTTCAAATCAG